>DASWFN010000001.1:0-15678 GCA_036394215.1 Candidatus Limnocylindria bacterium
GTAGATCGCGAGGCCGGGCAGGAGCCAGACCAGGAAGAACGTCGTCAGCTCGCCGGGCCGCCGGATCCGCGGGCGGCGGGCCCAGTGCAGCGCCGGCGCGAGGAGGAGGCCGAGCAGGACCGCCCCGAGCGCGAACAGTCCCCACGAGAGCGCGAGGACGACGAAGCGCAGGTCGTACCAGAGGACCTCGCCGCCACCGCCCGCGACCGACCGGCCGCTGATCGTTCCGGACTGCGTCGCGATCGCGGCCACGTACGCGCCGACGCCGCCGGACCAGAGCGCAGCCGGCACGAGCCACAGCAGGCTCGCGGCGCCGACCGCGACCGCGCCGAGCGCGACGCGCCGCGTGCCGCCTGGCAGCAGGCTCCAGAGCCAGAGCGGACCGAGGACGAGCAGCAGGTCCTGGCGGAAGCCCGCCGCGATGCCGAACGCCGCGCTCGCGATGAGCCCCCGGCGCTCATCGCCGTGACGCGCGTCCCAGAACAGCAGCGCGAGCGTGACGGAGCACGCGGCCAGCACGATGTACGGCAGCGCGATCTCGCCATGGGCCCACACGAGCGGATCGACGGCGAACGCGAGCGCCGCGAATGCCGCGAGCTCGCGGCTCGCGAACCGGCGCGCGAGGAGATAGATGACCGCGGCGGCGACGGCGCTCGCGACGACCGACACTCCGACGAGCGCCGCGTTGCTGTCGCCGGTGATCCATCGCGCGGCGCTCGACAGCGCGACGTAGAACAGGTAGCCGGGCGGGTGCGGCCGCTGGTCCCCGATGTCCGCGCTCACGTGGAAGCCCTGCTCGAGCGCCTTCGCGTAGAGGACCGAATCCCATTCCCACAGCGCGTGGGTCGCGAACGGCAACCTCGTGACCAGCACGATCACGCCGAGCAGGACCGCGTCGCGTGCGCGGTCGATGCTCAAGCCGTCGTCGTGGTGGCCATCGAGCCGCGAAGGACCAGCTGCGAGCCGATCGCGAGCAGGAACAGCGCGAGGCCGGCCGCGTCGGCGACGATGCCGGGAGCGAGCAGGAGCAGCCCGCTCACCACGAGCAGGACGCGCTCGACGAGCGTCGTCGGCTTGAACAGATAGCCGCCGACGCCGGACACGATCGCGGCGATCCCCGCGATCGCGGAGATCGACGCGAGGGCCGCGTCGAAGATCGTCGTGTCGCGCCACAGGATCGCGAGTCCATCGGGCTGGGTGAACATGAACGGCACCAGGAAGCACGGCAGGCAGTACTTCCAGGTGAGCATCATCGTCTTGTACGGATTGCCACCTGTGATCGCCGACGCTGCGAACGGCGACAGCGCGACCGGCGGCGAGACCTCGCTGAGGACCGCGTAATAGAAGACGAACATGTGCGCGGCGGGCGGCGGCACTCCGAGCGTCACGAGCGCCGGGATCACCGTCGGCACGGCGACGAGGTATGTCGCCGTGATCGGCAGCGACAGGCCGAGCACCCAGAGCACGACGCCGGCGACGACGAGCGTGAGCACGAGATTCCCGAGGCCGAGAGCCAAGATCAGGCTCGAGATCTTGAGACCGAGCCCGGTCTGCAGCAGGATCCCGACGGTGATGCCCGCCACCGCGGTCGTCGCCGCCACCGACAGGACCTGCCGGGTGCCGCTGGCCAGCGCGGCGACCAGCTTCGCGGGTGACAGCGACGTCTCCTTGCGGATGTAGGGGACGACGATCGCGAGGATGATCGACCAGAAGATCGCCGTGATGGTGCTGAAGCCCATCAACAGGAAGACGATGATCGCGAACAGCGACGTGTACTGGTACCAGTAGCGCTTCGTCAGCCACCAGAAGCCCGGCGCGTCGAGCACGACCGGCTGGGCCTTCAGGCGGCGGGCGTCGATCTCGATCGTGAGGAGGATGCCGAGGTAGAAGAGGATCGTCGGCATCATCGCCATGATCACGACGTCGAGGTACGAGATGCGCAGGAGCTCGGCCATGATGAACGCGGCGGGGCCGAGGACCGGCGGCGAGATGACCGCGCCGATGCCGCCGGCCGAGAGGATCGCACCCGACGATTCGCGATCGTGCCCGGCCTTCTTCAGCATCGGGTAGGCGATCGAGCCGAGCGTGACGGTCGTCGCGACGCCCGACCCCGACACCGTGCCCAGAAGGAACGACGCCACCGTCACGGTGCGCGCCGCGCCCGTCGGCTTGCGGCCGGTGAGGGCGAACGCGAGGTCGACGTAGAACTTCCCGGCGCCGGTGTAGTCGAGGATCGCGCCGTAGATGGTGAACAGGATGATGAACGTTGCCGCGACGAGGAGCGGCTGGCCGAGCATGCCGTCGGTGCCGAGGTACTGGTTCGCGATGATGTCGTCGAGGTTCTTCGGGGGGCCGCGGAACGGCCCGGGCATGAAGTCGGCGAAGTACGCGTAGCCGATCGAGATCAGGCCGAGGACCGGCAGGTGGTAGCCGATCGTGCGGCGGGAGGCTTCGAGCACGACGACGATGGCGACGATCCCGAAGACGAAGTCGGTCGGCGTCGGGCTGTTCGCCCGATAGATGACCTGCTCGAAGTTCAACAGCACGTAGAGCGCGATCGCGACCGACGCGATCGCGGGCAGGATGTCGAGCACGGGGTTCACCCGCTTGAGGAAGCGGGGATGGGCGGGGTAGAGGAGGAACGTGAGCGTGAGGATCGCGGCGAGGAAGATCATTTCGTAGATCTGCTTGGTCGTGATCGTCTGGCCGAACACGCTGACCGTCGGCACGAGGACGAATGTCGTGAACGGGATCTCGGCCCCGGCCGCGGCGTAGTACAGGGCGAACAGCGTCGTCGCGACGGACAGGCCGGTGACGAGGCGCGCCCACCACCCGCTCAGCGTGCGGGTCTTCGCCTCGTTCTCGAACTCCTCGATGATCTCGCGGTTCTTCTCATCCGCGAGGACCTGATCGAAATCGGGCCGGACGATGACCTCGTCGCTCATTGGCGCCCGAGGAGCGCGAGGAGGCGCGGAGCGTAGCCGGGCGTCACGGTCACGACGGTCTCTCCGAGCTCGGTCCGGAGGACGAGGTCGAAGCCGGCGCCGCGCAGCCGCTGGCGGCCCTCGGTCGTGACGCGGATGGTCAGTGCGGCCACATGGTTCGGCGGCGCATCCTGCACGAACTCGTCGCCTTCATGCCGGATCTGGCCATCCCAGCGGAAGTATTCCACGGCGCGCAGGTCGCGCGAGCGGACGCGCACGATGCGGAGGGCGTCGCCGCTCCGGACGTGCTCCTCGATCACCGCGACCTGATAGATGGACTGCTGGTACGAGTACTCGTACCGCTCGCCGCCGGCCAGCGCGTACAGCCGGCCGCCGGGATCGATGCGGAGGACGGCGACGGGGGTGGCCAAGGCCACCCCCGTCAGCACGACGACCGCGAGACCGAGGGCCACGGCCCTCACGCCGCTACGGCTTCCACACGCCCTTCGCCTTGTAGAAGTCGATCGCGCCCGGATGGAAGTCGATCGGCGAGCCCTGCGTCGCCGTGTCGAGCTTGAGGTTCTTCGCCTCGGGGTGCACGAGCACGAGGTCGGGCTGGTTGTCGAACATCGAGGTGAGGATCGCCTTCACGAACGCGGCATCGAAAGCCGAGGGCACCACGAGCAGGTTCGCGACGCCGGCGGTCACGACGTCCGTGTCGTTGCCCTTGTACGTTCCCTTCGGGATCTTCGCGGCGAAGTAGAAGTTGCCGTACTTCGCGTTCATCTTCGCGACGGCGTCGGTCTGGTCGATGAGCTTGACCGCCGTCGAGTTCGCGATGTCGGTGACGGCGCTGGTGGGCAGGCCGCCGTCGAAGAAGAACGCGTCGATCTTTCCGTCGCGCAGCGCGTCGGCCGAGTCCTGGGCGTTCAGGCGCTGCGGCTGGATGTCGGTCGTCGCGTTGAGGCCATACGCCTCGAGGATCCGGATGCCCTTGGTCTCGGTCCCGGAGCCCGCCGCACCGATCGAGACGCGCTTGCCCTTCAGGTCGGCGACCGTGTTGATGCCGCCGCTCGTCTTGGCGACGATGTGCATGTAGTTCGAGTACATGACCGCGATCGTCTTTGCGTCGACCTTCGCCTCCGGCGGGGCGAACCGGTTCTTCCCGTTGATCGCGTCGTACGCCGTGTCGGCGAGGGTGAACGCGAGGTCGGCCTTGCCGTCGCGGATGAGCTTCATGTTGTCGACGGAGGCCGGCGTGGATTGCGCGCTCGCGGCGACCTTCATCTTCTTCGACAGCACGTCGGCGAGGCCGGCGCCATACACGATGTACACGCCGCCGGTCCCGCCCGTGACGATGTTCAACGTCTTCCCGGTGAAGTCCGGCGCCTTGCTCGCGCTCGCGCCGCCGCTCGGGCCGGACGTCGATTCCGAGGTGGCCCGGGGCGCCTGACAGGCCGCGCCGACGAGGAGCGCTGCCAGCGAGATCGCTAGGACCCGCACTGCGCGTCTCATGTGACCCTCCATCCCAGCACTGCGCGCGATGCTAGCGGGCGAGCCGCCGTTCGCGGCGGCCCTTCGCGGCCGCCATCCGCCGCCGCTCCTCGTCGGTCTCGGCCGCGACGGCGGGGAGCGGGGCGGTCTTCCCGTCCGGTCCGATCGCGACGAAGACGAGGTACGCCGACGACACGTGAACGACCTTTCCGGTCAGCAGGTCCTCGGCGTCCACGCTCACGCCGACCTCCATGCTCTTGGTGCCCACGTCGTTCACCGACGCGCGCGCCGTGACGAGATTGCCGACGTAGACGGGTGCGAGGAACGAGAGCTCGTCGACCCGCGCTGTCACGACGCGCTGCCGCGCGTGCCTCGTCGCCGCGGCGCCGGCGCACTCGTCGATGAGCCGCATGATCTCGCCGCCGTGGACGTTCCCCGACGGGTTCGCGTCGCTCGGCAGCATCGTCCGGGCCATGACGGTCTTGGACGCCGAGACCGGCTTCGCGGCGGGCGGGCTCACGCCGGCACCGCGAGGCCGCGTTCCCGCAGCCACGCCTCGAGACGGCCCACGTACCACGTGGCCCTGACGGCGCGCCAGAACGGGAGGAGCTCCGCGGCGACCTGCTGGGCCTCGTCGCGCCGTCCGCTCTCGAGGAGGACCTCGATGAGATCCTGGCGGGCGATGGTGGAGTGCACCGGGAACTCCTGCTCGACGAGGGCCCGGATCGCGACCCGCAGCTCACGCTCGGCGTCCGCGGGCCGCCCGCCGAATCGGTGGGCCAGCGCGGCGCCGTACGCGCGCTGCGCCACGCCCGCCGTTCCTGCCGCGACGGTGAGCGCGTCGATCCACGGCTTCGCGGCGGCCGCATCCCCGAGGATCCACGCCGAGCGAAGCGCCGGCACGGCCGCCGGCATGAACTGTGTCGGATTGCGCTGCACATCCCTGAGCTGGATCGCCGATCGATCGAGCGTCTCGGCGTAGCGCCCGGCGAGGAAGTAGGTGACGCCCGCGGCGGACGCGCCCACGCGCGACTGCGAATCGCCCGCCTCGCACCGCCGCCAGGCGTCATCGACGAGCTGGATCGCTCCGCCCTCCGGACCCTCGCGCGCCAGCCGCATCTGGGCGACGAACAGGTCGCGGGTGGCCGTCCAGAGGGTCTCGTTCCGGGCGTCCTCCGCGATCCGGAGGGCCTCGTCCCATCTGCCCTCGGCGAATCCAAAGAACACCTCGCGCCAGATGAGCGGATCGATCCGGAGGCCATGCTGCTTCGCGTGCCGCACGCTGCGTTCGTGCAGCTCCTTCGTGCGCGCGTGCGGTGCGCCCGCCCTCGTGAGGCCGGCGATCAGGTTGTTCAGCGCGCGTTGCGCGTGGTACGGCAGGCCGCGCTCCTCGGCGAGCTCGAGGCTGCGCTCGAGGTGCGCGACGCCCTGCTCCGGCTGGTCCCCGGTCTGGGTCTCCGCGACGCCGAGGAAGTTCAGCGCCAGCACCTCGGTCTCCACCGCGCCGGTCTCGCGCGCCATGGCGAGCGCCGTCTCGCCCCAGCGGATGGCGTCGGCCGAGCGATCGTCGAGCATCGCCAGCCGCGCTCGCTCGGTGTAGCAGGCGGCGAGCGCGGCGGATGGCCCGAGCGGCTCGAGCAGGGCGACCGCTTCATCGACGATCCGGCCGGCGGCCGGCGCGTCGCCGAGGGCCCAGGTGAACAGCGACAGGCGGTGCGCCGCGTCGCCCATCGCGATCAGGTCACCCCGCTGCTTGGCGATCGCCAGCGCCTGTTCCGCGGCGCGGCGCGCACGCGCGCTGTCCGAGATCGACGTCGCGACATCGGCGAGCCGCAGGAGCAGCGTCACGAGCTCCTGATCGTCGTCGGGCGCGAGCTCGATCGCGCGCTCGAGGTGTTGCAGCGCGGGCTTCGGGGCGGCCATCCGCAGCGATCGTTCCGCGGCCAGCCGGTGATAGCGCTGTGCCTTGGCGCTGTCGCGCGCCTCATCGAAGTGGTACGCGAGCTCCTCGGCACGCCGCTCGGCGTGTGCGCCGACGAGCCGCTCGATCGCCTCACCGACCGTGCGGTGCAGGATCCTCCGTTCGCGCTGCAGCAGCTCCGCAAGGACGGCCTCGCGCGACAGGGCGTGCCGGAACGTGTACGTCTCCAGACCGTCGGCTCCGGTCTCCTCGCGCACGAGCTGCGCGTCGATCGCCCCCTTGATGATCTCGAAGAGCGCCCCCTCGTCGAGGCCGCTGACGGCCTGCAGCAGCTCGAAGTCGAAGCGGAGGCCGATGACGGCGGCGATGTTCATCGCCGTCCGCGCCCGCGGCTCCAGGGTCAGCAGCCGCTGCTGGACCGCGTCGCGTACCGACGCCGGGATCGTGAGCGCGGCGACCGCCTTCGTCCGATGCCACGAGCCGTCGCGATACTCGAGCTCGCCCTTCTCGACGAGCGCGCGCAGGATCTCCTCCACGAAGAAGGGGTTCCCCTCGGTCCGGTCGAACAGCGCCTGCCGGAACTCCGCACTGGGCGCCTGCGTGAGGGCGAGCGAGGCGCGGATGACGTCGCCGGTCTCCTCGAGCGTCAGCTTCTTGAGGCGCACCTCCTCGAACAGCCTGCCGCGACCGAGCTCCGCGAGGACGTGATTGAGCGGATGCAGCCGATGGAGCTCGTCGCTGCGGTACGTGGCCAGCAGGAGGACCGGGTCGTCGCGCAGCTTTCGGGCGAGGTAGGGAAGGAGCTCATACGTCGCCTCGTCGGCCCAGTGGAGGTCCTCGATCACGACGACCGCGGGTCGCTCTTTCGCGGCTTCGGCGAGGCGGTCCGCGAACGCGACGTGCACCCGGTATCGCTCGACCTCGACGACGGGCAGCGCGCCGGGTCCACCCTGCGCGAGCTCGGGCGGCAGGGCGAGGTCGCCTGAGACGAACGCGTCGATGATCGGACCGAACGGCCGGCGGGCCTCGATCTCGGTGCACTCACCGATCAGCAGGCGGGCACCGCGCTCGCGGACGCGATCGACGAACCGCCGGACGAGCGCGCTCTTGCCAAGGCCGGCCTCGCCCGCCACGAGCACCGTGCGGCCGCGCCCGCCGATCGCCTCTCCGAGCAGCAGGTCGAGCGCCGCGGCCTCGCGGTCGCGCCCGATGACCACTGGGCAGATCACCTGTTGCGACCCCGGCGCCGCGGCAGGGATCGACGTGTCGACCGTCGCCGCGCGCTGTTCCGCGCGGACCGGGATCGCGGTGCGCCAGTCGACGGCGTAGACCTTCGGCTGCTCCTGGATCCCCTTCAGCACGAGCCCGATCCGCTCGCTCATCGGGAGCGTCAGGCTGCGCGGGAGCAGAGCCCGCACGACATCGGTGATCAGCAGCTCGCCGGCTGACGCGTTCTGGGCCAGGCGCGCCGCGACGATGACGGCGCTGCCGACGAACTGGCCCTCGTGCGGGACGGGCTCGCCCGCGTGGATGCCGGCCCCGATCCGCATCGGGCGGTCGGGGCGCTCGCGGGAGTACCGGTCGGCCTCGCGAAGGATCGCGGCCGCGCAGCTCACCGCCGAGCCGGTCGTCGTGAACACGACATAGAAGGAGTCGCCCTCGGTCTTGACCTCGCCGCCCTCGTGCTTGGCGATCTCGGCCCGGACGATCCGGCGATAGTCCGCGATCAGCGTGCGTGCGGCCTCGTCCCCGTGCGTTTCGACGAACCGCGTGTAGTCGCGCAGGTCCGAGAAGAGGAACGTTCGGGTGGCGAGCACCCACGAAGTGTGGCAGGGTCGTGCCGGCCCGCCTAGCATCCGGCGCGGTGAGTGTGCTGTCGCGCGAGGACCTCCGAGCGGCTCTTTCCGCTCAGCCGCCGCTCGTCGAGGGCATCGACATCGCGACGCAGCTCCAGCCCAACGGCATCGATCTTCGGATCGAGCGGATCCAGCGGCTCACTTCGCCGGGCCTGCTCGGCGCGGCGCCGAACCTCCGCGAGCCCGCCGCGCGCGAGGACGTGCAGCCCGATGCCGACGGCTGGTGGGACCTGCATCAGGGAAGCTACGTGATCGGGTACGCCGAGAAGGTGAATCTGCCGGCCGACGTCATGGCCTTCGCGCGGCCGCGCTCCACCCTGCTCCGTTCGGGAGTGGCGATCCACACGGCGGTGTGGGACGCGGGCTACTCCGGGCGGGGAGAGGGACTGCTCAGCGTGCAGAATCCGAAGGGCTACCGGTTGCAGCGCGGCGCCGCGGTGCTGCAGCTCGTATTCCTTCGCCTCAGCGGCGCGACCGCCGAGGGCTACAAGGGCAAGTACCAGAACGAAGGCCAGCCGGGTCCGACCCAGAGCACCACGTGACCCGCACCGTCCTCCACGACGCCGCATTCGCCGACGGCTCGTCCGACTCCCTGCGGCTCGGCGTGAGCGTCGCGATCCGCGACGGGACGATCGAGGCCATCGGCCCGAACGACGAGATCGACGAGCATGGCGCGACGGTGATCGACGCGGGCGGCGCGGTCATCGTGCCCGGGATGGTCGACTGTCACAGCCACCTCACCATGCAGGGCGGCAGTCACTGGATCGCGCGCGGCGACGACCCCCCGGCGGTCCTTCGCGACGTCGCGCGCGCCAACGCGAAGCGGCTCGTGCAGGCGGGCGTCCTGTGGGCTCGCGACGTCGGCGCGCCGAGCGCGGATGGCCGCCCGATCTCGCTCGACGTGCGCGCCGAGCTCGACGGCAGGCCTGGCCACCCGCACATCCGGGTCGCCGGAACGTGGATCGGCAAGACCGGGTATCCGGACATGTGGGTCACGACCGACGACGAGGGGCTCACCACCGCGGCCCTGCATCAGCTCGACCTCGGCACCGACCTCGTGAAGATCTACCTGGACGCACCGGGCGGCGTGAAGGACGCGCCGTTCAGCGTGGCCGCGCTGAGAGCCGCGACCGATGCGGTGCACGCGCGCGGCGCGCGCGTGGCGTGCCACGCGGGGTACCTGGACGGCGCGCGCGTCGCCGCGGAGGCCGGCGTCGACTCGATCGAGCACGGCATGGAGATCGACGACGACGTCGCGCGCACGATGAAGCGCAACGGCGTGACCCACGTGCCCACGCTCGCGATCTTCAGCTCGTGGGAATCGTTCGGTCGTACGACGACGCTCGAGCGGTTCACCGGCGCGGACGCGCCGGCACGCATCGCGAAGCGCAAGGAGGGTGCCTACGCGGCCGTCGCGGCGACGCGGCGCGCCGGCGTTCGCATCGCGGTCGGTTCCGACTTCGGCGGCGGCTCGGTGCGCGCGGGCCATCTCGCCTGGGACGTGGAGCATCTCGTCGAGGCGGGGCTCACGCCGCGCGAGGCGCTCCATGCGGTGACGCGCGCGGGTGGCGAGCTGCTCGGTGAGGAGCACGCCGGCCGCATCGAGCCTGGGATGCCGGCGGACCTCGTGCTCGTCCACGGCGACCCGCTCTCCGATGCCGCCGCGCTGTGGCGGGTGTGGGCGGTCTATCAGGCGGGCGTCCGCCTCGCGTGACCGCCGACCGGCGCTAGATGCGCGTCGCGTACTTCGACTGCTCCGCCGGCGCCGCAGGCGACATGCTCCTGGCCGCGCTGCTCGATGCGGGCGCGCCGCTCGCGCGGCTGCTTGCGGTCCGCGATGCGCTCGGGCTCGCGGCGGAGCTCGACGTCGAGATCGAGGAGGTGCGGCTCGCCGCTGGGCGCGCCGCACGGCTGCGTTTGACCGAGCACGGTCCGGGCGTCGAGCGGCAGCTTCCTGCCGCGCTCGAGGCGGTCGAGCGCAGCGCGCTCCCTGAGGGCGTGCGTCGCGCGGCGAAGCGGACGATCACGCGCCTCGGCCAGGTCGAATCGAAGATCCACGGCGTGCCGCTCGAGCAGCTGCAGCTCCACGAGCTCTCCGCGGCGGACACGCTGCTCGACATCGTCGGCTTCCACGCGCTCTGCGACGCGCTCGGCGTCGAGGCGGTCGACGCGTCGCCGATCAACGTCGGCGGCGGCACGATCACGTTCTCCCATGGGACCTTCGCGGTGCCCCCGCCCGCGACCGCCGAGCTGCTGCGGTCGCTGCCGACGACCCGCGACACGCCCGAGGCCGGCGAGCTCACGACGCCGACCGCCGCGGCGATCCTCGCCACGACGGCGCGACGGTTCGGCGAGGTCCCGACGCCTCCGGACGGGACACGCATCGGCCTCGCGGTCGGCGGCCGGCGCACGGATCCTCCGCGGATCCTTCGCTGTTTCGTCACAAATATGCCTTGACAAGAATATGCTCCTAAGGATATACAGGCCTGGTGAACGCCACATTCAGCGCCCTCGCGGAGCCCAACCGGCTCCAGATCGTCGAGCTCCTCCGGCACCGGCCGCTCCCGGTCGGGCAGATCGCCGAGCGCCTCCGGATGCGCCAGCCGCAGGTGTCCAAGCACCTGCGCGTGCTGAGCGACGCGGGCCTGGTCCAGGTCCGTCCGGTCGCGCAGCAGCGCATCTACGGCCTGCGGGCGGCGGGGCTCAAGGAGCTCGACGACTGGCTGGAGGGGTACCGCCGGCTCTGGGACGAGCGATTCGAGCAGCTCGACGACGTGTTGCGCGACCTACGACGGAAAAAGGGGAAAGCAGATGGCCACCACGAGTAAGTCCGACCTCACGATCACCCGCGTGACCGACACGGAGCTCCTCATCACGCGCGAGTTCGACGCCCCGCGCGATCTGGTGTTCAAGGCGATGACCGACCCGGCGCTCGTCGCGCGCTGGTGGGGTCCGCGGAAGTACCGCACGGTCGTCGACACGATGGACGCCCGGCCCGGCGGGAAGTGGCGCATGCGCAACATCGGCGCCGACGGCGGGGAGCACGCGTTCCGGGGCGAGTTCCGTGAGCTCGTCCCGCCGGAGCGCATCGTGTGGACCTTCGAGTACGAGCCGCTCCCCGGACACATCTCGGTCGAGACGATGACCCTCACCGAGCGTGACGGTCGGACCCTCCTCACCGTGCACGACGTGTTCTCCTCGAAGGAGGACCTCGAGGGAATGGTCAACAGCGGGATGGAGTCGGGCGCGCGCGAGAGCTACGAGCGCTTGGACGAGATCCTGGCCGAGCTGAAGAAGACGGCCTAGACGCTCGGGAGGTCGAGGCCCCTCGATCTCGCGAACGCGATCGCATCCGGGTAACCGGCGTCGGCATGACGCATGACGCCGGTGCCCGGGTCGGTCGTCAGCACGCGCTCCAGCTTCCTACGTCCGAGCTCCGTCCCATCCGCGACCGCCACCATGCCGGCGTGGATCGAATTTCCGATCCCGACGCCGCCACCGTGGTGCACCGACACCCACGTCGCGCCGGCCGCGGTGTTCACCAGCGCGTTGAGGATCGGCCAGTCCGCGATCGCGTCACTGCCGTCGCGCATCCCCTCGGTCTCGCGGTTCGGAGACGCGACCGACCCCGAGTCGAGGTGGTCGCGGCCGATCACGATCGGCGCGCTGAGCTTCCCGGTGCGGACCAGGTCGTCGATGCGCGCGCCGAACGCTGCCCGCTCGCCATACCCGAGCCAGCACACCCGCGCCGGCAATCCCTGGAACGGCACGCGCGCCTCGGCGAGCTCGATCCAGCGCGCGAGCGGCCGGTCATCCGGGAAGAGATCGAGCACCGCCCGATCCGTCGCGAGGATGTCCTTCGGGTCACCGGACAGCGCGACCCACCGGAACGGGCCCTTGCCCCGCTCGAACAGCGGCCGGATGTACGCGGGCACGAAGCCCGGGTAGTCGAAGGCCCGCGCGAAGCCCGCGGTCCGGGCCTCGCCGCGGAGATTGTTGCCGTAATCGAAGGCGACGGTCCCGCGATCCTTGAGCGCGACGATCGCTTCGCACTGCTTCGCGATCGACGCGCGCGAGGCCTCGATGTACCCCGCCGGGTCGTTGATCCGCAGCACCCCGGCATGCCGCACGTCGGGGACGTAACCATCGAGCGGATCGTGGGCCGAGGTCTGGTCGGTGACGACGTCGACCCGCACGCCGCGCCGCACGAGCTCCGGCAGCACCGCGGCGGCGTTCGCGACGAGACCGATGGACCGCGGGGTCCGCGAGCCGAGGTAGCCCTCGGCACGCGCGAGCGCGTCGTCGAGCGAATCGGTCATCTCGTCCAGGAACCCCTGTTCGATCCGCCGCTCCGCGCGCGTCGGATCGATCTCGACGACGAGCGCGACGCCGCCGTTCATCGTGATCGCGAGCGGCTGCGCACCGCCCATACCGCCGAGGCCCGCGCTCACGACGAGCCGGCCATCGAGCGTGCCGTCGAAGTGCGTGCGCGCGACCGCCGCGAACGTCTCGTAGGTCCCCTGCAGGATCCCCTGGGTCCCGATGTAGATCCACGACCCCGCGGTCATCTGGCCGTACATCGTCAGCCCCATCGCCTCGAGCGCGCGGAACTCCTCCCACGTCGCCCACTTCGGCACGAGCATCGCGTTCGAGATGAGGACCCGCGGCGCCCACTCGTGCGTGCGGAAGACGCCGACGGGCTTGCCCGACTGCACGAGCAGGGTCTCGTCGTCCTTCAATCGCTTCAACGTCGCGAGGATGGCGTCGAACGCCTGCCACGAGCGCGCCGCGCGGCCGGTGCCGCCGTAGACGATGAGGTCGCCGGGCCGCTCCGCGACGTCGGGATCGAGGTTGTTCTGGATCATCCGGAACGGCGCTTCCTGCGGCCAGCCGAGGGTCGACAGCTGCGTGCCGCGGGGCGACCGGACGACGCGCGACGCGACGGCGCTCATCGGCTCGATGCTAGTGCGCTTCGTAGACTGGGCCGGTGACCGATGCGTTCATCTGCGCGTACGTGCGGACGCCGTTCGGCCGGTACGGCGGCGCGCTCGCGGGGCTCCGGCCGGACGCGATGGCGGCCCATGTGCTGCGCGCCGTCGTCGAGCGCAGCGGCATCGATCCGGCGGACCTCGACGACGTGATCCTCGGCAACGCGAATCAGGCGGGCGAGGACAACCGCAACGTCGCGCGGATGGCGTCGCTGCTCGCCGGATTCCCGGTCGAGGTCCCCGGCCAGACGGTGAACCGGCTCTGCGGCTCGAGCCTGCAGGCCATCAACAGCGCGGCGGAGGCGATCTGGAGCGGGCAGGGCGACCTCTTCATCGCCGGAGGCGTCGAGAGCATGACGCGCGCACCGGTCGTGACGCTCAAACCCGACTCCGCATACCCGCGCGGGGTGCCCGAGACGGCGGACAGCACCCTCGGGTGGCGGTTCGCGCATCCGCAGCTCGTCGCCGATGGTCACACCGTCAGCCTCGGGCAGACCGCGGAGAACGTCGCGCGGCGGCGGTCGGTCTCGCGTGCGGATCAGGACTGCCTCGCCCTCCTCAGCCAGCAGAAGGCCGAACGCGCGATGACGGACGGGACGATCGCCGCGGAGCTCGTCGCCACGCCGGTGCCGCAGCCGAAGGGTCAGCCGGCGATCGTGACGGTCGACGAGCATCCGCGCGCGGGCTCGACGCTCGAAGCGCTCGCGAAGCTGAAGCCCGCCTTCGCCGAGACAGGAAGCGTCACCGCCGGCAACAGCTCAGGGATCAACGACGGGGCGTCGGCGATGGTCGTCGCGTCGGGCGAGCGCGCGAAGGCGCTCGGTCTCACCCCGATCGCGCGGATCGTGAGCACCGGCGTCGCCGGCGTGCGCCCCGACGAGATGGGGCTCGGCCCGATCCCGTCGTCACGCCTCGCCCTGAAGCGGGCGCGCCTCGAGATGGCGGACCTGGACATCGTCGAGCTGAACGAGGCCTTCGCGAGCCAGGTGATCGCGTCGTGCGTCGAGCTCGGCATCGATTGGCGCGACGAGAAGCGCCTGAACCCGAATGGCGGGGCCATCGCGTTCGGTCATCCGCTCGGCGCGAGCGGCGCGCGCCTCGCGGGCACCGCGGCGTTGCAGCTGCGCCGGACGAACGCGCGCTATGCCCTCGTGACGATGTGCATCGGCGTGGGTCAGGGGATCGCGACGGTCCTGGAGCGCGCCGCGGACTGACGTCCGCGCGCCGCGGTGACGCGGCGGAACGCGACGATCGCGAGGACGGCCGCGCTGACCCACGCGAGCGCGCCGATGACCGGCTGCGCGAGATCGGTCCCGGCGAGCAGCCCGTGCGCGAACGCCGCGACGAACGCGACGTATGACAGCCGGTGGATCGCGAGCCAGCCGCCGTACGTGAGCTTCGCGCGCAGCCACGTCGAGAGGAGCACGATCGCGACGAGCTGCAGGCTGATCGTGCCGAGCCCGACCGCGAATCGGCCGTAGGGGACGAGGAACGGGATGACCAGATCCGCGAGCCCGACCTTCGCGTAGGGGTCGAGCATGAGCGCGATCACGTGGGCGATCGCGAGCGGGAGCCACAGCAGGCTCGTCAGGTCATGGACCGCGCGGACCCCGCGGTTGTGCGAGAGCCACGCGAGCGCGGCGGAGCGCAACGCCATGCCCGAGAGGACCGACAGCACGAGCGCGACGAGCGCCGCCGTTCCGGTGGAGCGCGCGAGGATCCAGACGGCGTCGGTCATCTAGCTGCGGTGGGTCTTGGTGACCGCCGGTGCCGGCGTCGTCGCGACGCCGCGGCTGAGCTGCAGCCGCCCGGTCGATGCGGAGCCGCTGGTCGTCGCGGGCGCGGATGTCTGGGCGGCGGCCGGCTGGAGCGGCGCGGCGGTGTTGCGCAGGTGGCCGGCTGCGTACGAATTCATGCCGACCAGGCTGAGCATCGTGATCCCGGTCGCGAGCACGCGCAGGAGGTTCACCGAGCTGATGAGCGGATGCCGCGAGCGCTTTTGCATACGAAAATTCGATCACGCCGGGCTGCGGCCAGCATGAGATACGGCTAAGAGCTAGTCGACCTCGCCCGCGGCGTGCCGCACGGCCGTCGCCAGCAGATCTCGTGCGATCACGTCGCGCATCGTGGAAATGTCCGGCGCGAGCGGTCGATCCGCCTCGAGCTTCGGAACGTGCTCGCGGACGACGCGTCGCGCGGCCTCGAGCGCGTTCGAGCTCGTCATGCCGAGCAGGTCGAGCCCCTGCGCCGCGCAGAGCGATTCGATCGCGAGCACGCTGCGCGTGTTCGTGACCACGGCCGCAAGCTTGTGCGCGGCGTGCACGCCCATGCTCACATGGTCCTCCATGTCGGCGGAGGTCGGGATCGACTCGACCGACGCGGGCATCGCGCGGAGCCGGTTCTCGGCGACGAGGGCCGCGGCGGTGTACTGCGCCACCATGAATCCGGAGTGCAGCCCGGCGTCCGGTGAGAGGAACGCCGGCAGGCCGCTCGTG
>DASWFN010000002.1:0-9635 GCA_036394215.1 Candidatus Limnocylindria bacterium
GCCGGGTCCGGTCGGGAAGTACCTCAAGGTCATCGACTACGACGCGACGAACCAGTGCTACTACCGGCCCGTCGACCTCGACGACCCGGGTGTCCTCATCCGGAGCGGCCTCGACCCTGCCGAGTCGGATCCGCAGTTCCACCAGCAGATGGTCTACGCGGTCGCGAGCGAGACGATCCGGCGCTTCGAGCTCGCGCTCGGCCGGTCCATCCGCTGGAGCTTCGCGCGGTGGATGAAGGCGGGCGAGGCGGCGGACGAGTGCCTCCGCATCTTCCCGCACGCGATGCAGGAGCCCAACGCCTTCTACAGCCGTGACCTGCGCGGCCTGCTGTTCGGATACTTCCCGGCGTCGATGACCGAGCCCGGCGCGAACAAGCCCGGGCAGACGGTCTACACCTGCCTGTCGCACGACATCATTGCGCACGAAACGACGCACGCGCTCGTCGACAGCCAGCGCGACTACTTCATGGAGCCCACCGGCCCCGACGCGCCGGCGTTCCACGAGGCGTTCGCGGACATCGTCGCGCTCTTCCAGCACTTTACGTTCAAGGACGCGCTCCTCGACACGATCCAGCGGACCGGCGGACGGATCTACCGGCTCGATGTGCCGGCGGACCGCGCGCCCGCGACCACGGGCGCGGCGATCGAGGCCGAGCTCTCGACGACCAACCCGCTCGTCGAGCTCGCGCAGCAATTCGGCGAGGCAATGGGGATGCGCAAGGCCCTGCGGTCGGCGCTCGGGACGCCACCGAATTCGAAGCGGCTCGACGTGCTCTTCGAGCCGCACGCCCGCGGTTCCATCCTCGTCGCGGCCGTGTTCGACGCGTTCTTCAGCGTGTTCGTGCGCCGGACCGAGGACCTCTGGCGCATCGCCCAGCTCAGTCCGATCGATGCACGGGCGAACGGGCTGCCTCCCGACCTCGCGAACCGGCTCGCCGACGCGGCGGTGAAGACGGCGGAGGAGGTCCTGAACATCTGCATCCGCGCGCTCGACTACTGCCCGCCGGTCGACATCCGCTTCGGCGACTTCCTCCGAGCGATGATCACCGCCGACTCCGACCTCGTGCCCGACGATCCGAACGGGTACCGGCCGGCGCTCATCGACGCGTTCCGCTCTCGCGGGATCGTGGCGTGGGATGCGGCGTCCTACTCGGAGGAGTCGCTCCGCTGGGCGACCGTCGGCAGCACGCCGGAGACGTCGCTGCCGCCGTGCACCGACCTCTGGTTCGATCTGTTCAAGCAGGACGACCCGGCGGCGCATACGCGGGCGCAGCGCCACAACGGCCAGACCCTGAACGCCTATGCGGTGAAGAACCAGGGTCGGCTCGGGCTGTCGACGGTGGGCGGGACCAAGATCTGGGCGCAGACGTTCCACGAGGTCCATCGCGTGCGGCCGGACGGCGAGACCACCTTCGCCTACATCGCCGAGCTCACGCAGCAGCAAAAGGTCCCGATCGATGCCCAGAATCCTGCCGCCGGCTCGTTCACGTTCCGCGGCGGGACGACGTTGATCCTCGATCGCCAGGGGAACGTGCGGTATGCGATCCAGAAGCCGCTCGGGGACCAACGTCTCGAGGAGCAGCGCGCCTACCAGGAGCAGCGCGCCGCGAGCCTCGACGCGGCGGCGTACCTCGGTCCGAAGGATCTCGGCGACGAGCTCGCCGACGCCGCGCGGATCAGCTTCCGGCTCGTGCACCAGGGAGGTGCGTGATGCCGACGAAGCGCACGAAGCCGGCCACCAAGGCGAAGCCAAAGGCCAAGCCGAAGCCGCAACCAAAGCCCAAGCCGAAGCCGAAACCGAAGGGTGGCGGTGGCGCGGGTGGTGGTGGCGGCCCGGGCATGCCGGGTGGCTCGATCTCGGTCCGGATGTACCGCGTCGGCTTCGGCGACTGCTTCCTCGTGTCGCTCCCGACGGCCACCGGGCCGCGGTACATCCTCGTCGACTGCGGTGTCCACGGGAAGGGCGACATCGGCACGATGAAGGACATCGTCGCGGACATCGCCGCGGTGACGAACCGCAAGCTCGCGGTCGTCATCGCGTCGCATGCTCACCAAGACCACATCTCCGGATTCGACAAGTACGGTCCCGAGTTCAAGCTGTTCCAGATCGGTGAGGTCTGGCTGCCCTGGACGTGGGACCCGTCGAACCCGCAGGCCGTGCAGCTCCAGGGGAAGCAGGGCGCCTTGGCCGCCCAGCTTGCGGCCCACTTCGACGCGCTCCCGCCGGCTGCGGCGCGGCAGCCCCTGACGACCGCGGCCGCGGCGGCCGTCGCGAACCTCACCGGGAACGCGAACGCGATCGCACTCCTGAAGACCGGCTTCGGCGTCGGCGCCAAGGTGCGCTACCTGAAGGCGAAGGACGGCCTCACCGATGCGGCCGGGATCACCGGGCTCACCGTGGATGTCCTGGGGCCGCCCACGGACGTGACGTTCCTGGCCCAGATGGATCCGCCGGCGAACCAGCACTACGTCGGCCTTGGCGAGGGCGGGGCCGGCGACAGTCCGCCGATCGAACCGTTCGCGCGAAGCTGGCGTGCCGCGGCAGTCGCGCTTGGCGATCTCGCCCTCTCGAAGGCCGATGAGCAGGGTCTCGCGGACGCGACGACCTCGAGCGTGGAGAACCTCGCGTTCGCGCTGGACAAGGCCAGGAACAACGAGAGCGTCGTCGCGCTGTTCTCGTATCAGGGGCAGACCCTGCTCTTCGCCGGCGACGCGCAGTACGGCAACTGGCGCTGGTGGTTGGAGAACGCCAAGCCCGATCAGATCCTGCCGCGGGTGCGGTTCCTGAAAGTGGCGCACCACGGGAGCGTGAACGCGACACCAAAGGACGCCTTGGAGAAGATGACGGACGGCGGCTTCGCGGCGATGGTGTCGACCCAGAGCACGCCGTGGGCATCGATCCCGTTGGTAGCCCTCATGTCGCGCCTGGACGAGAAGACGAAGCAGGAGTTCGTGCGCAGCGACTGGCTCCAGGTGCAAGGCGCTCCGGTACCGCTCGCGGCGGCCATGCCGCAACAGCCGGCGAATCCGCCGGCCGGCTTCACCGAGGGAGGTCGCCTCTGGTTCGACTACGTACTGAAGCCATAGATCGGTCCGAGCGAGGAGACATCGGAAGAAAGGAGGTTGCAAGGCTCATGTGGTCCTGCTTCAAAGAGTGCGTCAGTAGCGTCCTGCCGACTCTCGGCTACGTCGAGATCGTCTGCATCGTCGCGGTCCTTGTCGCGATCGTCGCGAGCGGCGGGACGCTCACCGTGCCAGTGATCCTCGGCGTGAGCGCAGCGTTCGTTGTCGCGGGCGTGGGCGACACCCTGCTGGTCTGTCTGGCGAAATGCGTCCTATAGCGGAAAGGGAGTCGAGCAATGGGCAAGGTCCTTGGGTACGTCCTCTTCGGCGTGATCGTTGGCATCCTCGTGTATCTCTACCAAGTCATGCCTGACTACCGCGGTGTCTTGGTCTTCGCTGCGATCGCAGGATCCATCGTGGGGAGGCGATAGCGACGGGCGGCATAGGAGGCGCTCTCCAGGGTTGGGACTGCTTCAAAGAGTGCGTCAGCCAGGTGCTTCCTTCGGCCGGCTGGGTCGAGCTCGCGCTGATCGTCGGGGCGCTGGTTGCTGTGGTCGCGTCAGGCGGCACGTTGACCGTGCCGCTGATCATCGGCATCGGCATCGCCGGTGTCGCGGGCGGCACGGCGGGCGTGCTGCTCACCTGTCTGGGGAAGTGCGTGCTCTAGTTCCGGTTTTTCGCGCCGAGATCAAGGGGGAGGCGTTTCGATGGCTGAAGCGCGTAAGAGAAAGAGCACCGCACGGACCACCGGGTCGGCTGATCGGGAGCTGAAGCAGCTCGCTCGTCGGTACAAGGCGGCGATGGGTACGGCAGGCAATGCCGGGATCGACCAGCTCAAGCTGGCCAAGCGGCTGAAGGAGATCGCCGTTCAGAGTGAGGGTGCCCACCTCATGACGGTCGAACACGCACCCGACGGCAAGGGCAAACCGAAGGTCACCAACTACGCGCTGACAGACCCGCGTGCGGCGATGATCCTTCTCTGGGGCTGGTGCAACATCTGGCTTCCGATCCCCGCGCTGGTCTGCATCGCGAAGGGCTGCAAGCCGATCATCCCGCCGATCCCGCCGGCGCGCGTCGCGTGCTTCCTTATCGAGTGCGCCGTTGATGTCTGTCCCGCCCCAGGCGCGCCGCGGTTCATGTGCATCTACCTATGCATCTAAAGGGCTAACGCTCCGCGAGCGGGATCCACTTCTTTCCGGTCGGACCCGTGTATTCAGATTCCGGCCGGATGAGCCGGTTGTTCGCGTGCTGCTCGATGATGTGCGCGCACCAGCCGGCCATCCGGCCGACCGCGAAGATCGAGGTGCCGAGGTCGGCGGGGATCCCGAGGAACGTGTAGGTCGTCGCGGCGTAGTAGTCGACGTTCACCACGTTCACCTTCTCGGCCGCGGCAGGCGACATCGACGGTCGCTGCTTCGCGATCTCTTCGGCGAGCCGCTCCTGGATCTCGAAGTACTTCGGGCCCTTCCAGGTCTTCGCCAGATCCTCGGCGAACCGCCGCAGGTGCGGCGCGCGCGGATCGTGCGTTTTGTACACGCGGTGACCGAAACCGGAGAACTTGTACTTGCTCGCGATCGCCTTCTCGACCCACGCGGCGACGTGCTCGGGCGTGCCGATCTCATCGAGCATCTTCATCGTCCCGTCGGTCGCGCCGCCGTGGAGCGGGCCCTTCAGCGCGCCGAGCGCCGCGGTCGCCGCGGCGTGCATGTCGGCGTTCGTCGAGGTGACGGTGCGCGCGACGAACGTCGACGCGTTCAGGCCGTGCTCGGCCTGGAGGATGAAGCACGTGTTCAGCACCGCGGCCGAGCGGGGGTCCTGCTGATCGCCCCAGGTCATCTGCGCGAAGTTCGCGGCGTGGCCGAGCGCCGGGTCCGGCGGGATCGGCTGCTGGCCCTTCCGCCGGCGGATGTACGCGGCGAGGATCGTCGGCATCTTCGCGACGAGGCGGATGGCCTTCTGGTACTCGGCCTCGGGCGAGTTGTCGCCCTCCAACGGATCCTCGAAGCTCGAAGCGCTCACGATCGTGCGGAGCACGTCCATCGGCGACGCGTTCTCGCTCGCCTCCTTCAGGACGTCGCGCAGGAACGGCGAGAGCGCGCGGTGCTTACTGAGCTCGGCCTTGAAATCGCGGAGCTGGATCTTGTTCGGGAGCTCGCCGTTCAGCAGGAGGAAGGCGACCTCCTCGTACTCGGCCTTGCCCTTGAGGATGTCGTCGATCGAGTAGCCCCGGTAGACGAGGAGCCCGTCCTTGACATCGCTGATGCTCGTCTTGATCGCGACGACGCCCTCGAGGCCGGGGACCCAGGCGGAGGTCTGCTGCTGCATGCAACGCAAGTATCCGGGGCGGCGCGAAGATGCGCCCAGGACCATCGGGTCCGTCATGGAAGGACTTGACGGAGTGGGCGCCCGGCGTACAGTCTGGGCACCGCCGTCAGGCGGCACTAAACGGTCAGCCCCTCATCCCACCCACCAGCGGAGGGCGCCGGCGTTGAGCCGACGCCCTTTCGCTACCCCGGTTTCCTATCGTCGTGCGTTAGTTGAGGAAGGCATGAGCACCACCCGCTTCGCCCCGGCCCGCCGCCGGCCGCCCGCGCCCGCCGACCGCTATCGCGCCGTCGCGCGCGCGGCGAAACAGCGTCGCGCCAGGCGCCGGCTCTCGCCAGCGTTCACCGGTCTGGTCTGGGGCGTCGTGCTGCTGAGCGCGGTGCTCGTCGCCGACACCGCCGCGGGCGGCGTCGCGCGGATCGCCGGGTCGGCCGGCTCGTTCGTGACCGGCATCATTCCGGCACCGGTCCCGGCGAGCGATCTCACGATCGTGACCCAGACCACCGGGCAGGTCGGCGCCGCGCCGACGATCGACACGCTCCCGCAGTTCACCAAGGACCCCGCGCTCCTCGTGCAAGGCCTCATCCCATCGTTCGGGCGCACCGCGGACCGCAAGGTCTCGATCCGCGTGAATGGCGGCGCCGCGGTCGTCACGCCGTTCGACGCGAATGGCCGCTTCGCGCTCCCGCTCTCGCTCGTCGAGGGCACGAATCAGATCGACATCTCGCTCGTCACCGCGACCGAGACGATCGCGACGACGACCCAGGCCGTGGTCCTCGATCGCACCGCGCCGCCGCTCGCGCTCACGAAGCCGAAGGACAAGGACACCGTCGACGGGCCGAACGTCACGGTCGAAGGCAAGGCCGAGCCGGGCGCGACGGTGCTCGTGAACGATCGGAGCGTCATCGTCGGCCAGGACGGCAGCTTCAGCGACACCGTCACCGTGCCGGTCGGCGCGCTCCCGCTCACGGTCATCGCGCGCGACCGTGCGGGCAACGAGACGAAGACCCAGCTCACCGTCACGGTCAAGGCGTCGGCCGCGCCGGGGACCGCCGCGACGACGGTGACCGTCGCCCTCGCGAACGCGACGGTGAAGCCGGGCGGGTTCGTCACCGCGAACGTCACGCTCGCCGGCACGGCGGTCGCCGGCCAGAAGGTCTCGCTCCAGGTCGGAGTCATCACCATCGGGACGGCCACGACCGACGCGGCCGGCCGCGCCGCGATCAGCTTCTTCGCCCCGCCGAACGAGGGGATCGCGCAGGTGGTCGTCCTGGCCGGCAGCGCCTCCGGGAGCGCCGCCCTCACCGTCGCGAAATAGCGCCAGAACCCGCCCACGGACGCTTGTAAGGACTAACCTCAAGCACGGATGAATGAGGAAGATATCCGGGCGACCCTGGCCAAAAGCCCCCTGCTGTCCGACCTGGACCCGACCGCGCTCATGTTCCTCGTCCGCCTCGGCAAGCGCCGCACCTTCCGCCCCGGCGAGACGCTCATGAAGCAGGGCGAGCCCTCGACGTCGATCTTCTTCCTCCTCGACGGCAAGGTGAGGGCCGAGCGCACCCGCCGAACCGACGACCGCCCGGTGCAGCTCGCGGAGTTCGAGGCCGGCGCGGTGGTCGGCGAGATGGGCGTGGTCATCGACATCCCGCGCTCGGCGACGGTCACGGCAATCGCGCCGACCGAGTCGCTCGAGCTCGACACGCCGAACTTCGAACGGCTCGCGAAGGCCTACCCGATCCTGCACCGCGTCATCGCGCGGCTGCTGAGCGAGCGCCTCCGGAGCACCGAGTCACGGGTCGGGCAATCGCTACCCAGCTGAACGAGGCCGAGATCCTCAAGACCCTTGGGGCGAGCCCGCACCTCGCGGCGCTCGACCAGAGCGCGCTCGTGTTCCTCATCCGGTTCGGGAACATCCACACGTTCAAGATCGGCGAGACGCTCATGAAGCAGGGCGAGCCATCGACGTCGATCCACTTCGTCCTCGAGGGCCAGTGCAAGGTCGAGCGCCAGCGCCGCAGCGACGACCGCGCGATCGAGCTCGCGCGGCTCGGCTCGGGCGAGATCATCGGCGAGATGGGCGTGATGGTCGACCTGCCGCGCTCCGCGACGGTGGTCGCGACGCAGCCCACGACGACGCTCGAGCTCGACGCCGCGAGCTTCGATCGCGCGGCGCGGGCGTTCCCGATCCTCCATCGCGTGCTCGCGAAGCTGCTGTCGGAGCGGCTGCGCCGGACGTCGGAGCGGCTGAGCGACACCGGCCGGGGTTAGCTCGAACGGGAACTTGAAGTGCCAAACTGGCACATCAAGTCTGGGGTCGGAAGCCGATCTCGCGGCGCCTCTGGGGCGCCGGTCCGTTCGAGTGCTCGGAGAGCCTGAGGGACGCCCTGCAGGATCTCCCCGTGGTGGTCGATCCGCCGTTCGATGCTGCCGATCCGGTGGCCAAGCTCCGTCGTTTCGCTCGCTGCGCGCCGCATCTGCACGAACGTGCGCATGATCAAGATGTTGACGGCGATGGCCCGATCGCTGCGGAGGACGCTCGACAACATGGCGACGCCTAGCTCCGTGAACGCATGCGGTGGATACCGCCGACCACCCCGGCCGGCGTTTGAGATTCCAATTTGGAATCTCAAAGAAGCCGTCTCCTCCTCGCTAAGGCGAAACATGAAATCAGCGGGGAACCGCCCCTGATTCCGCGCGGCCGCCCGGTTCACGATACCGGTCGCCACCCCGTAAAGGACCGCGAGGTCCTCGTCGAGCATCACCCGCTCACCGCGGATCAGATGGATCCGCGCTTCGATGCGCGCGGCGACAGACTTCGGCGGCACAGCGATGACATCGGCGCGCCCTTGCTAGCCTGACGCACCTGTGAGCGAAGCCAACCTCGTCCTCTTCGCGCTCCTCGGCGGCACCGCGCTACTGCTCTACGGCGTTCGCCTCGTTGGCGAAGGCCTGCAGCGCGCGGCCGGCACGCGGCTCCGCGCCGTCCTCTCGACCCTCACCGGCGATCGCTTCCGCGCGCTTCTCGTGGGCGCGGGCGTGACCGCGGTCCTGCAGTCGTCGAGTGCGACCACCGTCATGCTCGTCGGCTTCGCGTCGGCCGGGCTGCTCAGCCTGCGTCAGACGATCGGCGTGATCCTCGGCGCGGACATCGGCACCACGGTCACGGTGCAGCTCCTCGCGTTCAACCTGCTCGGGTACGCGCCGCTCGTCGTGTTCCTCGGCTGGCTCGTCTGGACCGCGTTCAGTGGGACCGCGAAGTACATCGGCCAGGCGATCCTCGGCTTCGGCTTCCTGTTCCTCGGGATGAAGCTCATCGCCGACGGCACCGTGCCGCTCAAGCAGAGCGCGCTCGCGATCGACGTCTTCCAGGCGCTCGTCGGCCAGCCGCTCCTCCTGCTGCTCCTCGCGGCGGTGTTCAGCGCGGTCGTGCGCTCGAGCGCCGCGACCATCGGCATCGCGCTCAGCTTCGCGACCGGCGGGCTCATGAACCTCGACGGGGCGATGCCGATCATCTTCGGCGCCAACGTCGGTACGGCCGCGACCGCGCTCGTCGCGGCGATCGGCGCGAACGCCGAGGCCCGACGGGTCGCGGCCGCGCACGCGGCGTTCAAGGTCATCGGCGTGCTCATCTTTCTGCCGCTGAGCGTCGCGTTCGCCGACCTCGTTCGGCAGACGACCGACGACCCGGCCCGGCAGATCGCGAACGCCCACTCGCTCTTCAACCTGCTCCTGGCGCTCCTGTTCCTGCCGTTCACCCGGATCGCGGCCGACGTGTTCACCCGGCTCATCCCGGACACCGGCCGGCACGAGCTCGGTGCCATGTATCTCAACCCGAACGTCCTCGATACGCCGGCGGTCGCCCTCGGCCAGGCCGTCCGCGAGGTCCTGCGGATGGGTGACGCGGTCCTGCAGTCGCTGCGCGAGTCGATCGTCGTGTTCGAGCGCGACGACGAGCGCCTGATGAAGGAGATCATCCGGCGCGACGACCTCATCGACCGGCTCGAGGAGGACATCAAGCAGTACGTCGTGAAGCTCCGCGCGCAGTCGCTCACCGAGGAGCAGTCCCAGCGTGAGTCGGCGCTCCTCTTCACCATCGTCAACCTCGAGGAGATCGGCGACGTCATCGAGAAGGAGCTGATGGAGCTCGCCGAGAAGAAGATCCGCGGCCACTACCGGTTCAGCGCGCAGGGCTGGGCCGAGATCGTCGACCTGCACACGAAGGTCGTCGAGAACCTCGAGCTCGCGCT
>DASWFN010000003.1:0-3528 GCA_036394215.1 Candidatus Limnocylindria bacterium
CGGCGGCAAGGCCGCGGCCTCTCTCGTGATCCCGTACACGGGCGCGCAGCGCGTCGAGTATCGGTGGATCGATCCCGCATACGAACGCATCCAGGACGGAAAGCCGACCACCGAAGGCGATTCACAAAAGGCGGTCCGTCCTGACACCGTCGTGGTCATCAAGACCGACATCACCGAGGTGAAGAGCATCGTCGAGGACGAGCTCGGCTCGTTCTCCCTCGACATCCGCTCGACCGGAACCGGCCCGGTCGTGATCCTGCGTGACGGCCAGCGCTTCGACGGCACCTGGTCGCGCGAAGGGACCGACATGTACCGCTTCAAGGACGCATCCGGAAAGCCGATCAAGCTGAAGCCGGGCCTCACGTGGATCCACGTGGTTCCGATGGATTTCGACCTCGGGAGCTGATCGATCGGCCGGATCAGGCGTAGTGCCGCGAGCAGCGAACGATGACCTTCTGTCCCGCCGGACCACGGGCAAAGAGCAGCCGCAGCTCGGCTGAGGCGCTCGCGGACCACAGACCCGCCAGATCTCCGCTCAGTTGATGCACGCGGAGCGACGGGTGGCGCTCATTCGCGTCGAGCAGCTCCAGCGCCTTCGTGAAGCGGCGCTGGTCGGCCTTCCCGAACGCGGCGAACGACTCAAGGAACTCTGACGTGAAGCGGAGCGTCGGAAGGTCGGCGATGGGTCAGCGCGTACGCGCGGCCCGGGTCGCGCCGCGCTCGAGATCTTCTGTCGTCAGCTCGAACACGCGGCCGCGCGCGATGTCGTCGAGCGATCGCCTGATGGATGCCAGCGATTCGGGCGTGTAGGCCCACGCATCCTCCGCGATGACCATCCGCGCGGGGCGGAGCCGGATCTCGTTCTCCTCGACCCGCACTTCCAGCTGGGCGCCCTCGCCCAATCCGAGCTGTCGGCGCGCGGCAGCCGGCAATGTGACCCGGCCCTGTGCATTGACGGCAACGGTCCTGCGGCCCACCCATGCACGATATTGACGAAGTGTCACTTTGTCAACTTCCGCGGCTCGGCCCCATCGAAGGTGCGGATTGACGACCGAACAAGCGTTCCATATCGTCCGACATCGTGAGAACGGACGTTCGGTTCCCCGCGCGGACGAGTCTCAGCCAGATCCTCGACATCCTCGAGCGCGACCCTGAGTTCCTGATCCAGGTCACGCACTGGGAGCGCATCCCGCCGAAGGCACCGCGCTACGCGCCGTTCCCGGACTGGCTCGATCCGCGGATCTCGCGCTCCCTGCGGACCCGCGGGATCGAGGCGCTCTACTCGCACCAGGCCGCCGCGCTGGACATCGCGCATCAGCGCAAGCACGTCGTGGTCGTCACGCCGACGGCGTCAGGCAAGACGCTCTGCTACGACCTGCCGGTCCTCGACGCGATCGCGAAGGATCCGTCCGCGCGCGCGCTGTATCTGTTCCCGACGAAGGCGCTCGCGCAGGACCAGCTGGCCGAGCTCGAGCGCCTCTCCACCGAGATGGAGATCGAGCTCAAGACCTACACGTACGACGGCGACACGCCGCCCCAGGCACGCGCCGCGATCCGCTCGGCGGGGCACGTCGTCATCACGAACCCCGACATGCTCCACACCGGGATCCTTCCCCACCACACGAAGTGGGTGAAGCTCTTCGAGAACCTCCAGTACGTCGTGCTCGACGAGCTGCACACGTATCGCGGCGTGTTCGGCAGCAACGTCGCCAACGTCCTGCGCCGGCTGCGCCGGATCTGCGCGTTCTACGGGTCGCACCCGACGTTCATCCTCACCTCGGCCACCATCGCGAACCCCGAGGAGCTCGCGCGCAAGCATGTCGAGGACGACGTCGTCGTCATCGACGAGTCGGGCGCGCCGCGCGGCGAGAAGGTCATCGCGTTCATCCAGCCACCCGTCGTGAACGCCGGCCTCGGTATCCGCCGGAGCGCGCTGCTCGTCGGGCGCGACATCGCGGCGACGCTGCTCGCATCGGGGATCCAGACGATCGCGTTCGCGCGCTCGCGGGTCCAGAGCGAGCTCCTGCTCACCTACCTGCGCGCGCGATTCCCTCAGCCGCAATGGCCGCCGGAGCTCATCCGCGGCTATCGCGGCGGCTACCTTCCGTCGGAGCGCCGCGCCATCGAGCGCGGGCTGCGCGACGGCTCGGTGCGCGGCGTCGTCTCGACGAACGCGCTCGAGCTCGGCATCGACATCGGCGCCCTTCAGGCGGCGGTGCTCGTCGGCTACCCCGGCACGGTCGCGTCGACCTGGCAGCAGATCGGCCGTGCCGGGCGCCGCGAGGATCTCTCCGTCGCGTTCGTCGTCGCGACCAGCTCGCCGACCGACCAGTACATCGTCCAGCACCCGGAGTTCGTGCTCGGTCGCTCGCCCGAGGCGGGCATGGTGAACCCGGACAACCTGCACATCCTGGTCGAACACCTGAAGTGCGCCGCGTTCGAGCTCCCGTTCGACCGCACCGAGCGCTTCGGCACCGAGGACACGCCCGGCGTCCTGGCGTACCTCGACGAACACGGGATCCTCCACGAGTCCGAGGGCCGCTACCACTGGTCCGATCAGGCGTTCCCCGCGGAGGCGATGTCGCTCCGCACCGCGAGCAACGACAACGTCGTGATCATCGACACGACCGACGGCAAGACGCGCGTCATCGGCGAGGTCGATCGCTTCGCCGCGCCCGTGCTCGTGCACGAGCAGGCCATCTACCTCCACGAGTCCAAGCAGTTCCAGGTCGAGAAGCTCGACTGGGAGAACGCCAAGGCCTACGTGCGCGAGGTGAAGGTCGACTACTACACCGACGCCGGCCTCGCGGTGCGCATCCGCGTGCTCGCGGAGTTCGACAGCAGGACCGAGCAGGCCACGCGCGCACACGGCGAGGTCCTCGTCTCGGCGCTGGCAACGGTCTACAAGAAGCTCACCCTCTACACCCACGAGAACGTCGGCTGGGGCAAGATCCATCTCCCCGAGCAGGAGCTGCAGACGACGTCGTTCTGGCTCGCGCTGCCCGAGGCCGTGACCCGGGCATGGCCGAAGGAGCGTGTCGAGATCGCCCTCGCGGGCCTCGGCAATCTGCTGCACGCGCTCGCGCCGCTCTTCCTGATGTGCGACCCCCACGACCTCGGCCTCGCGGTGGAGGTCCGCTCGCCGCACACCTCGCTGCCGACGATCTACATCTTCGACATGACGCCGGGCGGCGTCGGCTTCTCCGAGCGGCTCTTTCGCTCGACCGAGCCGCTCCTGGAGCGAGCGGCCGAGCATCTGAAGCAATGCCCGTGCGCCGAGGGCTGCCCGAGCTGCGTCGGCCCGGCGTACGCGCTCGGCGCCAAGGTGAAGCTCGCCGTCGCGGAGCTGCTCCGCCAGCTCGGGTGAGGGATCTCCGCGCGCGCCTGGACGTGCTGCCCCTGCGGCGCGATCCCGCGCGCCAGCCCGCGGCCCGCTCGGACCGGCCGTTCGAAGTGATCGAGCAGCGCATCGACCTCAGCACGCTCGGCCTGACCGTGGTCGCGCGGAGCGAGCCGGACCCACGGGTC
>DASWFN010000004.1:0-14431 GCA_036394215.1 Candidatus Limnocylindria bacterium
GCGTTGTATCCGAAGATCCCGAAGAACGCCGCGACGAGCAGCAGCCGCCAGTGCGAGAGGCCCAGAGACGCGCCGGTCGCGCGCGCGATCGCGAGCATGAGCAGCCCGGCGAGCGCGAAACGGATCGTCGAGAGCTCGAGCGGCGGGACGGACGCGACGCCGAGCTTGCCCACCGTCCAGCTGCCGCTCCAGCAGAGCGCGACGGTCACGTACACGAGCACGGTGAGAAGCGGAGCGCGCACCGCGTCTAACCGTAGCCGGGAATAGCATCCGGCGATGACCACGCGCGTGCTCCTGACGGGCATCACCGGCTTCATCGGCTCGCATCTCGCCGAGCGGCTCGTCGCGGACGGGCTCGAGGTCCACGGGATCGCCTTCGAGCCACCGCCGTATCCGCATCTCGCGGCGATCGAGGCCGACGTGCGGATCCACCGCGCCGACCTCGGCGACGCCGACGGCCTGCGCGACGCCGTCGCCGCCGCGAAGCCCGACGCGGTGATCCATCTCGCCGGACAGGCCATCCCCGCGCTCGCGCAGCGCGACGCATCGGGCACCGTACAGGTGAACGTCGGCGGCACGGCGAACGTGCTCGCCGCGCTCGAGATGCTCGCGGACACGCACCTCGTCTATGCCTCGAGCGCGGACGTCTACGGCGTGCCGGACCACGTGCCGGTGAGCGAGGACACGCCGCTGCGCCCCACGAACGTGTACGCGGCATCGAAGGCCGCGGCCGAGGCCATCGTGCGCGAGTTTGGCGACCGGGCCGACCATCCGACCGTGATCCTGCGGCCCGCGAACACGAACGGCCCGCGCCAGCACCCCGGGCTCGCGGCGTCGGGGTTCGCGAAGCAGATCGCCGAGGCCGAGGCCGGGCAGGCACCGCCGGTCATCCGGCACGGTCGGCTGGACGCGCAGCGCGACTTCATCGACGTGCGCGATGTCGCGAGCGCGTACGCGGCCGCGATGAACCTCGCGCCGGCGCGCACCGAGACATTCAACGTCGGCAGCGGCGAGCCGGTGACCATCGAGGCGGTCCTGCGGATCCTCATCGGCCTCGCGCGGGTCGCGGTGAAGGCCGAGCTCGACCCCGAGCGCGTGCGGCCCGGCGAGCCGACCGTCCTGGCGCTCGATGCGTCGCGCTTCCGCGCGCGGACCGGCTGGGAGCCGAAGGTCCCGCTCGAGCAGTCGCTCGCGGATACGCTCGATCACTGGCGGTCCATCGTCGCGCGTCCAGCCGTCGCGACGCGCTAGCGCGAACGCTCCTATCGTCACCGTCTAAGGGGGGCTTCCACCACATGCCCAAGATCGTCTTCGGGACCGATGGCTGGCGCGCTCGCATCGCCGAGGAGTACACGTACGACGCGGTGCGCGTCTGCGCGAACGGCGTCGCCGAGTGGGTGAAGAGCACCGGCGAAGAAAAGCGCGGGATCGTCATCGGCTTCGACCGCCGGTTCTCATCCGAGTTCTTCGCCGACGCCGCGGCCGAGGTCATCACGGCGCATGGGATCCCGGTGCATCTCGCGACGACGGCGTCGCCGACGCAGTCGTTCTCGTGGGCGACGATGCGCAAGAAGGCGAAGGCCGGCATCGTGATCACCGCGAGCCACAACCCCTGGATGGACAACGGCTTCAAGGTGAAGGCCGAGACCGGTGCCGCCGCCGGGCCGGACATGCTGAAGGCCATCGAAGCGTTCATCCACCCACTTGAAAAAGAGCCGGAGAGAATTCAGCGCCGGAAGCTGGACGACGCGGAGAAGGCGGGCCTCGTCGAGCGGTTCGACCCCGCGCCCGACTACCTCGGCCACGTCGCGGAGCTCTTCGACCTCGAGGCGTTCAAGGCCGCGGGGTACACGCTCGTGTGCGAGCCGCTCTACGGCTCGGCCGGCGGCTACTTCACGCGGCTGCTCGGCGGGGGCAAGACGAAAGTCATCGAGCTGCACAGCGAGCGCAATCCGTACTTCGGCGGCGTGAACCCCGAGCCGATCCCGCCGAACATCGATGAGTTCCTCGCGCGCATCCCGAGGGAGAAGGCGGACGTCGGTCTCGCCGTCGACGGCGACGCCGACCGCGCCGGCCTCGGCGACGAGAACGGGACGTTCGTCACCACGCTGACGCTCTACGCGCTGCTCATGTGGTACCTCATCGAGATCCGCGGCCTGAAGCAGCCGGTCGTCAAGACCGTGAACATGACCTCGATGGCCGATCGCCTCGGCGAGCGGTTCGGGGTCAAGGTCTACGAGGTGCCGGTCGGCTTCAAGTACATCGGTCCGAAGATGCAGGAGACCGGCGCGATGTTCGGCGGCGAGGAGTCCGGCGGCTTCGGCTTCGCGATGCACCTGCCCGAGCGCGACGGCATCGTCGCGGATCTCTTCATCCTCGACTTCATGCTGAAGACGAAGAAGAAGCCGTCGCAGCTCATCGCCGAGCTCATGGCGATGGCCGGCCCGTCCTTCTATCTGCGCCGCGACCTCCATTTCGACGCGGCCTCGTACCCCGAGATCAAGAAGCGGGTCATGGCGGCGCTCGAACGGAGCCGGCCCACAGGGCTCGCGGGGCACACGGTCGCACGGACCGTGCATCTCGATACGAAGGACGGCACGAAGTTCTTCCTCGACGACGGCTCGTGGCTCCTGCTGCGCCTGTCGGGCACCGAGCCGCTCGTGCGCGTCTACGCCGAGACCAGATCACAGGACGAGCTCGCCCCGCTGCTCGATGCGGGCGAGAAGATGGTGCGGGAGGCCTAGGAATGGACACATCGGTCATCGAGAGCGTCGAGGCGATCAAGAGCGCGGATCCCGGCGGCATGCTCACGAAGATCAAGGACCTGCCGCTCCAGATCCGCGACGCGTGGAAGATCGCGCAGGCCGCGACGCTCCCGCCGGCCTACGGCGACGTGCGCAACATCACCGTGCTCGGCATGGGCGGCTCGGCCATCGGCGGCGAGTTCGCCGGGGCGCTGCTCGCGGACGAGCTGAAGGTGCCGCTCGGCGTGCACCGCGACTACGGCGTGCCCGGCTACATCGGCCGCGACTCGCTCGTCATCGCGTCGTCGTTCTCCGGCAACACCGAGGAGACGCTCTCCGGCTTCGCCGAGGCGAAGAAGCGCGGCGCGAAGCTCCTCGTCATCACGACCGGCGGCAAGCTCGCCGAGGAGGCGAAGACGCTGCGCCTGCCGCTCATCACATTCACCTACACCGCGCAGCCACGCGCGGCGATGGGCTACTCGCTGACGCTCGTGCTCGGCGTGCTCGGCAAGCTCGGCTACGCGCGCGACATGGGCAAGGACATCGAGACCGCGCTGACGGAGCTCGCGAAGCTCGAGGAGCGCGTCCACGAGGGTGCGCGGACGAACGACGCGAAGAAGCTCGCCATCGAGGTCGCCGGGAAGATCCCGGTGTTCTTCGGCGCCGGCGTGATGGGCGTCATGGCCCGGCGGGCAAAGGACCAGTGGAACGAGAACGCGAAGAACTGGGCCCACTACGACGTCATGAGCGAGCTCAACCACAACGCCGTGGTCGGCTTCCCGCACCCACCGATCGCGCGCGACGCGCAGATCGTGTTCCTCCTGCGCAGCCGGCGCGACAACCCGCGCCATCAGGTGCGCTTCGATGTCACGCACGAGCTCCTCGATCGCGCGCAGATCCCGAACAAGGAGCTGCGCTTCGACGGCAGCTCGATGCTGTCCGAGGTCCTGCAGATGACCTACTTCACCGACTACGTGTCCTTCTATGTCGCGCTGCTCAACGGCGCGGACCCGTCGCCGGTGACGTCGATCGACTACCTCAAGGACCGTTTGGCGAAGGCCTGAGTGCCGGCGAGCGAGTTCGCCTTCTGTCCCCGCGACGGCACGAAGCTCGTGCTCACGCGGATCGACGGCCGGGACCGGCCGACCTGTCCGAAGTGCGGGTTCGCCGATTTCATGCACGTGCAGATAGGCTCGAACACGATCGTCGAGCGCGATGGCGCCGTGCTCCTGGTGCGCCTGAACTACGGACCCCGTGACGGACACTGGGCGCTGCCCGGCGGGCTCGTCGAGAACGACGAGACCCTCGAAGATGCCGCGATCCGCGAGACGAAGGAGGAGACCGGCTTCGACGTCGCCCTCGATGGGCTTCTCGTGACGTGGATGCGCCCGGGCTTCCCGATCCTCGTGGTGGTCTATCGCGCGCACATCACCGGGGGCACGCTCCAGGTCGCGCCGGACGAGGCATCCGAGGCGAAGTTCTTCAGCAAGGCCGAGCTGCCGCCGCTCGAAGAGATCGCGTGGCCGTCGGCGGCGTATGGTCTCGACGCCTGGCGCGCCTACGAGCCGCCACGGCCCTAGGAGGCGACTTCATGGCGGCCACCACCTGAAGAGCTACCGCCGGGGCTGAGCTCCAGGTCCAGCTGCGCGAAGTCGCCCTCGCGGCGCCGCGCGCCGGCGCGCCACCGAACGGGCGCCGTGAAGAGCGGACCCGCATAGGTGAACGAGTGGTACTCGCCGTTCTCGCCCGCCGGATCGATGCCGGTCGCGCCGATCTCGGCGACGAAGCGCTCGTCGATGATCCGGCCGAGCCACTCCTCGCCGAGCTTCGGCAGCTCGACGCACGTGAGCACCGCCCGGCTGCCGCCGGCGACGAACTCGGCGACGAGCGACGCCGGCGCCTCGCCCCAGATCGGCTCGACGTGCGCGAGGCCCGCCGCGCGCACGCGATCCTCGTACCAGGCGCGTACGTCCGCGAGGTGGATGTCGCCGAACGCGACGCCGGCGAATCCCTCGGCCTTCAGGCCCGCGAGCATCTTCAGAAATGCGGCCTCGTACGTCTCCCACGCGACCCCGAATTGGCGGAGCTCGATGCCGATCGCGTTCGCCTGCGCCTGGATGATCTCCGAACGCGTCGCGTGGAACCGGACCCGATCCGTGGCCGGGTCGTAGATGTTGAGCAGGCGGGTCACGGGCAGTCCGCGGGCTCGCGCGCGCAGCAGGGCGAGCGCGCTGTCCTTGCCGCCTGACCACATGAGCGCGTAGCGCTCAGCGGACCCCGAACTCGCTCGCGACGATGCCGTCGCGCACCTCCTTCACGCAGAGTCCCGCGACGCAGCCGCGCGCCGCGCATTCGCTCGTGCAGAGATGCGTTCGCGCGCAGTCGAGGCACAGGACGAGCCCGCCGCAGACCTCGCAGGTCGCGTGTCGGACAGGGTCGATGGGGTGGCCGCACTCAGCCACGCGGCGTGCGCTCCTCGACCGATCGCCACAGGCCGGACCAGATCGCCCGCCGTTCGGCGTCACTGGGGGCGCGGGTCGCGAGCTCGCGGAAGGCGAGCACGCCCTTCGCGGCGAGCGCGCCCCAGGCCTTCGGCTTGCGGGCCGCGGTGTCGCGGACGAGCTCCGGCTCGCTCTCGATCGTCTGGGTAACTGCTCGCTCGACCACGGGCCTAGCCTACGAGGATGCGCATCGTCTCCCTCGTTCCCGCGGGCACCGAGATCGCGTTCGCGCTCGGCGCAGGCAAGGAGGTCGTCGCGGTCACCCACGACTGCGACTTCCCCGCGGAGGCGCGCAAGCTGCCGCGGATCACGCGCTCGGCCATCGTCGCCGGATCGGACAGCCGCGCCATCGACACCCAGGTGCGCGAGGCCGCCGCGCGCGGCGAGAGCACGTTCCATCTCGACGCGGCGGCACTCGCCGCGGCGCGGCCGGACATCCTGCTCGGGCAGACGCTCTGCGCCGTCTGCGCGGTCACCATCGCGCAGGTCCCCACGACCATCGATCCGGCGCCGGCGGTCGTGCCGCTCGATGGCGACTCGATCGAGGGCATCTTCACCGACATCGAGCGCGCGGGCGTCGCGCTCGGCCGGCGCGACGCGGCGGGCCGGCTCATCGCGGACCTGCGCACGCGGATCGCGCACATCGAGTGGCTCGTCGGCGGTGCTGGGCGGCCGAGCGTCGCGTGCCTCGAGTGGCTCGCGCCGCTGTTCAACGCCGGCCACTGGGTGCCGGAGCAGGTCGGGTCCGCGGGCGGGCGCGACGTCCTCGGCGAGCCCGGCGCGCGTTCGCGCGAGGTGACGCTCGCCGATGTCGCCGCCGTGGATCCGGACGTCATCGTGCTGATGCCGTGTGGCTTCGACGCCGAGCGAGCGGTCCGCGAGTCGCAGGCCCTCGTCTCCGATCCGCTCTGGCCGCAGCTTCGCGCGGTGCGCGAGGGCCGGGCCTATGCCGTCGATGGGAACGCGTACTTCAGCCGGCCGGGACCCCGGGTCATCGACGGCATCGAGCTGCTCGGCTCGATCCTGCACCCGGACCGCGTCGAGATGCCCAAGGCGGGGCGGGCGATCCCGCTCGCGGCAACGGTCCTGCAGCGCACGGGAGCATGAAGAACACGACCGTGGCCACCCTCATCGCGCTGGCACTCCTGCTCGCCGCATGCACCAAGACGAACCCCGACCAGAAGCCCGTCTACTTCGACATCGAGGTTGCCGGCACGCCAGCCTGACCGCTATCCGCTCCGCTTCAGCGCATAGCGGTCTGCATACGCGAGGCTAGTACGCTCGGCCGGATGCTGATCAGGAAGCATGACGCCGCCATCTCCGAGGACGAGTGGAAGACGTTCCTCGCGTCGCGCGACTTCGGAGAGCTGATCGCGAGCGGACGCGGCCGCGACGTCCCGGTCGTCGTGCCGACGCACTTCATCTACGACCGCGACCGCACGATCCGCCTGCATCTGGCCGTCCCGAACCCCGTCTGGGAGGCGCTCGCCGAGAATCCCCTGGCGCTCGTCTCGGTGTACGGCGACTACACGTACATCCCGACCCAGTGGAATGCGAACGCCGGAACGGATGTCCAGTACGGCGTCCCGACCTCCTACTACGCCGCGGTGCAGGCGGTCATCCGCACCCGCAGCGTCGACGATCCGGCGGAGCTGTCGGAGATCCTCACCGCGCAGCTCGCGCACTTCCAGCCCGAGGGCGGGCACGCCCAGGTGACGCCGGAGAGCGACTACGGGAAGCAGCTCCCCGGTATCCGCGGCATCGTCGGCACGATCGAGGACGTCCGCGCGAAGTTCAAGTACGGCGGGAACAAGTCCGTCGAGCACCGGCTGCGCATCGCCGACAGCCTCGAGGAGCGCGACAGCGGTCTTGACCGTGCCGTTCGCGAGCGTCTCTTGAACCGCACTCGGTGACCGTGGGCGCCCCCTCATCGTTCTGCGGGCAGCACGGGTGGGGACCGCGCGGGGAGAGCCATTGACCCCTGCGTAGACTGCCCGCAGGTAGGGGGTTGGGGAATGCAGAAGCAGCTGTTCGCGCTCGCGATCGCGGCGATCGTCGTCGCGACGGGCTGTAACGGCGGGACGGGCAACGCGCCGGCCTCGGCCGCTCCCTCCGCATCGGCGGTACCCACTCCCATCCCGGTGACGAAGATGAGCGTTGCCTACAGCAGCGTCAGCGGCGACAAGCTGGCGATCTTCGAGGCCTACGAAGCGGGCATCTTCAAGGCGAACAATCTCGACGTCGACCCGGCGAACGTGAATGGCTCCCAGGAGGCCATCGCGACGGTCCTGTCGGGACAGGCAACGGTCGGCCAGTTCGCCGCGGCCGATGCACTCAGCGCCGTCGCCGGTGGCGCGGATCTGGTGATCGTCGGGATCATGACCCCGGTCTACCCATACCGCCTGTTCGTGCGGGAGGGCATCACGACCATCAACGACCTCAAGGGCAAGAAGATCGCGGTCACCGATGCCGGAGGCGCCACCGATATCGCGACCCGCGCCACGCTGAGACGGAACGGGATCGACCCCGACAAGGACGTCGACATCCTTTCGGTGGGCTCGCACGCGAACCGGACCGCGGCGCTGCTCTCCGGCCAGGTCGACGCCGGCGTCGACGACGTCCCGTCGGACAAGGCACTGCTTGCGGCCGGGCTGACGCCGCTGATCGACCTCGCTGCCGCGAAGGTCCCCGCGGCCGACAGCGCGCTGGTGTTCCAGCGCTCGTACGTCAACGCGCACCGGGACGTCGTCCAGGCATATGTCGATTCGATGGTCCAGGCGCTCGCCTACGCGAGGAAGAACAAGGACTTCAGCGTCGGCGTGCTTGGGAAGTACTTCAAGAGCACCGACACGCCGCTGATGGAGCGCACCTACACGTTCTTCTTGGATGAGGTGCTGCCGATCTACCCATTCCCGACGCAGAGCCTGCTCGGCGACGCGATCAGCGTGCTCGGCGCGAAGAATCCGAACATCAAGACGGTGGATCTCACGAAGCTCTTGGATCCGTCGTTCGTGACCAGCGCGCAGACGCGGAAGCTCGGCGGATAGGCCCACCGACCAGGCAATTGCCCGGTATATCGCTCCATCCCAGCCCGAATAGCCGCGACTTTCAAGTACGGCGGGAACAAGTCGCGCGGGCTCAGCTGCTGCGGTGGACCCTCTAGCGAGCCGGCTGCGCGCCGGGGGTCAGCGCGGGACGCCGCAGGAGTAGTACGAAGGCGAGGCCGTGCGCGACCCACAGGATCGGAACGAGGATGGTCACGACGAACCAGAAGGAGCCGAGCCCGAGCGTCGCCACGTCTGCCCGGAGGCCGCCAATGAGCGCGTTGAGCAGGTCCACGGTCCCGACGATGTTCGTGAGCCACACCAGCCCGATCGCGACGCTCCAGCGAGCCCGGAGCGCGACCAGCGTGATGACGGCCAGCACGGTCGTCAGGAGATCGCCGTACGCGACCGCTGCCGCGAAGTCCGCCGGCACGGCGGTGCCCGCGACCGATGTGACGAGGACCGTCGCGCCGATCGGTCGAAGCGCATGGACGAAGGTGAGTGCGGTGAAGGCGGTCGAGCGATCGAGCGATCGCAGCCACGGCCACACGTACCACCAGGCCAAGAGCCCGAACACGAGGAACGAAAAGAAGTTCTGGATCCCGAAGATGGTGAAGGCGCTCACGGCCGCGATGCTAGCTCACTTTCGGCCCGAAAACGGCCTTCCTATACTCGCCACGACGCCGGGCTTCCCGACGCCGACTAGGAGCGGGAGGAACTCATGAACTCGAGCCTCATCTCCAAGATCGAGAAGGCGAAACGGTACGCAGCAGAGCCCGATCGGGTCCACTTCACCGCCCTCGAGGTCTCATTCCGTGGCGACAACGACACCCACAAGATCCGCCTCTCCGGAGATGAGTGGAACTGCGAGTGCGATCACTTCCAGGTCCACGGCCTGTGCACCCATGTCATGACCCTCCAGCGTCTGTTCGCGTCGAACCTCTCCGACGTCGCCCGATTCACCCAGGAGCGCGTCCCAGCGATCGCGTAGCCCATCGCGTACGATCCATCGCACAACTGAATACGCGGATGTCCAGCGAAGCCGGTGCGATTCCGGCAGGGTCCCGCCACCGTAACGGCTGAGAGCCGAACTCGGGTCGCCTGGTCATACCGCTCGCGGCCAACACACCTTCGCGAGAAAGGGTGAGCCTGAATGACTCGACGCGTCGCGTTGCTCTTCGCGGTCCTCCTAGCGATCGTTAGCTGCGGTCCTACCCCGTCCACCGGTACCGCCTCACCATCAGCCACGGCCACGACCATCGCCTCGGCCGCCGCGTTCCCGGCGAGCGTCACCGACTTCCAGGGCCGCTCGGTCGCGATCCTCAAACGGCCCGAGCGCATCGTCTCCATCGGCCCGTCCAACACCGAGTTCCTCTTCGCGCTGGGCGCGGGCGACCGCGTCGTCGGCGACGACGACTTCTCCGACGAGCCCGCCGCCGCGAAGACGAAGGACCACGTCGGCGGGGTGAAGGTGAACCTCGAGAAGGTCGTGTCGCTCAAGCCCGACCTCATCGTGACCGTGAAGTTCTCCGACGGCACGATCGAGGCCCTCACCCAGACGAGCGCCAGCCTCATCGTCGTCGACCCGCAGAGCGCGGCCGACGTCGCGCGCACCGCGGCCCTGCTCGGCAAGGCCGTGGGCGCGGACGGCGACAAGCTCGCCGCCGCGATCCAGAAGCAGCTCGACGCGGTGAAGGCCAAGACCGACGCCGCGCCGAAGCCGAAGGTGTTCCACGAGGTCGACGCCTCCGACCTGACGAAGATGTACACGGTCGGGCCGGGCTCGTTCATCGACGATCTCATCAAGATCGCCGGCGGCACGAACATCGCCTCCGGGGCGAAGACGCAGTACCCAACGATCTCCGCGGAGGAGGTCGTGAAGGCCGATCCCGAGATCGTCGTCCTCGGCGACTCGGCCTACGGCACGACCGGCGACGCCGTTGCCGCGCGGCCGGGCTGGTCCGCGATCTCCGCGGTGAAGAACAAGCGCGTCTACCCGGTCCCCGGCAACCTCTTCAGCCGCCCCGGGCCGCGATTGGGCGACGCCGCGGAGGCGTACGCCAAGCTGGTGCATCCCGAGCTCTTCAAGTGACCCGGGCCGCGCCGGCGATCGCGATCCTCGCGCTCCTCCTGCCGGTGAGCGTGATCGCGGGGATCCTCGTCGGCGCGGTCGCGCTCCCGCCGGGCGACGTGCTCGGCGCGATCCTCGGCACCGCCGATCCCACGACCTCGGTCATCGTCCGCGACCTCCGGCTGCCTCGCGTCCTTGCGGCCGCGCTCGTCGGCGGCGCGCTCGCGGTCGCCGGCACGCTGCTCCAGGGGCTGTTCCGCAACCCGCTCGCCGATCCGTACGTCACCGGGACGTCGGCCGGCGCCGCACTGGGTGCCGTCGCGGTCATCGCGCTCGGTACGGATCTCTCGGCCACGTTCGTCCCGCTCGCCGCGTTCGCGGGAGCCCTCGCGAGCGCGCTCGGGGTGTGGCAGCTCGCGCGGCTCGGTGGCCGCACGACCGTGCTCACGGTCCTCCTCGCGGGGATCATCCTCACATCGTTCGCGAGCGCGCTCGTCACGCTCCTGCTCTTCGCGAGCGATCGGCTGCAGCTCCGGCTGCGCGCGGTGCTCGACATCCTGACCGGCGGCGTCGCGGTCCGTGCGACGAGCGAGGTCGTGATCGCCGCGATCGTCGTCGCGTGCGGCGTCGCGCTCGCGATCGTGCTCGGCCGCCGGATCGACGCATTCGCGTTCGGCGAGGAGACCGCGGCGACGCTCGGCGTCGATCCCGAGCGCACGACGATCGCGGTCATCGGCGCCGCCGCGCTCCTGACGGGCGCGGCCGTCGCCCTCGCGGGGCTCGTCGGCTTCGTCGGGCTCGTCGTGCCGCACGCGCTGCGGCCGATCGTCGGCGCGACGCATCGCACGCTCGCGATCGCGAGCTTCCTCGCCGGCGCGAGCGTCCTCGTGCTCGCGGATCTCGGCGCGCGCACCGCGTTCGCGCCCGCCGAGCTGCCGGTCGGCGTGCTCACCGGACTGCTGGGCGCGCCGTTCTTCCTCGTGCTCCTCGTGCGCGCGCGGCGCCGCGAGGTCGCATGACGGCGCTCGTCGCGCGCGGCGTCGACGCCGGATACGGCGCGCGCACGGTGCTGCCCGGCACGGACGTCGCGCTCGCACCCGGTGGGCTGATCGCGCTGGTCGGTCCGAACGGGGCGGGGAAGTCGACGCTGCTCCGTGCGCTCGCGGGGCTCGTGCGGCCATCGCGCGGCGCGGTCACGCTCGACGGCGCGGACATCGCGACGCTCTCGCGCCGGGCGCTCGCCACGCGCATCGCCGTCGTGCCGCAGACCTTCGACACGCTCTTTCCCTTCACCGCGCGCGAGATCGTCGCGCTCGGCCGCACCGCGCGGCTCGGGCTCTTCGCGCGGCCGACCGCGGTGGACGCCGCGGCCGTCGCGCGCGCGATCGCCGACCAGGACCTCGAGGCGCTCGCTGACCGCCGCCTCGACGCGTTGAGCGGCGGCGAGCGTCAGCGGGTCGTGCTCGCGATGGCTCTCGCGCAGGAGGCCGACGTGCTCCTGCTCGACGAGCCCACCGCTCACCTCGATCCGGCGCACCAGCGGGGCACGCTGCGCCGTGTCGCCGACCTGGCGCGTGACCGCGGGGTGATCGCGCTCGCGGTGCTCCACGATCTCAACCTCGCGGCACTCGCCGAGCGGGTCATCGTCATGGACGCCGGGCGGATCGTGGCCGACGGACCCCCCGCGGAGGCCCTCGCGGCGGGCGTCGTCGCGGCCGTTTTCGGCAGCGGGCTGGCGGTCATGCAAGTCAGCGGACGAACGGTCATCGTTCCGGCCTAGCGAGCCGTTGTGTTGACCGGTGACAACACGCCCTCCTAGCATCACATCCGACAACTCGCGCGCGTTGACGCTGAAAGAGGCCGTAACGCGCAGCGATGAGAGGGTAGAGACGAAGGGTGTTCCGTAAGGTCGGCGTCACCGTGATCGCGCTCGCCCTGCTTTGGGCGCCCGCTTCACCGCGCGCCGCGCAGGCAGCCGACGCCGTTCCGGGTGCCGACAGCCCCTCGATCGTCCCGCCGCAGCCCGTCCAACCGATCGCCGCGACCTGCACCGACTCGGTCGGGGCGGGCGTCGCGCCGGTCGCCGCGGCGACCGGGATCGCCGGCGCGCACGCGGCGCTCTACGCGCGCAGCGGCTACCCGACCCTCTGCATCGGCAGTACGGCGACGGTCACGATCGCGTTCCTCAACACCGGCTCGCTCGGCTGGTATGGCAACGCCGCGCTCGGGACCTGGGGGCCGGAGCCCGGGCAGGACCGCGCGAGCTCGCTCGGCGGCGACGGCACCAGCGGCTCGCCGACGACGAGCTGGTCGCGCTCGAACCGCCCGGCGGTGCAGACGGTCCCGTTCGTCGGTCCCGGCCAGGTCCAGTGGTTCCAGTTCGACGTGCAGGCGCCGCCGGTGCCGGGCACGTACAAGCTCGGTCTGCGGCCGGTCCTCGAAGGCCAGCAGTGGCTCGAAGATCCGCTGCTCACGTTCTACGTCCTCGTGAAGTCCGATGACGCGCACGTGCCCGCGGATCCGACCGCCGTCGCGCCGCCGGTCACGCGCACCTACAAGCCGGCGACGCTCGCCGATGGCTCGCGCTCGATCCGCGTGCCCTCGCTCATGTACCACTACGTGAGCTGGCTGCCGGCGACCGATCCGAACATGGACCTGCGCAAGGACCTCACCGTCAGCCCGGTGGACTTCGAGGCGATGCTCAAGTACCTCCGCGACAACGGCTACACCACCATCACGACAAAGGACCTCTGGTGGTCGCTCGACCAGACGGCCGCCCTGCCCGCGAAGCCGATCATGCTCACGTTCGACGACGGCTACGCCGACGCGTACAGCGTCGTCATGCCGCTGCTGAAGGCGTACAACATGACCGGCGTGTTCTTCGTCACCGTGAACCTCGTCGATCGTCCCGGATACATCAGCCGCGCGGAGCTGAAGGCGATGTCCGACGCGGGCATGGACATCGAGTCGCACTCGATGGACCACATCCCGCTGTCGACGAAGTCGCTCGCCGACCAGACCTATCAGATGTGCCGCGCCCGCGAGTTCCTCTCGCAGTGGACCGGCACCGACGTCCGCCACTTCGCATACCCGTCCGGCGACTACAACGACGCGTCGGGCGCCGCGCTCGCGGCGTGCGGCTACCTCTCGGCGTACAAGAAGGCCGGCGGCTCGATCGAGTCGTCCAACGCGATGTACCTGCTGCAGCGCGCGCGCGTGCGCGGCCAGCAGGGTCTCGGCGCCCTCGTCCTCGCTCTACAGCAGTAGCCTCCGCGGCGTGAGGCCGCGCCGCCTGCTCCTGATCGCGCTCGGACTGGTCGTGATCGCGTGGGCGCTCGTCCCCGCCGCGCGCGGCGCGCTGCTCGTACGCCACGGTGGGTCGCCCTTCAGCGCGAACATGAGCGGATATCCGGCCGAGCAGGTCTCCTTCGCGGCGAGCGATGGCGTCCGGCTGAACGGCACGCTCGTGCCGGCACCCGCGGCGACCGGCACCGTGATCCTGGTCCACGGGTTCAAGAGCGGACGCGGCGAGATGCTCGATTGGCTCGCGTTCCTGCACCCGACCTACTCCGTCCTCCTGTATGACGGCCGCGGTGTCGGATCGAGCGACGGCGTCTTTGGCGTCGGCGCCACCGAGGACCGCGACATCCTCGGCGCGGTCGACTTCATCCAGAGGCGCAGGGCCGCCGGCTGGGACCGCGTCGCGGTCCTCGGGATCTCGCTGGGCGCGGGCGACGCGATCCTCGCGGGCGCGCGGGATGAGCGCATCCGTGCCGTCGTCGCCGATAGCCCGTGGATCGACGAATTCGTCCAGCTCGAGCGCATGCATTCGCTGCCGATCGGCCCCGTGGCGGTCCCGCTCCTGCCGTACGAGCCCGCGCTCGTGGACGCGCTCCTCGGCGGTCGGCTGGAGGACGCGCGACTCGTCACCGTCGTCGACAAGATCGCGCCCCGCTCGCTGTTGCTGATCCACTCGCTCGACGACGGCAACGCGACGACGCCGGTCGGCGCGTCGGACCGGCTGTTCCACCTCGCCGGCGAGCCGAAGGAGCTCTGGCTCGTGCCGAGCGG
>DASWFN010000005.1:0-2387 GCA_036394215.1 Candidatus Limnocylindria bacterium
GACCATCCCGGCGTACAGGAGGAACGCGACGAGCTCCCCGGTGGTCGCCTCGCCGCGGATCACCTGGTGGCCGCCGTACCAGAGCACGACGATCGACGCGGCGAACCCGAGGAAGCCGATGAGCGGGAAGAGCGTGGCCGAGAGGCGCGCGCGCTGCAGCACCTTCGACAACGTGACGAGCAGCTTCGCGCGGAATCGCTCGGACTCGTATTGCTCCCGCGTGAACGCCTGCACCGTGCGCACCTCGGCGATGGCCTCCTGGAGCACGCCGACGGCCTCGCCCTGGGCGTCCTGCGCCTCGCGCGAGATCGAGCGGATCCGCCGGCCGAGGTACTGGCCGAGGAGCCCGATCGGTGGCGCGACCACGAGCGTGAGCAGCGCGAGCCGCCAGTTCATCAGGAAGATGACCACCAGGCCGCCCACCAGGGTGAGCACCTGACCGAGGACCGAGATGATCGTCTGGGTCACGACGCCGTGCACGAGCGTCGCGTCGCTCGTCACGTGCGACATGAGCTCACCGGTCTTGCGCTTGGTGAAGAACGAGAGCGAGAGCGACTGAAGGTGGCGGACGATCTCCATGCGCAGATCGAAGATCACGCGCTCGCCGGTCCAGGTCATGACGTACTGGCGGGCGCCGTCGATCGCCGCGCGAACGAGGAGCAGGGCGATGAGGCCCACGACGAGCTGATCGAGGAGCGCCGCGTCCTTCAGGCCGGCGTCGAGCACGCGCAGGACGACCTGCGGCCACACGAGGCCGAGGACCGTCGACAGGACGAGCAGTGCCGCCGCGAGGAACAGGTTCCACTTGTACGGCTGCACGAACCGGAGCAGCCGCCGGTACATGGCGATGCTCGGTCGCTTCTTCTCCCGGCCGCCTGAGCCCATGAACATCATGTGCATGCCGCCGCCGCCCATCATCATCTCTTCAGGGTACCTCTCACTTCGTCAGCGCCACGCTCGCGAAGAGCTCGGCCTGCGGATCCACGACCCTCTTCGTCGCCCCGACCGGCGGCGACGTCCAGACGAGCGGGATCCGCGGGACCTCGCGCTGGACGACCTTTGAGACCTGCTTGTAGAGCTCGGCGCGCTTCGACTGGTCGGGCTCGCTGCGCGCCTTGCGCAACAGGCCCGCGACCTCCCGGTTCGTCCACCCGCCCGCGTCGGTCGGCTGGTCCTGCCCGTTCACGACCGGCGGGATGAACGCTGTCCCGAGGAGCTCATCCGGATCGAACGACGGCGCAGCCCCGACCCCGAGCCACATCGGGTAGCGGTTGTCCTTCACGTTCTGAGCGAACGTGATCGCGTCGATGGTCTTCAGATTGACGACGATGCCCGCGGCCGCGAGATCCGCCGCGAGCGTCTCGGCGACGCGGCGCATGTCCGGCGCCCACGCCGGTCCGTCGAGGACGTACCAGAGGTCGATCTCGAGATTCGGATGCCCGGAGTCCGCGAGAAGCTTCTTCGCCGACGCGGGGTCGTACTTCGCGAACTCGGTCACCGAGTCGTCGTAGCCGAGCATCGCCGGCGGAGGAAGCTGCGTCGCGGCGGTCGCGAGGCCCGCGTAGCTGCGGTCGGCGATGTTGCGGCCGCTCGCGGCCAGGGCGATGGCCTGACGAACGCGGAGATCGTCCATCGGCGCGAGCGACAGGTTGAGGGCGAGGTACAGGACCATCGACGCCGGGCGACCGGCGACCTGCAGGCTCGGGTCGGTGCGGACCGTGCCGGCGTCGGCGATCGCGAGGTCCTGGACGAGGTCCACATTTCCCGCGCGGATCGACGCGAGCCGCGTGCCGGGATCCGGAACAGCGTTGAACACGAGCTTGTCCAGATATGGCAGCTTCTGGCCGCTCGCATCCGCCCTCCAGTAGCGCTCGTTCCGCTCCAGCGTGAGCGGTCGCGCGTTCTCACCGCCGGTCGGGACGCGGAACGGTCCGGTGCCGGAGACCCGCGAAGCCGGCGACACGATCGCGAAGGCGGGCGTCGCGAGCGCGCTGAGGAAGCGCCCATCCGGCGCGCTCGTCACGAGCGTCAACGTGAGCGCGTCCGCCCCGGACACGGTGCTCGTGAGGAACGGCTTCTTGCCGGTGAGGAGGCTCTTCGCCGCGGCCGCGGCGTCGAACGGCGTGCCGTCGTGGAACGTGACGCCGGCCCGCAGAGTGAACGTCCACGTGACGCCATCGGGCGCGACGAGCCACTTCGTCGCGAGCGCCGGCGTTACTCCGCTGGCGCCGCGCGCGACGAGCCCTTCGAAGACCTGGCCGATCACGAGCGGGTTCGCGTCGGCGAATTGCGGATCGACGGATCCGATCGGCTCGGCGAGCGCCACGCGGAGGGTGCCGCCGAGCGGCGCCTTCGGCGTCGGTGACGGCGTCGGCGCCGCGCTCGGC
>DASWFN010000006.1:0-14784 GCA_036394215.1 Candidatus Limnocylindria bacterium
CCGGCCTGCGGGCCACCGAGCAGCTTGTCGCCGCTGAACGTGACGACATCGGCGCCGTCGCGCACCGCCTCGGGCACCGTCTCCTCGCGGCCGAGCCCGTACCGCGCGGTATCGATGAGCGTGCCGCTGCCGAGGTCGTGGATGAACGCGACGCCTCGCTCCGTCGCGAGCTTCGCGAGATCCGTCGACGGTGCCTTCGCGACGAAGCCGCGTACCGCGAAGTTGCTCGGATGGACGCGGAGGATGGCGCCGGTCTTCTCCGTGATCGCATTCGCGTAATCGCGGGTGTACGTGCGGTTCGTCGTGCCGACCTCGACGAGCTTCGCTCCCGACCGGGTCAGCACGTCGGGGATGCGGAAGCCACCACCGATCTCGATGAGCTCCCCGCGGGCGACGATGACCTCGCGCTTCCCGACGAGCGCCGCCAGCGCGAGCAGCACCGCCGCCGCGCCGTTGTTCACGACGACCGCATCCTCGGCGCCGCTCTGCTCGGCCAGGAGCCGCGCCGCGTGGCCGTGCCGCTCCCCGCGTGCCCCGCGCTCGAGGTCGTACTCGACGCTCACCGCGCCGGCGGCGTCGCGCAGCGCGGCGAACGCCGCGTCGGAGAGCGGCGCGCGGCCGAGGTTCGTATGGAGGATCACGCCGGTCGCGTTGATGACCCGCCGGAGCGTGGGCGTGTCCCGCCTCGCGAGCCGCTCGCGGGCGAGGTTCGCGTACGCCACCGCGTCGAGGATCTCCGCACCGGCCGAACGCGCCTCGTCGAGGACCTCGCGTACGGCGGCGACGAGACGCTGGCGATCGGCGCCCGCTGCCGGCGCGGCACGGAGGATCGCGTCGACCGACGGGACGCGCCGGCGTGGATCGCTCACGCGGTCAGTACGGCGAGGGCGCCCGGACGGATCTTGATGGCGACCTCGCTCGCGTGGATGACCTCACCGTCGATCTCGATCGCGACCCGCCGATCGAGCGCGATGTCGACGGTGCGCGCGCGCACCGCCTGGATGGTCGTGCCGTTGTGATGCGTCCCGCGATACAGCCGCGCGAGCGCGCCGAGCGTGGCCAGCCTGCCGAGCTCCGTCGCGACCGTGAGATCCAGCCAGCCGTCGTCGAGCGCGGACTTGGGCGCGGGCTGCATGCCGCCGCCGAAGTAGCGCCCGTTCGAGGCGACGACGATGAGATGGCGGCCCTGGCGGGATTCGCCGTCGATCGTGATGCGCATCGGCATGGCCTTGTACATCGCGATCGCTCCGAGCGCGCCCGCGAAGTAGCCGAGCGTCGCGCCGACGTATCGCGAGCTGCCCTTCACGCCCTCGGCGACGACGCCGTCGATGCCGACGCCGGCGGCATTCACGAAGACACGCCCGTTCAGCTCGCCGACGTCGATCACGCGGCGCCGGGCCGTCGCAAGGAACGCCGGGACGTCGCGCAGCCGCTTCGGATAGCCGAGACCTCGCGCGAGGTCGTTGCCCGTGCCGAGCGGGTAGAGCGCGAGCGCCGTGGTCGTGCCGACGAGGCCGTTCGCGATCTCGTTCGCCGTGCCGTCGCCGCCGGCGGCGATCACGGTCGCGTACCCGTCGTCGGCGGCCTCCGCCGCCAGCCGCGCCGCCTCGGCCGGCGCCGGCGTCACGAGCACTTCGATCCGCATGCCGGCGTCGCGGAAGACCTTCGCGAGCTGGCTCGCGAGCTTGCGGCCCTTCCCGTGGCCGGCCTCGGGGTTCAGGATCGCGATCGCGTTCGCGACGACGCTCTGCGTCACCGGAGCGCCGTCTTGATGGCCTGCTGCTCCTCGTCGGAGAGAGCGTGCGTCGAGCGCCCATTCGTCACCTGCTTGGCGAAGATGCGGGTCTCGGCCCGGCCGTGCAGGCTCGAGACGACGACGCCGGTGCCGCCCTGGTCGAGCAGCGCGATCGCGAACGATTGGTCGCCGCCCGAATCCTGGAACGGGTTGAACCGGATCAGCCCGACCTTCTGCAGGGCCAGCCGGGAGGACGTCTCGAGCTCTCGTTCGAGAGCGTTGAGGGCATCGAGGCGCGTGGCGAGCTGCTCGATCCGCTTCGCCTGCCCGTCGAGCACCTCGTCGAGCCCGGCGGTGCCGTTGTCGCTGAGGATCCGGCGGAGCCGGCTCCGGAGCCGCGCCTCCGACCGCTGCAGCACGACGAGCCAGCCGGCCAGGGCGACGACCGCGATGGCCAGCACGACGACGGCGAGCGACAGCGCGGACGGCTCGAGCGGCATGCGGCAAAAACAGTAGCCGTTCCCGTATCCTTGACGTCTCATGCCGAAGAGACAGCGACGGAGCACGCGCGAGCGCCGCGCCGCGACCGCGGGCGCGCGTCCGGCGGCCCACGACCGTGCGGTGGGCGCACCGACGAGCACGCGGCGCTCGTACAGCGGATCGCAGCGCGCCGGCTCGACCGTACGCCCGGGCGTGGCCCGTGCCGCCGGCGATGCGTCGCCGGTCCTCGAGCGCGAGGCATCCCAGGAGCGCGCCTACGTGGTGAAGGATTTCCGGCGGATCGGCATCGTCGTCGCGATCATGCTCGCGCTGCTCGTCGTCAGTGATGTCGCGGTGAACGCCCTCCTGCCCTGACGGGCGATCAGGCCTGCCGGAAGATGCGGCCGCGCTTGTCGCGATGCAGCCCGGCCGACCCGCGGAACAGCTTCACCCCGATCCAGCGATGGTCCACGAGCGCTTCGAAGCGGTAGTCGTCGAGCGCCCCACGGCGCACCGCACCCGCGAGCTCCGGGGGCAGCGGCATGCGCAGGGACGCCGAGCGCGAGGCGCCGTCCGGAGAGACGCTATGGACGGCCGGGTCGCTGACGCAGACCACGTTGCCGTCGCGCTCGAAGACGCGGACACGGGTCGGCAGGTTGTCGGGATCCGCCGCTCCGAGCTCGAGCCACGCGAGCGGTCCCGAATCGTTCAGCTCGGCGCTCAGCGCGATCGCGTCGGGCTCGACGACGACCGGTTCGGCGGGGATCGCGGCCTCGGCCGCGGCATTCCGCACGACGCGCACCGCGCTCCGGCGATCGCGCAGGCGCAGGTTGCGCTCGAGGCGGCGGACGTCGCGCTCTGCGGCGAACGCGTGCTGGGCGTGCTCGCGTGCCTCTCGCTCGGCGCGGTCCAGCTTCTCGCGCAGCGTCGTGATGTCGTGCACGGCCCACTCGAACTGCATGAGGACGGCGTTGGCGCGCGCGTCCGACTCCGCGGAGATCTCCGCGCGCACCCGCGCGGTGGCCGCGAGACCGGTGGCGCGATCGCGCCGGTGCAGCTGCCAGGCGAAGGCCGCACCGATCAGGACGCCGCAGGCGGTGCCGGCCGAGAAGATCCGGGCCTCCCCGTCGACGGCGAACGACAGCGGCACCACGAATCCGAAGGCGAGGAGCCACGGCAGCAGCGCGTCGACGAGCGGCGTGAACCGCGTGTCGCGCGGCTTCTTGACCATCGGCTGCGCGGCGGCCAGGCACAGCGGGCACGGCTCAGCCGTGCGCCGATGCGGACCGTGGACGCGCGAGATCGCGGTGGTGGCCACGTGCCCTCCCCGTGTTGCTCCGCCAACCCTCGCGGGTCCGGGGGGACCGGACCATCACGACATCGGGGGACGTCCGCGCGATTCCCCCGAACGGGGGCGCCCGCGTCGTAGACTGAGACCTCGGCGCGACCGGATCCGTGGCTCAGCGGTTAGAGCACTCGGTTCACATCCGAGGGGTCGCTGGTTCGAATCCAGCCGGGTCCACACGACAGTCCCCTTGGGGCGCCAGCAAAGCGACCCTTCCTGTCGCGGGCCCAGGACCGCTCGACGTGGACCTCAGGCGCCGCGATCGCCGCCACCATTCGTCGGAGCTCCGGCCGGATGACGAGCTCGATCTCGTTCGCCGAAGCGGATCTCGGTCGTGAGCTGCTCCACGATCACCCGCCGGGTCTCGAGGCTCATGTCCCGCCACGCCTTGGCGACGTCGATGAGACTCTCGACGTCCGTGAGCGTCGGGCACGCTGCGGGTCCCGGAACCTTCGGACGCGGCGCCGAATCGTCAGGGCCGGCGGCAGCCTCGTCGTCGGGTACGAGGTTCCGACACCAGGTCGAACGAAACGAAGAGGAGCCGTCGTCACCGCCTGCGGATGGCCGCGTGCCACGGATCGGCCCGCGTGTCGACGTCGACGGTCAATGCCTGGAGCTTCATCTGGTTACCGACACGTGCGGAACTCGTTGATGATCTGTGTCGTTCAAGTGATGGGAACGATCCCAGGGTTGAGCCGCACTAAAGCTGTACCAGCCCGTGACCAGCGAGGCTCACGTCAAGCAGCGCGAAATCGCTGAAGGCACGCAGCAGAGGAGGGCCCATCCAAAATGGCCAGGATCATTCTTCGGCTCAATTTCGTCGCGATTGTCTTATTGATCAGCCTCTTCGTCTCATCTGGACAACCCGCATCAGCCGACCCGACTCAGCCGCGAAATGTGATCCACATTGGGAATCCGGTCGACTTGCCTCTGACACCGACGCAGGAAGCGCAGGACGAGCGGTTTCGGCAAGCATTCGGCTTCAATGCTGATCCTGCATACATCGCGAGTCTCTACGCCCGGCAGGCAAGTGGCGCTTTAACGGGCTCGAGTCGCAATTGGGGCGCCCTCCTCACCGCAGAGGAAGCCGCCGACATGATGTCGCGACAGCGCCTGATCGAACTCGTCGGACCCGGCCCGGTCGACGTTGGTGCAGGGCAGCTCACCCCATTCGGCGCATACCTGGCCGCCCACGTCGACGATTTCGCGGGCGAATTCTTCAATCAATTGGCTGACGGGACCATCACTGTGCTCGTGATTCGAAACATCGACGCTCATCGCGCGGCGCTCGCGTCAGCTCTTGGGCCCGTCGCCGCGACACAGCTGCAAGTAGTCAGCGCGAAGTACAGCTATGCGGAGCTGAAGCGTTTCGCCGGTCAGGTTTCAGCCGACGTGTCCTGGCTCAGGGATCACGGCGTGGCCTTGTCGTCATTCGGTCCCGACGTTCCAACCAATAGCGTCGCCCTCCGAGTCCCGACGCGAACACCCGCAATACAGGCAATCCTTCAGGCCCGCTATCCCGACCGGCCCTGGCGGCTGGAGGCCGCTCCACCCCCGCGGACGCTTGGCGAAACCGCCAAAGAAGCGCCGCCCATGATGGGCGGCCTCTACATCGAGGACGGCAAGTTCGCGTGTGCGTCCGCCTTCGTGGTGAGCAACGGTTCCATGAACGCGGTTCTTACGGCAGGCCACTGCGGGGCCGATGGAGAGTGGTTCCAAGGAGACTTTCTCTTCCCGTATGACGTTGGATCGACGACGACCAGTGTCTTCGACGTGCCTGGAGACGTAGAGGTCATCCCGCTCCAAACTCAAACGGATGCTTCGCACTACGTCTACATCTCAACCACGTCGTGCGGAGTCTTATGTACCTCGCACAACCTGCGCGTCATCCAGGGATACGAAGCGGACGCGATGGTCGGTGAACTGACGTGCCTCTCGCTCGTGAACGAGAAGACCGAGCAATGTGGGAGCGTCACCGCGATCAACCAATGCTTCATCTATCCGGCCGACAACAACGTTCAGGTGCGCACACCAAGTTGTCTCTTGGTTGACCGCATCTCCTGGCGACAGCGGCGGCCCCTTCTATCAAACGCGAACGGACGGGACGTCGATGGCGCAAGGGATCCTAAGCGGAACCCCGAACGCGGGAGGGACGAACTACACGCAGATCGCAGCTGCGTTCCGAGCAATCAGCGCCGCCGGCGGGGGCACATGGGCTCCGTACTGAGGACGTTACGTGAGCCGGCCCGAGTCGGGTCCAGCCTGAGGGAGATTGGGTGAAACAGACTCGCCCGCGGGTCGTCAGGGCGTTGCTCGCGGGTGTTCTGGTTGGCACCGCGATCCTCGGGATTGCTTGGCTGACGCGTCGATGTCCATACGCGCCTTGCCTACCTACACCGGAATCTACCGCCTGCACGCTCGCTCAGCTCGTCCCCTGCTCGATCGACCCGCAGGCGCTCCTGGTGGCTATCGCAGCGGGCGTCGCGGTCGCTTGGTGGATTGGCAGGGCCGCTAGATCGCCCGAGCCTCGGCAACAGTGACGGCCCTTCCTGATGCCGGGGCCGCGTAGGCGAACTGTTCGCGATCCTCGGCACACGCCTTTCCTGTGGCGGCCGCTCAAGAAGCCAGCAGCAGAGTCCTAGGCCGAGGTCGGACTTGAACCGGCGACACGTCGTTCTGCAGCCCAATCCGCCCCGGCCGACAGCCTCAGGCGGTTTCCTCCAGCCAGCGCCGGCAATCGGCTGCGGTCAGCGCATCAACCCGCAGCACTGTCGCCCTGACCCGAATCCAGCCGGGTCCACAGAGACGGACACCCACGACGCCGCGACCGAGCGCGTCTACGCCTGTGACGCCCCGCACGCCGAGCAGAACCGGTAGGTCGCGCCGGACGGCCGCTCGGCGCCGCACGCGGTGCAGAAGGTCCGCACGGCGGCGGCATCGTTCGCCCCGGCGTCCATATTCGTCCGGAACTCGCGCACCCCGCGGCCAAGCTGCCCGCCGAGCTCGGCGAGCTTGCCGGGACCGAACACAATGAGCCCGATCACCAGGATGAGCGCGAGGTGTGTCGGCTGCAGCAGCCCCTCGATCACGTTCTTCATCTTCTCACGACGGAGAAGGGCATGGAACCTGCCTGACGTTCGATGTGGCAACACGAGCATCTCGGGACATCCCCTACGCGGCCCCGGCGAAGAAGCGCGCCGGCACCGCGAAGGACATCGCCGCCGAGCCGAACCCGATCAAGAAGGCCGGCCGCATCCTCGGGCCGGGCTTCGTCACCGGGGCGTCCGACGACGATCCGAGCGGCATCGGGACGTATGCCGTCGCTGGGGCGACCCTGGGCCTGCAGACCCTCTGGACGGCGCTGCTCACCTTCCCCCTCATGACCGCCGTGCAGAGCGCCTGCTGCCGTCTCGGGATGGTGTCCGGGAAGGGCCTCGCCGGGGTCATGCGCGACCACTATCCGCGGCCCCTCCTGTACGGCTCCGTCGCGCTGCTCTTCGTGGCGAACACCATCAACGTGGGCGCCGATCTCGGCGCGATCGCGGATGCCGTGCACTCGATCACGCACGTCGACGCGGTCTGGCTCGTCGTCCCGGTCGCCGCCGGGATCCTGGCGCTGCAGGTGTTCGGCAGCTACCGGCTCATCGCGAATACCTTCAAGTGGCTCACCCTCGCGCTCTTCGCGTACGTCATCGACGCGTTCATCGTCAAGCCGGACCTCGGCGAAACGCTGCGGGCCACGGTCGTTCCCACGTTCAGCCTCGACCCGGCATACCTCACGACGCTCGTCGCGATCCTCGGGACGACGATCTCGCCATACCTCTTCTTCTGGCAGTCGAGCGAGGTCATCGAGGAGGAGATCGAGCAGGGCAAGACGACCATCGCGTCCCGGCGCGGCGCGACGCCCGCGGAGCTCCACTACGCGACGATCGACACCGTCGCGGGCATGGGGTTCTCGCAGATCGTGATGTACTTCATCATCCTCGCGACCGCCCTGACGCTGTTCAAGGCCGGCGAGCACGACATCAAGAGCGCGGCCGACGCCGCGGAGGCGCTCAAGCCGCTCGCCGGTGACTTCGCCGGCATCCTGTTCGCGGTCGGGATGATCGGCGCGGGCCTGCTCGCGATCCCGATCCTCAGCGGCTCCGCGGCCTACGCGATCGCTGAGGCCTTCGGCTGGCGCTACGGGCTCGACCACGATTGGCGGCGGGCGAAAGAGTTCTACACGGTCATCGCCGCCGCGACGATCCTCGGCGTGGCCCTCAACTTCACCGGCATCAATCCGATCGACGCGCTCTTCTGGACCGCCGTGATCAATGGCGCCGTCGCGCCGCCGCTGCTCGTCCTCGTCATGCTCGCCGCCCGCAATCCGCAGGTGATGGGCAAGCAGCGCATCGGCCCGGTGCTCACGGCGCTCGGCTGGCTCGCGACCGTCGGGATGAGCCTCGCCCTCGTCGCGCTCGTCGTCACCAGCCTCGTGAAATGAAACGGCGCGGGCCGTGCGCCCGCGTCCATTCGAATGGGGCTCGGCCGGGGCCGGCGAAGCCGGTCCCGGCCGCACGTTGTCTAGGCTGCCGTTCTCTTCGCCTTGCCCTTCGCGCGAGCCGGACGCTTCGCCGCCTTGAGCAGGGTCGGCCGCTTCTTCGCGGCCGCGCCGCAGACGGTCTCGATGATGAGCCGGGTGACGACGTAGGGGTCGCAGTTCGCGTTCGGACGGCGGTCCTCGATGTAGCCCTTCTTGTCCTTCGCGACCTGCCAGGGGATCCGGACCGAGGCGCCGCGGTTCGACACGCCGTAGCTGAACTCCTTGTACGAGGCGGTCTCGTGGAGGCCGGTGAGGCGCTCCTCGATCGCGTAGCCGTAGTTCGCGATGTGGAGGTCGTGGCGCGTCTTCAGGGCCTCGGCGGCCGCGACGCACGCGTCGTAGTTCGAGCGCATCGTCTTCGTCGAGAAGTTCGTGTGCGCACCCGCGCCGTTCCAGTCGCCGCGCACCGGCTTCGGATAGAGCGTGGCGCTGATGCCGAAGTCCTCGGCGACGCGGTAGAGGAGCCAGCGGGCGATCCACATCTGGTCGCCGATGTCCGGCGCGCCGATCGGACCGATCTGGAACTCCCACTGGCCGGGCATGACCTCGCCGTTGATGCCGGCGATCCGCAGGCCGGCCTTGATGCACGCGTCGAGGTGAGCCTCGACGACCTCGCGGCCGAAGACCTCGTCGGCGCCGACCCCGCAGTAGTAGCCGCCCTGGGGCGGCGGGAAGCCGTTGTCCGGGAATCCGAGCGGCCGCGAGCCGTCGAAGAACGTGTACTCCTGCTCGATCCCGAACCAGGTGTCGTCGGTCGCGTACTTCTTGGCCATCGCGGCGTTCGCGGCACGCGTGTTCGTCGGGTGCGGCGTCATGTCCGTGAGCAGCACCTCGGTCATGACGAGCTTGTTCTCGCCGCCGCGCACGGGGTCGGGGCAGACGAAGACCGGCCGCAGGACGCAGTCGGAGGCGGCGCCGGGGGCCTGCTCGGTGCTCGATCCGTCGAAGCCCCAGATCGGCGGCGCTTCGCCGATCGGGACGACCTTGGCCTTCGATCGGAGCTTCGGGGTCGGCTTCGAACCGTCGATCCAGATGTACTCGGCGCGATACACGCTCATGCGCTCATCTCCCTCGATACCTGCGTTTGTGGGCCTCTCGAATGGTAGGCAGACGGCCGACCGCGCAGAGTTGCGGCCGCGGGACGGAACGGTGCGCGCTCGGTGTCGGCCTAGCCGATCTTCCGGCGGGCTCGGCTTCCCCAGCGGAAATACGAGATGGACCCGTTGGGATCGCGCAGGAAATCGCCCGCCGGCGGCGCGTCCGAGCCCGCCGTCGAGATGACCGTGTCGGGTCCGGTGAACGCGAGCCGGACCGGTCGCGGGACGGGACGCTCGGCGACGGAGCCCTTCCAGGTCAGCCGGATGACGAGGCCGCCGTTCTCAGGAGCCAGCTCGACGTCCGACAGCGGCGCCCAGTAGCGGCCCGCGTACGGCCTGAGGTCCGGCTGCTGCGTCAGCGGAGCCGGGATCGTGCGGCCCGGAAGGCCGAGCCATTCGGTGAACAGCCATTCCTGCAGCTCCGCGTACAGCGCCGAGCCGTTGGCTCCGTTGGTCAAGATGACGAACGCGACCCCGCGCTGCGGGACCAACACGAGCTGGCTCATGTGCGCGACGGTCGCGCCGCCGTGGGCGACCAGGCGCGTGTCGCCGCGATCGTCGATGAACCACGCCAGACCGACGTGCCCGATGGGCCCCATCGGCACGCGCGGCTCGCGCATCGCGGCGAGCGCGGCGGCGGGCAGCAGGCGCGCCCCGGCGGCAGCCGTCCCGTCGCCGAGATGGGAGCGCGCGTAGCGCAGGAGGTCGCTGACCGTGGATCGCACCCCGCCGGCCGGATCCGCGTTCCGGCCCTCGCCGAACGGCGTGCGCACGACCGCCGGCTTGCCGTCGCGGACCGTGTGGCCCGCGGCGAGACGCTCGTACAGCACGTCCGCCGCGTCGAACGCCGACCGCGCCATCCCGAGCGGGACGAACAGCAGCTCCCGTACGGCCTGCGCGTAGGGCCTGCCGGTCACGACCTCGATGACCCGGCCTGCGACCGTGAGCGACACGTTGTTATAGGAGAAGACCCCGGCCGGCGAGACCTGCTCGACGGTCGCCATCCCGGCTACGGCTTCGGCGATCGCGTCTTCCCCATAGCCGGTCGGCTCGAGGTACTCGCCGAACCAGCCGGCGGTGTGCGTGAAGAGGTCGCGCACCGTGACCCGCGCGCTCACATCCGCGTCGGCGACGCGGAAGTCCGGTAGGTACCGCCGCAGCGGCGCGTCGAGGTCCAGCCGCCCTTCCGCCGCGAGCCGTGCGGCGACCGTCGCGGTCATGGTCTTGGTCACCGACGCGATCTCGAACACGGTGTCGGCGGTGACGGGCAGTGGATGCTCCACATTCGTCACGCCGAAGCTCCAGGTGCGCTCGCCGTCGGCGTCGAGGATGCCGATGGCGATACCGGGTACGACGTGCTTCGCCATGAGCGCCGTGACGCGCTGCGCGAGAGCCGAGGGATCCGGACCGCTCACCGGCTCACCAGCTCCCCCCGCCGCCGCCACCACCGCCGCCGCCGGAGAACCCGCCTCCACCGGAGAAGCCGCTCCCGCCGCTGCCGGCGGGCGTCGAAACGACGGTCGACGCGAGCGAGCTGGAGAACCCCTCGAAGCTGTTCGAGAACGCCAGCGCGTTGAAGGCGCTCGGACCGACATAGAAGCTCGACACGGCGGCCGCGGTGTCGAGGCCCGCGAACGCGCGCATCCACCGATCGACGCTCGCGAACATGACGGCGTACGGGAGGTACGCCGTGAACAGCCCTTCCTTCTCCGCGAACTTCGCGCGGTCGGTCTCGGCCGTCTCCATGTAGCGCTTGAACCCCGAGTGTCTGGGCGAAGAGCGCGGCGCCGGCCGCGGTGCGCGCGGGCATCGCACGGTTCATCACCAGCAGCACGGCTCCGACCGGCACGAGCGCCGCGCCCGCGAGGCCCCAGCCGAGCGTCCGGCCGAGGAGGAACGTGAGGCCGATGCCCGCGGCGGAGGTCAGGCACCCGAGGCCCGCGTACCTGACGCGGACCCCTGACGGATCGGCGACGAACCAGCCGCGCTCCGTCGCGTCCGTGTAAAGCAGGCTCTCCGCGCCCTTGAGCGTGAGCGAGAACGTCCCCTTCAGGCTCGACAGGAGGACGCTGTCGCCGCCCGTGAACAGGCCCTCGAACAGCCGGCGCTCGTACGGCAGCAGATCGTCACCGACCTTCTTCTTGTCGAGCGTCCAGTCGGTGTGGCCGAAGAGGCCTTCCTTCGGGTGCTCCGTGATCATGAGGTAGCCGCGCACCGCGAGATCGACGATCGTCGCGACGAGGTCGCGCGAGTCGGCGCTCTCATCGACGAGGACCCCGAGCTGCGCCGGGCGCAGCTTCGCGGGAGGCTCGTACTCGGGAACGATCGCGCCGCGCGGCCGGCCGCGATCGCGCCCGCGGGTCCACCAGAGCCACCACACCGCCCAGAGCCCGCCGGCGAGGACGGCGGCCGCGACGCCGAGCGCGAACGGCGAGGTCGAGAAGTAGTCGGCGAAGCCGCGCGGATGCGCGACGAGCGTGGGCGGCGCGACGGACACGGCGCCCTTCGCGAGGCTGACCACGACGCTGAGCTGCTCGCCGGGGGCGAGCGAGCGCGACGCGAACTCCGCCGTCGATGTGCCCGCGCTCCCGCGGACCGACCGCGCCGTCGTGCACGGCTCGGTCGAGCCGAGCGGGCCCTGGAAGCACGTCACCCGCTGCACCGCGGTGCCGGGGACCGTGACCGTCGCGCTCGCGGCGCCAGTCGGCACCTCCCAGCGGCCGCCGTTCACGTTCCAGTAGAGCTCGTCGTGATCGTCGAACGCGTTCAGCGCGCCGGTGATCGTGTAGCGGATGCGATAGCTCTGCTTGCCGCTCACCGTGCGGCCGGGGTCGCCGATCTTGATCTCGGTCGCGGCGTCCGCAGTGGTGACCTGGTAGAGGAGCGGGCGGCCCGCGGCGTCGGTCACCCCGTCGACGAAGATCCCGTAGGTGCGGTCGCGGCGCTCGTCGAACCGATACCGCGTCGGGATGACGCGGAAGATCCCGTGCTTCTCGAGGCCGCGGAAGTCGACCTCGATCGCTTCGACGATGTTCAGGTTCCCGTTCGGGCGGATCGCGAGGTCGGCCCTGAATGTCTCGATGGCCCAGCCGGTGTCCGCCGCCGCGGCCGGCGCGGTCACGGCGAGGATCATCAGCGCCACGACGATGAGCCGGAGGGGGCGCTTCACTCGACGCCGATGCTATCGTTGCGCGGCGCGCGACACGTGCGCAGCAACAGCAGGAGGTGCGTTCATGACCGAGCTTGCCGCGAGCCGCTCCCGCACCTCCGGTCCTGCCGCCGCCTGACCGTCCGTCCTTCGGCGTCGTGACCGGATCGGTCCACGACATCCGAAGGAGGCGCGATTGGACCCTCGACTCGAAGCACTCGGCTGGGACACCCGCTGGGAAGCCGTCCGTTCGACCGTCACGACACCCGCGAGCGATGAGCTCGCTCCGGCGCGTGTGGCCGTCCAGCATCGCGGCGGCTACGTCCTCTATGGCGCCGCGGGCGAGTCCGCCGGCGCCGTCTCCGGCCGCTTCCGGCACGAGAGCCGCGCACCCGCGGACTTTCCCGTCGTCGGCGATTGGGTGCTCGTCCGCGACGGCGTGATCCACGCCGTCCTCCCGCGCCGAACGATCTTCTCGCGCCGCGACCCGTTCGATCTCGCCGAGCAGGTCGCGGCCGTCAACATCGACGTCGTCTTCGTCGTCGTGGGGCTGGACGTCGCCCCGAATCTCCGCCGGCTCGAGCGCTACCTCACCGTCGCGTACGAAAGCGGCGCCGAGCCGGTGATCCTGCTCAACAAGGCCGATCTCTGCGCCGACCCGGACGTCGCGCTCGCGGCGGTCGGTGCCGTCGCGCCGGGAACGCCGGTGCAGCTCGTCAGCGCCCGCAGCGGCAGCGGCCTCGAGGTCTTCGACGCGTACTGCCGCCCGGGGCGGACGGCCGCGTTCCTCGGCCCATCGGGGGTCGGGAAGACCACCCTGCTGAACACGCTGGCCGGCACGGACCGTCCGACCGCGGACATCCGCGCCGACGGCCGTGGCCGCCACACCACGACGCACCGCGAGCTCGTCCTCGTGGAGGGCCGCGGCCTCGTCATCGATACCCCCGGGATGCGCGAGCTGCAGCTCTGGGACGCCGAGGCGGGGCTCTCGGCGGTCTTCGGGGACATCGACGCGCTCGCGCGGGCCTGCCAGTTCGGCGACTGCGCCCACGTGACCGAGCCAGGCTGCGCGATCCGCGCGGCGCTCGACGACGGTCGCCTGGCGGCGGACCGCTACGCGAGCTATCGCAAGCTGGAGCGCGAGGAGGCCTTCATCTCGAAGAAGCGCGACGCGCTCGCGCTGTCGGAGGAGAAGCGGCAGCGGAAGATCTTCGCCCGCAGCATCCGCAGATCCGGCTGGCGTGGCCGGGACTCGATCGACTGAGCCCCGGCCGCCCGGCTAACGGACGGTGACCGAGCTCGCTCCACCGTTCACGCTGATGGTGACGCGGTCCTTCGCGCTCGCGTAGCCGGCCGTCTCGATGACGTTCCCGGAGCGCGTCGCCCGCGGATTGACCGAGCTCGCCGAGACCAGGCCGCCGTTGATCGAGACGCGGACCTCGACGTCGGCGGGGACCTCGAAGACGAGGCTCGACGCGCCGCCGTCCGCACGGATCCGCAGCTCGCCGGTCGGGTGCGGCAGGATCATCGTGACGGTCGCCGCGCCGATGCTCATCCCGGCGTCGACGAGCTTCACGTCGTGCAGGTCGTAGAAGAACTCGCCCGCGCCGCCGTTGACGGTGAGCGTCAACGGCAGGTCCGACGGCACCTTCACGAGGATCTCGGACCCGCCACTGAAGTGGAAGCCGCCCTGCGTGAGGCGAACGTCGCCACGTGTGCCGGAAGAGCGGTCGCGGATGCAGAGCTCACCGGTGTCGGACGAGGCCTCGACCGCGCCGGTCGCGCCGCTCGTGACCCGGTACCGCGCCGCTCCGCCTTCGATCGTCAGGGCGAGACGCTCCATGGCGCCGCGACCGACCGTCACGTTGCTCGACGGTGACGCACAGCCGCCGCTGCGATCACCGAACGTGAACGACATGATCCCGAGCGAGGCCGGCTGCGTCACCGCCAACACGAGGGCGAGGGCGATGATCGCGACCTCCGCCGTGAGCGTCGGCAGCGGCCAGCGTCGCGCGAACGCGATGTCGATCCCGAGGAGGATCAGGAGCACCGGCCAGAGCGCGATGAGCGACAGCCACGTCATCGGCGCAACGAGCCCGTAGTTGCCGAGAAGCGCGACGAGCCCGATGCCGATGAGAACGATCGGCCAGAACGTCCCGCGCCGGTGATAGCGGCGGCCAGGCGGAGGCGGAGGGGGCGTGGCGGACGTCGTGGTCTCGGTGCTCATCGCCAGTTCCGCTGCACGATGAAGTACACGCCGATCGCGATGAGGACGAGCGGCCAGATCGTGCTCAATTGGATGAAGCGGAACACCCCGAGATTGCCGAGGAGGAACAGCGCGCCGACGGCGACGAGCAGGATGCCGAGGCCGTTGCGGCGCCGCTCGAGCTCCGC
>DASWFN010000007.1:0-2041 GCA_036394215.1 Candidatus Limnocylindria bacterium
TGGTAGGCGGTCAGCCAGCGCTGACCTTCAGGTGAGGCGCGTGACCCGGTCGCCTAGCTCGTGGTCTTCGCGAGCTCCGCTTTCAGCGACGCGACGGCGGCCTCGCGTTCGGCGAGCGTCGCGCGCGCTTTTTCCACGACCGGGGCGGGCGCCCGCTTCGCGAAGTCCGAGCCGAGCAGGGTGCGCGAGTGCTCGAGCAGCTTCAGCGCCTCCTCCAGCTCCTTCTCCAGGCGGGCGCGATCGCCCGCGGTGTCGCGCGGCACGTCGACACGCACCTCGACCGCGCGCACGAGTGTCGGCGCCGACGGGCCACCGCCGAACGTGACGTCGGCCGTCGCGAGGCTCGCGATGATGTCGGCGAAGGGTCGAAGCGGCTCGGCATCACCGCCGAGCGCGACCTGCACCCTCGCGCGCGGCTCGACCCCGGCCTCCTGGCGCAGCTCGCGGATCCGGCGGATGACCTCGACCGCGAGGCCGAAGCGGTCCTCGAGCGCCTGGTCGCGCGGCCCCGGAACCGGCCAGCGCGAGATCACGAGCGACGGCGCGGGATCCGACCTGCGGCCGTGCGCCCAGAGCTGGAGCGCGAGCGTCTCGCTCACGAACGGAATGATCGGGTGCGCGAGCCGGAGCACGCGGTCGAGCACGTACGCGAGGGTGCGGACCGCGGCGTCCTCCGAGCCCGCGGGCCGGCGCTGCGGCTTCGCGAGCTCGATGTAGAAGTCGGCGACCTCGCTCCAGACGAACTGCTGGAGCGCGGTCCCGTACTCGCCGAACTGGTACTGCTCGATGAGGCGCGTCAGCTCCTGCACGGTGGCCTCGGTGCGCGAGATGATCCAGCGGTCGGCCTCGGTGAGGTCGGCGCCCGCGGGCCGGTCGTCGATCGGTCCGTTGAGCGCGCCGGGACGGGCCTCGATCTGCGCGAGCACGAAGCGTCCGGCATTCCAGAGCTTGTTCACGAAGCGGCGGCCGTTCTCGAGCTTGCCCTCCGAGAACTCGCTGTCGGCGCCGGCGGCGATACCGCTCACGAGCGAGTACCGCAGCGCGTCCGCGCCGTGCTCCTCCATGATCCCGACCGGGCTCGTGACGTTGCCCTTGGACTTGCTCATCTTCCGGCCGTCGGTGCGAACCATGCCGTGGAGGTAGACGGTGTGGAACGGGACATCGCCCATGTTCTCGAGGCCCATCATCATCATCCGCGCGACCCAGAAGAACAGGATGTCCCACCCCGTCTCGAGCATCGAGCCCGGGTAGAACCGCGCGAGGTCCTTCGTGTGCTCAGGCCAGCCGAGCGTCGTGTGCGGCCAGAGGGCCGACGAGAACCACGTGTCGAGCACGTCGGGATCCTGCCGGAGATCATGTGACCGGCACTTCGGACAGACGGTGGGGTCCGGTGCGTCCTCGTCCGGCACGACGATCTCGTCGCAGTCGCGGCAGTACCAGACCGGGATGGAGTGGCCCCACCAGATCTGGCGCGAGATGGACCAGTCGCGGATGTTCTCCAGCCACTCGAAATAGACCTTCTCCTGCCACTTCGGGACGATCTTCGTCCTGCCGGACCGCACGGCCTCGATCGCGGGCTTCGCGAGCGGGGCCATGCGCATCCACCACTGCTTCAGGACGAGCGGCTCGTCGACGGTCTCGCAGCGGTCGTGGATGCCGACGGCGTGCGTGATCGGCTCCTGCTTCACCAGCAGGCCCTGCTCGCGGAGCTTCTCGACCATCGCGGTGCGCGCGGTATCGCGGTCCATCCCCGCGAGGGGCCCGGCGGCGTGCGTCATGAAGCCGCGCGTGTCGATGGCCGACAGCACCTGCAGCCCGTGGCGCTGGCCGATCTCGAAGTCCGTCGCGTCGTGGCCGGGGGTCACCTTCAACGCACCGGTGCCGAACTCACGGTCGACGGCCTCGTCGCCGATGATCTTCACCTTCCGCTCGGCCACCGGCACGAGCACCTCCTGGCCGATGAGGTCCTTCCACCGCGGGTCCTCGGGATGCACCGCGATCGCGGTGTCCGCGACGATCGTCTCGGGACGCGTGGTGGCGA
>DASWFN010000008.1:0-7187 GCA_036394215.1 Candidatus Limnocylindria bacterium
GCGCTCGGCCACCCGGCCGATCCCGGTGATGATCCCCGCCGACGGCGCCTCGTTGTCGTACAGGTCGAGCGCCGCGAGCGGCCCGATCTCGAGGAACGGCGAGCCCGGATCGAGGAGCCGCTCGACGCGCTCGCGCGGCAGCAGCTTGCCCGCCTTGAGGTGCTTCTCGCGGGCCCGCTCGGGACCGCCCTGGCGGACCGCGTCGAGCTTCTTGTGCAGCTCCGCGACGAGTGTGCTCATCGCGTCGCGGTTGGCGCGGGCCTGCGGCGACGCGCGGTCGATGGACGAAGGGAGGACCGGCATTCAGGTCGCGATGCTAAACTTGAGTCTCCGCGCGCGCCTGTAGCTCAGTTGGATAGAGCGCAACGCTACGAACGTTGAGGTCGGGGGTTCGAGCCCCTCCAGGCGTACTCGGTCAGTGTCGAATGACACCTTACGTAGGCATTCGTGACACTCGGCCCGGACGATTGACACCAGCCAGCTCGCGCCCTGCGACGTGTCGGTTGTGTGCACGGTCCACCCGGCGCGGGAGGCTGACCCCGTTCACGCTAGCCGTGAGGCGGAGCGCTGCGAAGGGACAGCCAGCGCACTACATAGCCGGCTGCAATGAGGAGCACCAGGGCGATTGCCGGCACCTCCAAGTTCGGGTCGCTCGGTAGGTTTTCGGTGGACGTACTTGGAAGCGCTGAGGGATTCGACGGAGTGGACCCTCTTCCACCGGTTGCAGATGGACCGGGTGTGGGGGATGCGATGAAGCCCGGCGCACCTGCCTGCACGATGGCGATGAAGGTGTTCGTCGCACCTGCAGTCGAGTAGCGGACGCAGACGTAACCCGAAGGCAGAGGCAGCTGCGTCCCTGCCGGGAGCATGAACGCCACGGCGGGCATCGTCGTTGATGGTCCAGCCGGTGGCTCGATCTGGCTGATGACGAAAGAGCCCGTGGCACTCGCCGTAGCAGGGCTGAAACCCAGGACGCTGCCGCAGACGACTGCATCAGCGGCGAGGGCAGGAGTCGTCATTGCCGTCAGAGCGACGGCGATTAGAAAACTCGACGCGCCGATGGCCACGCTGCGCTTAAACGCCACGTCGACCTCCTCAAAGGGACTTCGCCGTCCAGCAGTTCGGCAAGTCTTGTGCCGCACGGTGAAGAGCGGGTCAAGTCGAGACGAACGTCAGACTTGACGCGCGGACGAGCGGCATGCGCCGCGCGCGGACGAACGCGCCACCATGGATTCGTGGCGGCGACCTACGGAGGCATCGTGCGCCGCTGGCTGACCGATACGAAGGAGGACAGGACACCATGAGGATCCATATCGCGAGCGTCATGGTCGATGACCAGGACAAGGCGCTGCGCTTCTACACCGAGGTCTTCGGATTCGAGAAGAAGACTGAGGTCCCACTGGGCGAGTTCCGCTGGCTCCACCGTGACCTCGCCGGAGGACCCGAACGGCACCGAGCTCGTCCTGGAGCCGGACAGCCATCCGGCGGCACGGCCGTTCAAGGAGGCGCTCGTCGCCGACGGGATCCCGTTCACCTCCTTCGCCGTCGCTGACGTCCATCGCGAGTTCGCGCGGCTGCAGGGCCTCGGTGTGCGGTTCACCCAAGAGGCGGCGGAGATGGGGCCCGTCACCACCGCGGTCTTCGAGGACACCTGCGGCAATCTCATCCAGATCGAGGCCCTGCGCGGGTGATCGATCAGAGGTCGGCGACCTCGGCCAGCTTGCGGAGCACGGACATCCGCGCGGCGGCTTCGCTCAGCCTCGCACTCGGACGAGGGTCGAAGCGCCGAGATGGCGCCGCGGGCGCATCCGGACGCTGTCCTTCGACCGCCCACTGCGCCTGGCGCGCCGCGCCGGCAGCGGCCGCCTCGGTGATCGCCGGACGCGAGACGCTCGTCGCGAAGACGTCGGCGCAGAGCTGCGCCCACGCGTCCGAGGTCGAGCCGCCGCCGACCAGCGCGACCTCGGTGCACGTGACGCCGGTGCGGCGGAGCGCGTCGAGCGCGTAGGCGAGACCGAACGTCACGCCCTCCACCACAGCTTGGACGATCGCCTCTCGTCCGTGGCTCGCGCGAAGTCCGACGAACACGCCCGCGGCCTCCGGACGGTTCGGCGTGCGCTCGCCGGAGAGAAAGGGGAGGAAGGTCAGGCCGGTCGTTCGGTCGGACGCGATCGCGGCGTCGACCGCGGCGTGGTCCAGACCGACCAGGCCGCGGATCCACTCCGTCGCGTTCGTGCAGTTCAACGTGACGCCCATCGGCAGCCAGCCGCCGGTCGAGTCGCAGAATGCGGCGGCCTCGCCGCGGGGGTCGATCGCCGGCTCGGATCGGTAGGAGAAGGCCGTGCCAGATGTTCCGAGGCTCACGACCACCGGGCCTTCGACGACGGCGCCGCTACCGATCGCGGCGCACATGTTGTCGCCGCCGCCCGCGCTCACGGGGATCCCCGCCGCAAGTCCGAGCGCCTCAGCCGCTTCCATTCGGAGCGTGCCGATGATGTCGAGCGATGGCGCGATCGATGGCAGCGTGGTCGCCCAGTCCCGGTGGCCGTCGATCGCGGCGAGCACGGCCTCGCCGTAGCGACGGGCGCGGATATCGAAGTACGCCGTGCCCGACGCATCACCGGGCTCGGAGACGAACCGTCCGGTGAGCCAGAGATCCAGGTAGTCATGCGGAAGGCACATCCGGACCGTGCGCGCATAGGCGTCGGGCTCGTGCGTGGCGAGCCACGCGATCTTCGGCGCGGTGTAGCCGGGAAGGATCAGGTTGCCGGTCAGCTCGAGGACCCGGTCGCGTCCGCCGAGCGTCGCGGTTAGCGCGACCGCCTCGCTCGCCGTGGTCGTGTCGTTCCACAGCTTCGCCGCGCGGACCGGGCGGTCGCGCGAGTCGAGGCACACCAGACCGTGCTGCTGCCCGGAGACGCCGATGCCGGCGATCTCGAATCGCTCGGACCGCGTCGCGTCGCGAACGGCGACACGCAGCGCATCGATCCACCAGTCCGGGTCTTGTTCGCTCGTGCCGTCGTCGCGCGTGACGAGCGCGTGCGCCGCGCGACCGATGGCCACGATCGCGCCGGTGTCCGGATCGCACAGCACGGCCTTCGTCCCCTGGGTGCCGCAATCGATCCCGAGGAAGACGCGCCGCACCCCGTTCAGCGAGGGACGAGGCCCGTGTAGTACCGCTGGGCGAGAGACCACGCGTCCTTGCCGCAGCTCGAGCCGACGACGCGCCCGATGAAGTCGTCGGCCTGGATGTGGATGCCCCCGTACAACCGCGACTGCCCGGCCTGGTCCGCGGCGTCGTAATACGTCGCCCACTCCAGCACGACATCGGCGGTCGGTCCGGCCTCGAACTTGAACGCTCCCTTCGGCACCGTCCAGGTCGCGAGACCGGCGGGGAAGTACTCGCTGCCGGTGATCGCGGTCAGGATCTCGGCCGCGGCTCGGCTGAACGTGCTGTGGCCGGAGATGTAGCCCTGGAACGCGGGCGTGACGAACGTCGGCAGCTGGTACGGCACCCACGCGGTGCCGAGGATCCAGGTGACCGCCGAGGCCTGCGTCTTCGGATCCGCCGGTGTTCCCGGCCAGGCCCGGACCGCGACCTCGCCCTCATGGCCCGCGAGCGCGGCCATCGGCCGGCCCGGCGCCGTGGCGTCCTTCGTGACGAGCTCGATGAGCCCGGGGATGAGCGGCAGGCCCTCCTTGTCGTACGACGGGCCCGCGGGATCGCTCGATTGTCCGAGGCTCGCGAGGTAGCGGATCATCGAGATCGGCCGGACGCCGTCGTACCGACCCTTGAGGCCCCACGCCGCGATCGCCGCGTCGTGCACCGCGCCGTTGAGCGCGAGGTAGAGCTTCACGTCCCACTGCAGGCGATCGAGGATCGCGCCCTTGCCGCCGATGCGCAGGTTCGGAGCCAGCTGGTCCGAGACCGCGTTCGCGAGGACGTTCCAGTGGCCGGGCGGGGTCTCGGAGCTCGGACCGTCGGCCCAGAACTCCGCGATCGCGCGGTAGAAGTCGCCCCGGCGCACGAGGTCCGGCGCGTAGGGGGCGCCCGTCGCCGGATTGACGGGGTAGCCGCGGCCGTCGTTCGATCCGAGCGCGTTCGCCCCGAGTGCCCGCGGCGAGACGTCGATCACGGCGTCACTCGACGTATCGAGCGCGGCGCTGTCGCGGATCACCTCGACCGCCTGGGCCCGGTACGCGGCGTCCGTCGCGGGATCGCCGAGGCGCGGCGGCGGTCCGGGGTCGAACGGCGTGCCGGCGACCCCGCCGGGCGGGATACCGAAACCGGTGACGTGGCCCCAGTGCGGGCCGACGGCCTGCTGCGTGCCGTTCGTGACGGGCACCCCGTTCTGGCTGACCATGTGCTCGATCTGGAGCGGCTGCCAGCGGTTCGGATCGGCGAGCGTGATGCCCGCCCTGGCGACGACGAGCGGCGCATTCACCGGCTTGTAGTCGGGGTCCGCGTAGCCGTTGAGCTCGTTGGCGCCGTCGCGGCTGGATGCATCGAGGATCGCCTTCGCGATCCGGTTGCCCACCGCGGCCGGCGAATCGCCGTCGGTTGTCGTGCTCGTGAGCGGGAGACACAGCCCGTCCATGACGTCGGCGAACTCGGACAGCGATCGGTCGGCGCCGACCGCCTTGATGAAGCGCGCAGTGAGGACGCGGTACGCCGCGTAGCTCATCGCCTCACGCCGCGCGGCGGCGACATCCGACGCGGCCGGCTTCTCGGTGAAGACGTAGCCAGCCGCCGCCGGGTCGTAGGCGGCCCAGGCATCCCACATCGCCACCGACGCGTGGAACAGGTTGCGCGCGTGGACCGGCGGGTTCGGCAGCGAGCGCCGGATCGCGTCGAGGAGCGCTTCGTCCCAGCGGCGTGCGACCGACCAGTCCGGATGATCGGCGAACGCCGGGCAGGTCGGCGCCCGCTCCCAGGGACGCGTCGTCCCGAGCACGGTACCGACGGCCACGACGAGGACGAGCGCCAACCCGATCGCGCGATAACGGGTTTCCCGCTGCATCGGGCTCAGCCTAGCGACCGACCGCGCGCCACCATCACTTCCGGGGTGACCACGGCCGTGCGTCGGTGTCGCCTCGCCGGAGATCGAAGAACCGATCGGCGGCGACGTGCATCCACGGGCCGGTCTCGCCACCGGGCCAGAGGACGCGGACGTCGGCGGCCGTGGCGTCGCCGAGGCCAAAGTGGATCCAGCCGAGCTGCCCTCCGGCATGCCCCCCGCCGACCGTCAGCTCGCGCCGTTGGATCCGATCACCGGCGCGGACCTCGACCCATGCGCCGATCGCGTCGACGTTCGGCCCGGTCTGCGCGGGGCGCAGTCCGATCCAGTGGCCCATCCCGGCCGGGCGCGCCGCGTCACCCGAGCCGACATTCCTCCAGATCCGCACCGGCGCTCCGTAGTTCACCTCGACCAGATCGAGCATCCCGCTGAGGTCGAGGTCGGCGAGCGCCGCTCCACGGCCGCGGTCGAAGCTGAGGATGCCTGCCACGTCGGCGACCTCGCGGAACGTGCCATCCGCCTGCCCGAGGAGAAGGTTGCTCGGATCCTTCTGCGCGTAGTCGGCCTGCTCGCCGACGTTGCCCTTCGAGAGGAAGAGATCGATGAAGCCGTCGTTGTTCACGTCGTCGAACTGCGCGTGCCAGGCCGTGGATGGGCGCACGTCACCGCCGGTGAACGGTCGAGCCGCGTTCACACCGCGCTTCGCGCCGATGTCCCGATACGTCGGCTGCGACGGACCGGTGGCGAGTGTCTGGAGCCGATTGTCCCCCTGGCTCGTCAGGACGACCGCCGGATAGCCGCTGCCGGTGAGGTCGTAGCTCGCGATGCCCATCCCCTGGATCTGCACGGAGACCCACCCGTCCTCAGCCGTGTAGAGCCGCGGCATTTCATCCGGAGCGACGCGCCACAGCTGCTCCTGACCGTCGGTCGGCAGGTAGTAGTGCTGATCGTTGCTCACGCGAAGGTCCATCCGCCCTGCGCGGCTCCAATCGCTGAACAGCATCGACAGGGCGCACCAGCTGGGCAGGAGGGGGATCGGCGGCGCGTACGTCGCGGCGCCAGTACTCGGGCGCACCAGCTCGTTGTCGAAGCACAGGTGGTGGGGATCGTTGCTCGCGGGATCCACGTAGCGCCCGAAGGCGAGCGTCGGTCGGATGGCTCGGGCCTCCCAAGTCGCGCTGAACGCGGTGGTGATCGCGCGACCGCCGGCGAAGCCCCAGGCCTCGTTCGCGCGCTCGAAGCGACACCCGCCAAGTCCGTGGAGGAGGACCGTTTCCCCATTGCGAAGGACCACGAGGTCGGCGATCCCGTCGCCGTCGATGTCGATCGGGTAGGCGCCGACGACGCCGATGAGGTCCGTCGCCGGATCGGAGAGCCGCGTGAAGTGGAGCGGGCCCCCGACCGGGCTGTCGTTCCGATAGAGCGCCGCCGGATTGCTGCCGCCGGCCAGGTACAGGTCGGGCTTCCCGTCGCCCGAGCAATCGAAGACCGCGACGCCGCCGCCGACGGCGTATTCGAACGGGCCGGCGTAGACGTGGTCGATCCCGGAGGTGGCCGTCTCGTCCACGAAACGGGGCGGGCCCAGCGCCGCGGCCGGCGCCGGCCGTCCGATACCGGTCGCGACGGCCACGGCGGCGGCGGCCGAGAGCGCGATAACGGCGGCGATTCCCGGTCCGCGCCGCATCAGCGGCCTTCGACCTGTGCTCACCTACGAATGTTTAGTTGCGGAGCTCAGAGTCATCGCAACCTTTCCTTCTTCGGACGGTGCTAAGGTAGCCCGCGCGCCCTCGCTCAGCGAGGCAGCGGGAGGAATGGAAGACCGATGGCAAGACGTATCGCGATACTGGCGGCTGCACTTGCGCTGATCGTGTCGGCGTGTGGCGGGAGCGGTACCGGAGCCGCGAGTCCCTCAGCACCCGCGACCGTCGCGGTCGCGACGACCGCCGCTGCCACGCCAGCACCGGCGTGCACCGTCGGCGTGTCCTGGAACAACTACCAGGAAGAGCGCTGGGCCAAGTGGGACGAGCCCGCGATCAAGGCGGCCATCGCAGCCGCTGGCGGGAAGTACGTTTCGAACGACGCGAAGTCATCGGCGGAGACGCAGGCGACCAACGTCGACAACCTGATCTCGCAAGGGGCGAAGGTGCTCATCATCCTTGCCCAGGACGG
>DASWFN010000009.1:0-1628 GCA_036394215.1 Candidatus Limnocylindria bacterium
CGTGAACCACGCGACGCTCGGCATCGTCGGCATGGGCCGCATCGGACGCGCGGTCGCGCGCCGCGCGAAGGGCTTCCAGATGCGGATCCTGTACACGGACGCGCGCCGGAACGAGGACGCCGAGCGCGAGGTCGGCGCAACATTCGTCTCCCTCGACGAGCTCCTCGCGCAGTCGGACTTCGTTTCGCTCCACACGCCGCTGCTGCCGGAGACCCGCTACCTCATGAACGCCGAGCGCCTCGGCAAGATGAAGCCGACGGCGATCCTCATCAACAGCTCGCGCGGCCCGGTCGTGGACGAGCACGCGCTCGCCGAGGCGCTGCGCGACGGCGTCATCGCCGGGGCCGGCCTCGACGTCTTCGAGCGCGAGCCGGCGGTCGACCCGCTCCTCGTGACGCTCGAGAACGTCGTGCTCCTGCCGCACATCGCGTCCGCATCCGAGGAGACGCGCACGAAGATGGCCGTCCGCGCCGCACAGAACGTGCTCGCGTTCCTCGACGGCACGCCGCTGCTCGACCCGGTCCCGTGAACCCGACGACCGTCGAGCTGAAGAGCGAAAGCGAGACCCTCCAGGCGGACCTCTACGGCACGCTGCCGGCCGCTCGCGCGATGGTTCTCTGTCACGGCGCGAGCTGGGACGCGAGCGGCTGGCGCGACATCGCGCCCCAGTTCGCCGAGCGCGGCGTGCCGGCGCTCGCGATCAACTTCCGCGGCTTCGACGGCTCGACCGGAAAGACCGGCCAGAAGCCCAAAGATCAACGGTCGACCTTCGCCGTGGACCTGTGGACCACGGTGACGGACGTGGCCGCCGCGAAGGCCTGGCTCAAGAACGCCGGCGCGAAGGAGATCGCGCTCGTCGGCGCGTCGATGGGCGGTCACGCGGTGCTCGGGTCGTCCTTCGAGGGCGACATCGAATGTGTGGTCAGCCTCTCGGCGCCGGTCGAGGCCGTCGACGACGCCCTGCTGCGCAAGGTGACCGGCCGCAAGCTGTTCATCTGCGCGAATGAGGACTCGTACGGCGCCGCACCGAACGTTCTGCACGCCTTCGAGGTGTGCGCGACGCCGAAGACGTTGCTCATGTTCGGCGCCAAGGAGCACTCGATGGGCATGCTCCACGCGCCGTATGGCAAGGACGTCCTCTCCGCGATGCTCGACTTCGTCACGGGGCGCCGCTGATGCCGGCGCGCGTGAACCCCGACGTCCCGGGCGAGGCCAAGCTCCTGCGGGCGGTGGGGAAGCGGATCCGCGCGCTCCGCGAGAAGAATGGACTGACGATGGCCGAGCTCGGGCAGAGCACGCGCGGCGTCGTGTACTTCCAGCGGCAGTACGTCTGGAAGATGGAGACCGGGCGGGTCGCGCCGTCGCTCGCCGCGCTCGCGCACTTCGCGAAGCGCCTCGACGTCACGCTCGCGGAGGAGGGCCTTCGCGGCGTGCAGGTCCGCGACGGTGGAGGCGGGGGTGGTCTTCCCGGTCGACCCGTCGTAGCCGCGGAAGTTGATCGCGAGGGCGGGGACGCCACGCTCGGCGAAGAGCGGACCGATATCCCGCCAGCCCGTCGCATCCCAGCTCGTGCCATGGCAGAGGACCACCGCGCGAGCGGCCGGCAGCGTGCCGTAGAGGTCGGCCTG
>DASWFN010000010.1:0-1694 GCA_036394215.1 Candidatus Limnocylindria bacterium
GACGGCGGTCCTCATCGGTGACGTCACCCTCCACGAGCACTCGTCCGTGTGGTTCGGGACCGTGCTCCGGGGCGACATGGATCGCATCGAGATCGGCGCCCGATCGAACGTCCAGGACAATTCGACGATCCACACCGACGAGGGCGAACCCACGATCGTGGGTACGGACGTGACCATTGGGCACAATGCACTGGTCCACTCGAGCATCATCGCGAACAACGTGCTCATCGGGCAGGCCGCCGTCCTCGTGGGTGGCTGCGTCGTCGGGACCGGCACGATCATCGGCGCCGGCGCGGTCGTGCCGGTCAAGATGAACGTCCCACCGCGGTCGCTCGTGGTGGGCGTCCCGGCGAAGGTCGTCCGTGAGACGAAGCCCGACGACGAGCGGTGGACCGTGCGGGCGGCGGCGCATTACGTCGACCGCGGAGAGTGGTACCGGGACAACCTCGAAGAGGTCGAGTAGTGGCGACCCTCCGGATCGACGGCAACAGCCTGACGATCGCCGATGTCGTCGGCGTCGCGCGGCGCAAGACCCCCGTCGCGCTCGATCGAGCCTCCGAGCAGCTGGTCCGGGCCGCGGCGAAGCTCGTCGCCGAGCTGGCCGACGGCGACGAGCCGATCTACGGCGTGAACACCGGATTCGGCGCGCTCTCGCAGGTCCGCATCCCCCGAGCCGACCTCGCGATGCTCCAGGTCAACCTGCTGCGCAGCCACGCGGCGGGCGTCGGCGAGCCCCTTCCCGAGGACGCGACGCGCGCGATCCTGCTGCTCCGCGCGAATACGCTCGCGTCGGGCCGCTCCGGCGTTCGGCCGGAGACGATCGATCTCCTCCTCGACCTCCTCAACCGCGGCGTGCACCCGGTGATCCCGATGCACGGCAGCGTCGGCGCGTCGGGTGATCTCGCACCGCTCGCGCACGCGGCGCTCGTGCTCATCGGCGAGGGCGAGGCGGTCTTCGAGGGGAAGCAGCTGCCGGGCGCCGAGGCGCTCAAGAAGGCCGAGCTCAAGCCCATCGAGCTCGCGCCGAAGGAAGCGCTGGCGCTGATCAACGGGACGCAGGTCATGACGGCGATCGGCTGCCTTGCGCTCCACGACGCCGAGGTGCTCTGCACCTCGGCCGACATCGTCGGCGCGCTCTCGGCCGAGGCGTTGCGCGCGACCGACGCCGCGTGGGACGAGGCGCTCCACGACGAGCGGCCGCATCCGGGACAGCGGATCGTCGCGGCGAACCTGCGCCGGCTCGTGCACGGCAGCCCGATCATCGCCTCGCACCGCGTCGGGGACCCGCGCGTCCAGGATCCGTATTCCATCCGGTGCATGCCGCAGGTCCACGGCGCGTCGCGCGACGCGCTCGCGTACACCCGGCGCGTCCTCGAGATCGAGATCAACAGCGTCACCGACAACCCCCTCGTGTTCGCCGAGGAGAAGCGCATCGTGAGCGGCGGCAACTTCCACGGCCAGCCGGTCGCGGTCGCGCTCGATCTCGCGACCATCGCGGTGGCCGAGATCGCGGACATCAGCGAGAGCCGCATCGACCGCATGACCAACGGCCACACGAGCGGCCTGCCGGCGTTCCTCTCACCGGACGCCGGGCTGCACTCCGGATTCATGGTGGCGCAGTACACCGCCGCGGCCCTCGTCGCCGAGAACCGGCTCCGCGCGATGCCCGCGTCGGTCGAGTCGATCCCGACCTC
>DASWFN010000011.1:0-1924 GCA_036394215.1 Candidatus Limnocylindria bacterium
CACGCCGAAGCGGGGATCGGTCCCCTTGGCACCGTGCCCGGCGCGTACCCGAGCGAGAAGCTGCCGAGCTGATTCGCCGTCGTTTCTGATCGGACCACCGTCCCGGTCAGACAGACCCCGACACCGGGTCTGACTTCCGGCTGGATGCTGCCGGACAGCGATGGCACGAATGTCGTGTTTCCGATCGTCAACTCGCCGATCTGCGTCGGCGAGGTCGCGCGATAGGACGTCAGCTGGCCGCACCACGTCACCGGACCGGGCGGGAACGTGAACGTAGCGCCGACCAGGGCGCGTGAGGCGCTCGGTGTCAGGAGTACCTCGCTGGCCCTCGCGGTGGCGCTCGCAGGCGCTGTGACGGACGGCGCCGGGATCGCCGTCGGCGTGCACGCGAGCGAGGTGGCGACGAGCACGACCGCCGCAGCGAGATGAGGCCCTTGCACATGCTCATCATGCGCGTTGGCATCCCGCCCTCGAACTCGTGACAAATGTCATCTCCGCCGGCCGTTGACTTCCGATCACGTGCTCGCATCATCCGGGCGTGAGGACCGAGGGCGGCGGACGATTCGCGGCCTTCGGCGCGCGGCCGTGGGTGTTCGTGCTCGCCGCCGCGTTGCTCGTCGGCCTGCCGCTTCTCCTCCTGGGCCAAGCGTCGGACAATGAGGCACGCGATCGGTCCCGCGACGCGCAGATCGCCAGCGCCTCGTACACCGCGGACATCGTCGCGCGCAACCATTCCGATCGCATCCTTCTGATCCGCACGACGCTCTCGTCGCTCGTCAGCAGCCCGCGCCCGGCGGACAGCACGATCGCTCTGGCCGCCGCGCACGGCGATGTCGCGACCCTCCGCGCCGTCGTCGAGACAGTGCAGCGCCTCTATCCCCGGTACGTGGCGCGTGTGTTCATCGCGGTCCGCGGTACGGCGGACACGATCGACGATGCCACCGTGGTCGCCGAGTCATCTCCGGGCACGGGCCTCGTCGGCCAGCGCCTGTCGGACCTGCGCGGGCCCCTGATCACGGCGCTTGCGCCACAGCTGGGGCAGCTGCCGATCGGCCAAAGCGGCGCGTTGAGCCAGGTGTATTCGGCGGGTCCGGCGCTGCCCTCCGCGCTGGTGGCCGCGGCCTCGGTCCAAGGTCCGTCGGCGGACGCGCAGACGCAGCGGATCACCTCTCCGGCCGTCATCGCGGCGGAGCTGGACATCAACCGCATCTTTCTCGATGCCGCATTGCCATCGCTCGGTCCTGGGGACGACGCCTACAACCTCGACCCTGACCACAGGCTGATCGGGCGCGCGCGGGGGCCGATCGCGTACCCCCTGATGGACCTCAGTGGCGATCCGTTCGTCGCGCTCGTCAGCCCGTCGACCCCGCGGGTCGCCCGCGCCGGGGTGCCCGATCCACTCGGATCGGGCAGCCGCGTCGTGGCGTCCGCTCCGTTTCCCCTGAGCGCGACGTATTCCTTCGTCGTCAGCCGCGATACCTCGCAAGAGGATCGCGAGCTCGAAGCGGCGCTCGGGCAGCGGGCCAACCTGCGTCTCGGCATCGTCGCGGCATTGCTGGCACTCGCGTACTTCATCGGGAACGCGACCAAGCAGTCGACCCTGCGCGCCGTCTACGAGGAGCGGCTGCGGCTCGCGCGCGATCTGCACGACCTGCTTGGACACAGCCTCTCGGTCATCACCCTGAAGGCCCAGGTCGCCCGGCGGTCGCTCGGGTCCGGCGACGCGGGGCGCGGTGCGACCGAGATCGCCGAGATCGAGCGCGTCGCCCGCGAGTCCCTGCAAGATGTGCGTGGCGCCATCGACGGCTACCGCCAGCCGAGCTTCGGCTCCGCGCTCGCCGGCGCGCGCGCCGCCCTCGCTGCCGCGGGCATCGACAGCTCGCTCGAGAATGCCGCGGGTCCGCTGCCGATCGCCGTCGACGCG
>DASWFN010000012.1:0-16259 GCA_036394215.1 Candidatus Limnocylindria bacterium
AGGAAACCGGGGCGGCCGACGCCGACGACGACGATGTCGGCCACCTGGGTGAGCTTTCCGACATCGGTCGTGCGGCGATGGGCGATCGTCACCGTCGCGTTCTCCGACAGCAAGAGGTACGCGGCGGGACGGCCGATGACCGTGCTCCGGCCGACGATCACGGCGTGCGCGCCTGGGAGCGGCACCTCGTAGAACTTCAGCAGCTCGACGACCGCGTCGGCCGTCGATGGAACGAAGCGCGGTCGGCCATCGGCGAGGAAGCCCATGTTGAACGGGTGCATCCCCTCGACGTCCTTGGCGATCGCGATGTGGTCGATGACGTGTGCTTCATCAAGCGCCCCGGGCAGCGGGGTGAGGAGCAGGATCCCGTTCACCGCGTGATCCATCGAGAGCCTCTCGAGACGTGTGATGAGCTCCTGCTCGGTGGTCTCCTTCGGCATGTAGCCGCCGGTGACCTGGACGCCCGACTCGGCCGCGGAGCGCACCAGCCGTTCGCTGTAGGAATGGCCGGCGGGATCGCCGCCGACGCCAACGACGGCGAGGTGGGGCTGGATCCCGCGCTTCGCCAGCGCCAGGCTCCGTTCGCGGTTCGCGGTCTTGATCTTCTCCGCGAGCGGCCGCCCGTGGAGCAGCCGGGCCACTAGCGCGCGATCCGCGATTCCACGAAGTCGGTGATGCGCTTCCGCTGGGCCTCCGCGCCGTCGAGCGCACGGTCGAGATCCTCGGAGAGCGCCTTCACCTGGGCGGCATCCTTGAGCGACGCGAGATTGATCATCACGTTGAGGGCCGCGCCTTCGAGCGCGGCCTCGGCCATGAGCGCGCCGACGCCGATGTCGCTCACCGTCGCGGTCGCTGCGCCTTCGACGCCCCGCTCGCACAGATCGAGGAGCCGGCGGCTCGTCTTCGCGACCTCGAGCGGCACGCGCGACGCCGCGAGCAGCGCCGCCTGCATCCGCTCGGCGCGGGCCTTCTTGTCCTCGTCGGTCGCCTTCGGCAGCTTCATCGCCTCGGCGACGCGCGCGTACGCGGCGCTGTCGTCGTCGACGAGCCGCAGGAAATCGGCGCGCAGGTTGTCGGCCTCGGCGATGAGCGCGCTCGTTGCCTCGCTCTTCGTCTTCTTCTCGGCGATCCGTCCGACCATCGCGGTGAGCCCGGCTCCCATCGCGCCGGCGTACGCGGCGGCGCTGCCGCCACCGGGGACGGCCGCCGCCGAGGCGAGGTCGTCGCTGAAGGCGCGCAAGGTCCGCTCGACGAGTCGGTCGTTCATGGAGGAGGTCAGTTTAGGTGCAATCGGGCGCGTCTGAGAGACTGAGCGCGGAATGGATACGGGCCACATTCGCGCCTGCGACGAGCGCGATGTCCCGATGATCCTCGCGGTCATCAACGATGCCGCCGAGCGCTATCGCGGCGTCATTCCCGCCGAGGTCTGGCACGAGCCATACATGCCCGAGGCGGAGCTCCGCGCGGAGCTCGCGGCCGGCGTCGCGTTCGTCGCCTACGACGACGGCGAGATCCAGGGCGTCATGGGACTGCAGGACGTGAAGGACGTGAGCCTCATCCGCCACGCATACGTTCGGACGAAGCGGCAGGGCGAGGGCATCGGCGCGACGCTCCTGGCCCACCACTTCTACGAGGGCCGCGGCTTCCACCTCGTCTCCGACGCCCGAACGCCGGCGCTCCTGCGTCGATACTGGACCGTCCCCGAGCGGCAGATCGCCTCATCCGTCGTCCTCGCCGACCGCGACCTGCAACCTTTCGCGCAGTAGGACTCACCGGTCGAAGGATGTCTTGCGTAGACTCCCCGACATGCGGATCACCGCGCTCCGGGTCACGCCGATCGCGATCGGCGATCCGCCGCTCCGCGCCGCGTCGGGGCTGCACGCGCCCTTCGCGCTCCGCACGATCGTCGAGGTCGACACCGACGCGGGCGTGACCGGGCTCGGCGAGACCTACGGTGGCGAAGGACCACGCCGCGAGCTCGAAGCCGCGGCTCCACGCCTCGTCGGACGCGACGTGTGGGCTCTCACGTCGCTGCGGTCGGAGCTCGAGCGCGACGGCGGCCGCCCCGAAGGGTGGGCGTGGGAGGGGCGCGGGCTCGGCGGCGCGGGTCTGTTCGCCGCGATCGAGGTCGCCTGCCTCGACGCGATCGGGAAGGCGACCGGGAAGCGCGTCTGCGATCTCCTCGGCGGCGCCGTACGCGAGCGCGTCCCATTCGCCGCGTATCTCTTCTTCAAGCACGCGGGGGACGACGCGTGGGGAGAGGTCATGACGCCCGAGGCGGTCATCGCCGAAGCGAGGACGATGGTCGACCGATTCGGCTTCCGATCGGTCAAGCTGAAGGGCGGCGTCATCGAGCCCGCGCTCGAGGTCGATGCCATCCTCGGGCTCCGCGATGCGTTCGGGCCGGACGTTCCGCTCCGTCTCGATCCGAACGCGGCGTGGAGCGACGCAACGGCCGAAGAGGTCGCACGCCGGTTGGACGGCGCCCTGCAGTACCTCGAGGATCCGGTGCCAGGCATCGACCGGATGGCCGCGATCGCCAAGGTCGCGCCCATGCCCCTCGCGACGAACATGTGCGTCACGGCCTTCGCGCATCTCCCCGAAGCCATCGCGAAGCACGCGGTCGCGGTCGTCCTGAGCGACCACCACATGTGGGGCGGATTGCGCGCGACCGTCGAGCTCGGGCGGCTCTGCGGAGTGTTCGGGCTCGGGGTGTCGATGCACTCGAACTCGCACCTGGGCATCTCGCTCGCGGCGATGGTCCACGTGGCCGCGGCGGTACCGGAGCTGACGTACGCGTGCGACACGCATTACCCGTGGCAGACTGACGAGGTGATCGCCGGCGGCAAGCTGCGGATCGAGGACGGCTCGGTCGCGATCCCCGCCGGACCGGGCCTTGGCGTCGCGCTCGATCGCGACGCGCTCGCGCGATTGAACGAGCAGTACCGCAAGGCCGGCCTCGTGGTCCGGGACGACGGCGCGGAGATGCGGAAGATCGATCCGACGTGGACGCGCCACGTGGGTGATTGGTGAGCGCGCGGCGCGCCCGGGCAGGCGCGAAACGGCCCGACTTCGAGACGCTCGTACGCGAGCGGTACGGCGAGCTCAGCCCCGCGCACCGGCGGGTGGCCGATCACGTGCTCGCTGACGGGCGGCGCGCCGCGCTCGTGCCCGCAGCCGACGTGGCGAAGAGCCTTGGGATGAGCGAAGCGACCGTCGTGCGGTTCGCGCAGGCCCTCGGCTTCGAGGGCTACCCCGAGCTACGCGAGCTGCTCCGCGAAGGGTTCCTCACGACCGCGACCAGCCTCGACCGGCTCGCCGCGAGCTCGGCCGGATCGATCGGCGAGGGCGGGACTGTCCTCGAGCGCGTGCTCGCGGAGGACGCCGACACGATCATGCGGACCCTCGCGCAGATCCCGCAGGCGACATTCGACTCGGTGGTCGACGCGATCGCGGGCGCGCGACGCACGTACGTGGTGGGATCGCGCGGGTCCGCCGGGATCGCGTTGATCCTCGGGATGGGCCTGCGGGTGCTCCTGCCGGAGACGCGGGTCATCGCATCGAACGTGGGCGATGTCTCCGAGGAGCTCCTTTCGCTCCGGAAGGGCGATGTCGTGATCGTGATCAGCGTCCTTCGCTACTCCGGGCAGACCCTCGAGATCCTGCGCTACGCGCACGACGCGAAGGCGCGGACAGTGGCGATCACCGACAGCCCGGCGTCACCCGTCGCGCGGCTCGCCGACACCGCGCTGCTGACCCGGTCGACGGCTCCACGGAGCATGGCGACATACGCGCCCGCGGCGAGCCTCGCGAGCGCGATCGTCGAAGCGGTCGCGACGAAGCGCGGTCCGCAGGCGGGTCGTTCGCTGAAGGATGCCGAGCAGCTCTGGGATCGATTCCGCGTGCACGCGAAGGACGCGCGCTAGCCGCGCTTCTTCGCCCGTCGCGCGGCGACCGACGGCGGTAGCCCCACATCGGCCTGCGGTGACCGCAGCTGCGCGAGCACGCCGCCATCGACGTAGATGACCTGCCCGGTGACATAGCTCGCCTCGTCCGACGCGAGGAACGCGATGACCCGTGCGACCTCGTCGGCTTCCCCGACGCGCCCGAGCGGCGCGACCTCTCCGCGACGGGCCTTCGCCTCCGGCCCCATGGCCTCGAACTTCTCGGTGTGGATCGCGCCGGGCCCGACCGCGTTCACCCGGATGCCGAACGGCCCGAGGTCGAGTGCCGCAGCCCGGGTGAACGCCTCGATGCCGCCCTTCGACGCGTCGTACGCGGCCATGTTGCGGTGCGCGCGCGCTCCGCCGAACGACGTGATGTTCACGATGCTTCCGCCGCCACCCTGATCGACCATGAGGTTCGCCGCGCGATGCGTCGCGAGGTACGGGCCCTTCAGGTTCGTGCGAAGCACGGCGTCCCACTGCGCTTCGTCGAGCTCGAGCAGATGAGCGGTCGGATCGGACCAGGCCGCGTTGTTCACGAGGACGTCGACGCGGCCGAACGCGCGCACGGTGTCCGCAAAGAGCCGCTCAACATCGGCGCGCAGACCGATATCCGCGGCGACGGCGATCGCCGCGCCACCTTTCCCCTCGATCTCCGTCACGATCGCCGCGAGCGCGCCGGCGTTCTCGTGGCCGTGCACCACGACGCGCGCGCCCTCCGCCGCGAGCCGGATCGCCGTCGCCTTGCCGATCCCGCGGCTCGAGCCGGTGACGATGGCGACCTTATCGCTAAGCCGCAGCGCGGCCCCCATTGCGTGACGCCGCGGTCGGCACCTCGAGCCGCCGGAGGATCGCGCCGAGCTCCGCGCGATCGTCGGGTCCGAGGTTCGCGAGGGGCGGGCGCGCCGGTCCGGCGCGATAGCCGAGGATCTCCATCGCGGCCTTCATGACCGCGACCTCGAAGCCGCGGCGCCGCTGGCGGAGGTCGTAGAACGGTCGCACGACGCGATGATGGAACATCTCGAGCGCCGCGAAGTCGCCGGACTGCGCGAGCCGGCAGAGCTCGAGCGACGCCTCCGGCCAGAAGCACGCCAGCGAGCTCGTATAGCCCTCGGCACCCGCGGCGAAGTACGGCGCGACCAGATCGTCGCCCGCGCCGGCGAGCCAGACCATCCGGTCCGGCCCGAGGCGCTCGCGCACGTGCTCGCGGATTCGCTGGAACAGGCGCACGTCGGCGCGGCCGTCCTTGAACGCGATGAGATTCGGGATGTCGCGCGCGAGCCGCTCGAGCTGCGCCGGCGCGATCGTGACGTTGTCGCGCGCATAGATCGCGACCCCGAGCGTCGTCGCGGACGCGACGTCCCGGTAGTACGCCTCGAGGGCCTCGGGCTCGGGGTGGGGGTAGTAGGGCGGCAGGATGAGGATCCCCGAGGCCCCGGCGCGCTCCGCCCGGCGCGCGAGATCGGCGCCGACGCGTGGGCCGAACCCGACTCCGGCGATCACCGGCGTCGCCCCTGCGCTCGCGTCGACGGTCGCCTCGACGACGGCCGCGCATTCGTCCGGCGTGAGGCTGAAGAGCTCTCCGGTCCCGCTCGGCGCGACGAGCGCCTGCATCCCGCTCCGGGCGAGCCACGTCGCGTTCGAGCGCACGGCCGCCAGATCGACCGAGCCGTCGCCGGCGTAGGGGGTGATCGGGAAGGCCAGCACCCCGCGCAGCAGCGGCATGAGGGCCTGCGGCGTCAGGGTCGCCAGGGTGCCGGTCATCGGGCCCGCCTCCGTCACTCGCAACGTAGCAATGGAACTTGCACACTATACGAGTGCTCGCAAGTTCTAGCGCAGCGGGGATCGAGCTCTGCCACCATGGCCAGGCCGGATTCGTCATTCGCGGGCAGGGGACCGCGCTCGGGATCGATCTCTTCCTCTCCGACCGAGCGGATCGGCTTTTCGCGGGCGTCGCGCCTGAGTCTCTCGCCCCGCTCGACGCGATCCTCACGACGCACGAGCACGGCGACCATTTCGACCGGCCGTCCTGGCCGCGCCTCGCCGCGAGCTCGCCCGGCGCGCGCTTCATCGTCCCGGCGCCACTGGTCGATGCCGCGGCCGAGGTCGTGGACCGTGACCGCGTCGACGGTGCCTTCGTCGACCGCGAGATCCGGATCGGCGCGGCGCGGATCGTCCCGGTCCCCGCGCGGCACGGCCGCCACCTCGCGGACGCCTACACCTTCGGCACCGAGCTCTCCGGCGGCCTCCACCGGTATCTCGGCTACGTCATCGAGCTCGGCGGTGTGCGCGTGTATCACGGCGGCGACACCATCCGCTATGGCGGCATGGCCGAGCGCCTGCGGACGCTGGCGATCGACGTCGCGCTGCTCCCGATCAACGGCCGCACGCCGGAGCGGGAGGCGCTCGGGCTGGTCGGGAACCTCGGATACGCCGAGGCGGCCGACCTCGCGGCCGACGCAGGCATTCCGGTCCTGATCCCGATGCACTTCGATCTCATCGGGAGGAACTCCGAGGATCCCCGCAAGCTCGTTGCCGACGCCGCGGCGCGGCACCCCGGCTTGACCATCCGGATACCCGAGCGTCGCGTCTGGATGCACGTCGCGGTGCGCTAGGAGACTTGCACTCTTGACTAGTGCGCGCAATATACCTTGCGGGAGAGCGCGCGGCGCGGTGGAGGATGGCATGGACAAGCAGATCGATCGGCGGGAGTTCCTGCGGCTCGTCGGCGTGGGTGCCGGCGCGGCGGTCCTCGCGGCGTGTGCCCCGCAGGGTGGGGGTCCGGCCGCGGCGTCAGCCAGCGCGGCGGGCTCGGCCCAGCCGCTGACGCTGCCGATCGTCAACGCGCCGCTCTCGCTGAGCTACTGGGCGCCGATGAGCTCGAATGTGATCGCGAGCATGAAGTCCTTCGCCGAGATCGGCTGCTACAAGGAGCTCGAGAAGCGCACCGGGATCCACATCAACTTCCAACACCCGCCGCTCAACGCCGAGCTCGAACAATTCAACCTGGTCATCGCCTCCGGGAAGTACCCCGACATCATCGAGTACAACTGGCTGCAGAGCGCGCCCGGCGGTCCGGCGCGGTACGTCAAGGACGGCGTGGTCATCCGGCTGAATCAGCTCATCGACCAGTACGCGCCCAACCTCAAGAAGGTCCTGGCCGATCACCCCGACTGGCGCAAGCAGATCGTCACCGACGAGGGCGACATCTACGCCTTCCCGTTCATTCGGGGCGACATCCGGCTCGCGGTCTCGGCGGGCATGGCGCTGCGACGGGACTGGCTGGACAAGCTCTCCCTCAGCACGCCGAGCACGCTCGATGACTGGCAGACCGTGCTTCGGACGTTCAAGGACAAGCACCCGAATGGGAACAGCAAGGCCGACGAGCTCCCGCTCAGCACGTGGGCGGCCGTCGCCGGCTCGGGCACCGGCGCCCGGGGCGCGTTCAGCCGCTACAGCTTCATCGGCGCGTACGGCATCGGCATGGACTGGTTCCAGGACAAGGGCGCGATGCAGTACGGGCCGCTCCAGCCGGCGTTCCGCGAGTTCCTGGTGAAGATGACCCAGTGGTACAAGGAGGGGCTCATCGACCCCGATGTGTTCGCCACGACCCAGGCCACCTTCGACGCGAAGATGACGAACAACCAGATCGGCGCGGCAAGCATGCTCGGCGGGAACGGCATCGGGAAGTACGCCGGTCTCATGGCAGGCAAGGGCAGCTTCAAGCTCGTCGCGGCACCGAACCCGACGCTGAAGGCGGGTGAGAAGCCGTTGCTCGGCGCCCGCGACAACGCCTACCCGGGCCAGGGGGCCGCCGCGATCACGAGTGCGAACAAGAACGTCATCGAGACCGTCAAGATGCTCGACTACGGATACAGCCCCGAGGGCGCGCTGCTCTACAACTTCGGCATCGAGGGTCAGAGCTACACGATGGTCAACGGCCAGCCGACGTACACCGAGCTGGTGATGCGCGATCCCAAGCTGCCCTCGGCGCAGGCGATCTCCCGTTACGCGCGCGGGAACTTCAACGGGCCGTTCGTGCAGGATGTGCGCTATGTCCAGCAGTACTACGAGCTCCCCGAGCAGAAGGACGCGCTGACGGCATGGACGCAGCCGACGAACGAGAAGCTCCTGCCGCCGATCACGGTGACGCAGGACGAGAGCAAGCGCTTCGCGTCGCTGATGGCCGACATCAACACCCGGTACGACGAGGTGTTCAACCGCGTCTGGTCCGGCAAGGCCGGGATCGACGAGTGGGACGGATTCGTCAAGGGTCTGAGCGGGATGGGCATCAGCGAGGCCCTCAAGATCCAACAGTCCGCACTGGATCGCTACGCCAAACGGCCTGGCTAGCGTGAGGGTCATCGCCACCGACGGCTTGCCGCTGACCGCGCCGCTGCGGTCGCGGCCAAGCCTGGGTCGGTGGGCGGTCCTCGCGCGCGATCTGCGGCGCAACAAGCACGTCTATCTCATGCTGCTGCCGGTCGTCCTCTACTACCTGATCTTCCACTACGGTCCGATGTGGGGCGCGCTCATCGCGTTCCAGGATTTCAACCCGGTCAGAGGGATCCTCGGCAGCCCGTGGGTCGGCCTGCAGAACTTCACGGACTTCTTCTCGAGCATCTACTTCGCTCGACTGCTCATCAACACGCTCGCCATCAATGTCCTCGATCTCCTCTTCGGCTTCCCCGCGCCGATCCTGCTGGCGCTGCTGTTGAACGAGATCCTCTGGGGTCCCTTCCGGCGGCTCGTCCAGACGGTCACGTACCTGCCCCACTTCATCTCGATCGTCGTGGTCGTCGGCATGCTGTTCGACTTCTTCTCGCGCGACGGTCTCGTGAACCAGCTCGTGGCGAGCTCCGACCCCATCTCGTTCATGCAGTCGCCCGACTGGTTCCGGCAGCTGTTCGTCGCGTCGGGGATCTGGCAGCAGCTCGGCTGGGGCTCGATCGTGTTCCTCGCGGCGATGGCGAACGTCGACCCGCAGCTGTACGACGCCGCGAAGGTCGATGGCGCCAGTCGCTTCCAGCTGATGCGACACGTGACCCTGCCGGGGATCATGACCGTGATCATGGTCCTGCTCGTCCTGCGGCTCGGGATGATGATGACCGTGGGCTACGAGAAGATCATCCTCATGTACAACCCGCTCACCTATGAGACCGCGGACGTGGTCTCGACCTACGTCTACCGCCGCGGGATCCTGCAGGCCGACTTCTCGTTCAGCGCCGCGGTCGGGCTGTTCAACTCGGTCATCAACTTCGGGCTGCTCGTCGGCGCGAACCGCCTCAGCCGCCGTTTCACCGGGACCGGCCTGTGGTAGCGCTCCAGCGAGCGTGGCGCCGAGAGAGTCCCGGCGAGCGGCTCTTCACGATCGGCAACGTGGCCCTGATGGTCGCGCTCATCGCGGTGACGCTGTATCCGCTGCTCTTCGTGCTGTTCGCGTCGCTCAGCGATCCCGCGCTCCTGTCACAACACCGCGGTCTGCTGATGGCCCCGCTCGACCTCACCTTCGAGGCGTACCACCGGGTCTTCCAGAACCCGATGATCCTCACCGGCTACCGGAACACCCTCTTCTACGTCGTCGCGGGGACGGCGCTCAACCTGGTGATGACGACGCTCGGCGCCTATGCGCTCTCACGGCGCGAGCTGCGGCTGAAGAACCCGATCATGTTCTTCATCGTCTTCACGATGTTCTTCAGTGGCGGGCTCATCCCGACGTTCCTCCTCGTCGGTCAGACCCTCCACATGCAGGACACCCCGTGGGCCCTCATCGTTCCCGGCGCGATCCAGACGATCAACCTCATCATCATGCGCACCGCCTTCGCGGCGGTGCCGGCCTCGCTCGAGGAGGCCGCGAAGCTCGACGGCGCGAACGACTGGACGATCCTGCTGCGGATCTACGTGCCCCTGTCGCTGCCGGTCATCGCGGTCATGGTGCTGTTCTACGGGGTCGCGCACTGGAACGCGTTCTTCTCGGCCCTCGTGTACCTGCGCGATCGCGAGCTGTACCCGCTCCAGCTCGTGCTCCGGGAGATCCTCATCAGCAACAACATCGAGGGCATGACCACCGACGTCGCCAGCGGCGACAAGTTCGCGCTGGGCGAGACGATCAAGTTCGCGACGATCATCGTCGCGACGGTCCCGATCCTGTTCGTCTACCCGTACCTGCAGCGTCACTTCGTGAAGGGCGTGCTGATCGGCGCGATCAAGGAGTGAGCCTCGCGGGGGTCGGCACGGACTGGTCCAGCCGCGCAGCCGACGCCGCGATGTCGCGCGAGCCGAGGGTCGCGGACCGCTGGCGGTACGAGTGGGCGACGCTGCTCAAGGGCTTCGTCCAGGTGTGGCGCCGGTCGGGCGATCCGCGATACCTGGAGCACGTCCGGGTCAACGTCGATGGGCTGCTCACGGACGGGGGCATCGCGACCTATTCGGCCGTAGACCACAACATCGACAACATCGCGCCGGGCCCACTCCTGCTCACGCTGTATCGCGAGACCGGCGATCCGCGCTACCGCCGAGCGGCCGATCTCCTCCGCGGCCAGCTGCGGACCCATTCCCGGAACGCGAGCGGCGGCTTCTGGCACAAGCGGTTCTACGCCGGCCAGATGTGGCTCGACGGCATCTATATGGCGTGCCCGTTCTACGCGGAGTACGCCACGTTGTTCGACGATCCATCGGGGCTCGACGATGTCGCCCGCCAGATCACGCTGATCGCGGATGGCACGCGGGACCCGCGCACCGGGCTCTTCGTCCACGCGTGGAACGAGGATCGCGGCGAGCGGTGGGCCGATCCGCGGAGTGGACGATCCGCGACCGCGTGGGGCCGGGGGATGGGCTGGTTCGCGATGGCGCTTGTCGACGTGCTCGATCACGTGCCGGCCGGCTCGCCGCATCGCCGGGCCATCGCCGCGATCCTGGAGGAGGTCGCCGCCGGCATCGTGCGGACACAGGATCCCGCGACCGGGGTGTGGTGGCAGGTGCTCGACCAGGGCGAACGCGCGGGGAACTACCTCGAGTCTTCGGCCTCCTGCATGTTCGTCTACGCGCTCGCGAAGGGTGCCCGCCAAGGCCACCTCGAGCCGCGGTATCTCGCGGCCGCTCGTCACGGTGGGGCCGGCATCATCGATCGCTTCGTCACGACGACCGCCGGCCAGGTCACGCTGCGCGATACGTGCGACCACGTCGGCCTCGGTCTGGCCCGCGGGAGCGAGCCGCCGTACCGCGACGGGTCGTTCGAGTACTACGCCGGCGTCCCGACGCTGACCGACGATCACCGCGGACTCGGTCCGTTCCTCATGGCAAGCGTCGAGCTGGAGACCAGTGCCGGTCGGTGAGTCGACGGGTCGTCGTACCGGTCGTTGCGCTGCTCGCGCTGGTCGCCTGCTCGACGACCGCCCCGGCGCGCGCTGACGTGCCGGCCCCGCGCGTGCTGGTGATGGACGGGGCGACCCTCGCCGCCGCGCGGGCCGACGTCGTTGCCGGCAGCGCCGCCATCGCGCCGGCGATCGCCGAGCTGCGCGCCGCCGCGGATGCCGCGCTCGGCTCGGCACCCGTGACCGTGACGGACAAGACCCTCCTGCCGCCGTCGGGCGATCCGCACGACTATGTGAGCCTCTCGATCTACTGGTGGCCGGACGCCGCGAAGCCCGGCGGCACTCCGTATCTGCAGCGCGACGGGCAGGTGAACCCGGAGGCGTCCGATCTCACCAAGTACGACGGCGCGCGCATCGTGAAGCTGGTCGGCGGGGTCGAGACGCTCGCGCTCGCGGGCTACCTCACCGGCGAGCGCGCGTATTCCGACGCCGCTGCGCGCGGGATCCGCGCGTGGTTCATCGACGAGCGGACGCGGATGAATCCGTCGATGCGATTCGCGCAGATCATCCCGGGGCGGACCGAGGAGCGAGGGACCGGCATCATCGAGAGCCGTCAGCTCCTGCGCGTCGTCGACGCGGCGCGACTGCTCGACGGCACACCGTCGTGGTCCGCCGCCGACGGCAGCGCGCTCCGCGCGTGGTTCGGGCAGTTCGCCGACTGGCTCACCGGAAGCGCGCAGGGCCAGATGGAGGGCCGTGCGACGAACAACCACGGCACCTGGTACGACGCGCAGCTCGTGGGCGCCGCGCTCTTCGCCGGTCGCACGAAGCTCGCGACCGACACGCTCACCGCCGCAGCGGCGCGCCGGATCGTGCCGCAGCTCGAGCCGGACGGCCGCCAGCCAAAGGAGGCCGCTCGCACGCGCTCGTTCCACTACAGCGCGTTCAACATGCTCGCCTTCGCGCTGCTCGGAGACCTCGGCCGTGACGCGGGCGTCGACGTGTGGCACGGCCCCGGCGCCGAGCGCATCCGGGCCGGGATCGACTTCCTCGTCGCCCATCGCGCCGGTGCCGCGCCGTGGCCGTACGCCGACATCGAGGTACCCGACTACTTCCTGGAGCTCGCGCCGATCCTCGCGCGCGCGAGCCGCGCGTACCCCGACGCCGGGTACGACCGCGTGCTGGCCGAGCTCGGCGCCACGCAGAAGCCGCTCGCGATCCTGAAGCTCCGGCTCGGGGTCTTCGGCTCGCTCGGCGGTGCCGCGCTGGCCGATCCGGTGAGGCTCGTCGCGCGGTCGGGCTAGGTGCCTGCTGGTACATTCAGGTTCTCGCGCTTTCATCCAGAGAGGCTGAGGGACACGGCCCGTTGAAGCCTCGGCAACCGGCGGAGCCCCGCTGCGGTGCCACGTCCGTCCCTGAGAGATCCCAGGGAAAGATGAGAGAGAGGCCAGGGGAACATGCCGCGATCCGCCACACCTTCCACCGTGTTCGACCGGGCCTCCCGTCTCGCCCTGCTCGATCCGGAGCTCGATCGGCGCATCCTCGTGCTCGAGGGGCCGAAGGGCACCGAGATCCAGGCGCTCCGCCTCGATGAGGCGGCGTTCCGCGGCGAGCGATTCAAAGATTGGCCGTCGGACCTGCGCGGTGACAACGACCTCCTGAACATCACGCGGCCCGAGGCGGTCGCCGCGATCCACCGCGCGTACGTCGAGGCCGGCGCGGACATCCTGTCCACGAACACCTTCAACTCGACCCGGGTCTCGCAGAACGAATACGGGCTCGGCGACGTCGCGGCCGAGCTCAACCTCGCGGCCGCGCGCATCGCGCGCCAGGTCGCCGACGAGGCGGAGCGCGTCGATGGGCGGCCGCGCTGGGTCGCCGGCAGCCTCGGGCCGACGAATCGAACGGCCTCGATCTCGCCGAAGGTCGACGACGCCGGCTTCCGCAACATCAGCTTCGACGAGCTCGTCGCGGCGTACACCGAAGAAGCCGCGGCGCTCCTCGACGGCGGCGTCGACCTGCTGCTCATCGAGACGGTGTTCGACACGCTCAACGCGAAGGCGGCGATCTTCGCGATCGAGGGCCTCTTCGAAGCACGCGGCGACCGCGTACCGGTGATCGTCTCGGGCACGATCACCGACCAGAGCGGCCGGACGCTGTCGGGTCAGACGACCGAAGCATTCTGGAATTCCGTGGCCCATGCCCGACCGCTTGCCGTCGGGTTGAACTGCGCGCTCGGCGCGCGGGACCTGCGCCCCTACATCCAGGAGCTGGCGCGGATCGCGCCGTACCGCATCAGCATCTACCCCAACGCCGGTCTCCCGAACGACATGGGTGGATACGACGAGACACCCGAGTTCACCGCGGGCGTGCTCACCGAGTTCGCAGGCGCCGGGCTGCTGAACATCGTCGGCGGCTGCTGCGGGACCACGCCCGAGACGACCCGCACGCTCGCCGCCGCGGTCCGCGGCCTGGCTCCGCGCGCCGTGCCGACGACGAAGCCGGCGCTGCGCTTGAGCGGCCTCGAGCCGCTCACGATCGACGAGTCCACGAACTTCGTGAACGTGGGAGAGCGGACCAACGTCACCGGCTCGGCGAAGTTCAAGAAGCTCGTGCTCGCCGGCGACTACGACGGCGCGCTCGAGGTCGCGCGGCAGCAGATCGAGGCCGGCGCGGTGATCATCGACGTGAACGTCGACGAGGGCATGCTCGACAGCGAAGCGGCGATGCGCACGTTCCTCAACCTCGCCGCCGGCGAGCCGGCCATCGCGCGCGTGCCGGTGATGCTCGACTCCTCCCGCTGGTCGGTCCTCGAAACGGGCCTGAAGTGCGTGCAGGGAAAGGGCGTCGTGAACTCGATCTCATTGAAGGAGGGCGAGGAGGCGTTCCTGCGGCAGGCCCGGCTCGTCCGCCGCTACGGCGCGGCGGTCATCGTCATGGCCTTCGACGAGCAGGGCCAGGCCGACACCGTCGAGCGGAAGGTCGCCATCTGCGAGCGCGCGTACGCGCTGCTCACGAACGAGGTCGGCTTCCCGCCCGAGGACATCATCTTCGACCCGAACATCTTCGCGATCGGCACGGGCATGGCCGAGCACGACCGCTACGCGCTCGACTACATCGAGGCGACCCGGCGGATCAAGGCGAAGCTCCCGCTCGTGAACGTGAGCGGCGGGGTGAGCAATGTCTCCTTCGCGTTCCGTGGGAACAACGGCGTGCGCGAAGCGATCCACGCGGTCTTCCTCTACCACGCGATCGATGCCGGTATGGACATGGGCATCGTGAACGCCGGCGCACTCGCGCAGTACGCCGACATCCCGCCCGAGCTGCTCGCCCGGGTCGAGGACGTCGTGCTCGCCCGCCGGCCGGACGCGACCGAGCGGCTCCTCGAGATCGCCGAGAGCGTCAAGGGCGAGATCGCCGCGAAGGCCGTCGACCTCAGCTGGCGCGAGGCGCCGGTCGCCGAACGCCTCTCGTATGCCCTCGTGCACGGGATCGCGGACTACGTCGTCGCGGACACCGAGGAGGCCCGGCTGCAGGTCGATCGCCCGATCGAGGTCATCGAGGGGCCGCTCATGGACGGGATGAAGGTCGTCGGCGACCTCTTCGGCAGCGGCAAGATGTTCCTCCCGCAGGTCGTCAAGAGCGCGCGGGTGATGAAGCGCGCGGTCGCCCATCTCATTCCGTTCATCGAGGCCGAGAAGGAGCGGAACGCCGACACCCGCGCGAAGGGCAAGGTCGTCATGGCCACGGTCAAGGGCGACGTGCACGACATCGGGAAGAACATCGTCGGCGTCGTGCTCCAGTGCAACAACTACGAGGTCGTGGATCTCGGGGTCATGGTCCCGTGGCCGAAGATCCTCGAAGCCGCGACCCGCGAGAAGGCCGACCTCATCGGCCTGTCCGGGCTCATCACCCCGTCACTCGAGGAGATGACGTACAACGCCGGCGAGATGGAGCGCGAAGGGCTGCGGATCCCGCTGCTCATCGGCGGCGCGACGACGAGCCGGACCCACACCGCGGTGCGCATCGAGCCGCGCTACTCGGGCCCGGTGGTCCACGTGATCGACGCCTCGCGCGCGGTGGGCGTCGCGAGCGCGCTGCTCTCGGACACCGGCCGCGACGCGTTCGTGAGCGGGATCCGCCACGAGTACGCCGAGCTCCGCGCGCGCCGCGCCGAGCGGCTGGCCGACGCGAAGCGCCAATCGATCGCCGCCGCGCGCGCGAACAAGCTCCGCATCGAGCCGCTCGCCCCGCCGGCGCCGACGTTCCGCGGCGTGCGCACGTTCGACGAGCCGCTCGCCGACCTCGTGCCGCGGATCGACTGGACGCCGTTCTTCCAGACGTGGGAGCTCGCCGGGCACTATCCCGCGATCCTCGACGATCCGACGGTCGGTGAGGCCGCGACCGCGCTGTACGCCGACGCTCGGGCGATGCTCCGGCGGATCGTCGACGAGCACTGGCTGACCGCGCGCGCCGTCGTCGGCTTCTTCCGCGCGGCCTCCGACGGCTGCGACGACATCCGGGTCTGGGACGGTGACGACCTGAATGTGCCGCCGCGCGCGGTCATCCACACGATCCGCCAGCAGATGCTCAAGTCGAACGACGAGCCGAATCTCGCGCTCTCCGACTACGTGGCGCCGCTCGGCTCGCCGCTCGCCGACTGGATCGGCGCGTTCGCCGTGACGACGGGCATCGGCCTGGACGAGAAGGTCGCCGAATTCGAGAAGGCCGGAGACGACTACAGCGCGATCCTCCTCAAGGCGCTCGCCGACCGGCTGGCCGAAGCCTTCGCCGAGCGCCTCCACGAGCGCGTCCGCCGGGACCTCTGGGGCTATGCGCCCGACGAGCACCTCGACAACCACGCGATCATCCACGAGGACTACCAGGGCATCCGGCCCGCGCCCGGGTATCCCGCGTGTCCGGATCACACCGAGAAGCAGACGCTGTTCGAGCTGCTGGACGCCGAGGCGCGCGCGGGCATCACGCTCACCGAGAGCTTCGC
>DASWFN010000013.1:0-2270 GCA_036394215.1 Candidatus Limnocylindria bacterium
CCGGCGTCGCGCCTTCATGGGGTTCCAGGTGAACCGCGAGCTGCTCGCGCACGCGAAGCCCGACGCGATCGTGCTGCACGACCTCCCGGCGCACCGCGGCGAGGAGATCACCGACGAGGTGATCGATGGCCCGCAGAGCGCCGTGTTCGATCAGGCCGAGAACCGGCTCCACGCCCAGAAGGCGGTGCTCCGATGGATCGCGTGATCCTGGCCGACTGCTGCGAGGACTGGATCATCGAGTGGGGTGGCTTCTACCGGGAAGGCGCGGCGTTCAGCTGCCCCGAGGACGGGACGGCCTGGACGAAGACCGGCCCGGACATGTACACGCGCGCGGACGGCCGCGCGTTCGTGCGTCGCGAGCGCACCGGGCCCGGCGCGGCGTTCCCGTACCTCGCCGCGAAGGACGGCCACGAGCCGAACGTCGAGCGCTGCTGCGCGAAGATCCTGCTGCGTCATGGCGAGCGGATGCCCGACGGACCGTTCGAGTGTCCGGTCTGCGGCACCCACTGGGAGCGCCGGACCGACCGGCTCCACGGGCTGCGGGTCCCGGTATTCGCCAAGGCCGGCCTCGCCGAGCCTCTGACGGTGCAGCCTGGACGGACCCGCCCATTCCTCGTCACGGTCTCGGAGTATTCGCCGCCACGCGAATAGCGTCGTCTTCCTGACAGTGGGGCAGTCTGCGACCTGTTCGATACGGCGACATCCATCCATCCCAAGACGAATTGCCCATAGTCGCGTTATGCCGCTTGTCCGGCGGATGCTTGGGTGCCCGCTGGACGGCCGGTTCGGGCGATCGTGGCGAGTCAAGATGCAGGGGTGTCAGTGAAGAGCCAGCGCATGCGGGTCGGTGTCGGCGCGGTGGGGCTCGCGTTCGTGCTCGCCATCGTCCTCGGGGCGACCGGCGTGCTCGCGCCGAAGAACCAGCGCGTCGCCCTGGGCGCCTCCACGACCCTGACGGTCATCTCCGGCGCCGTCTCCGTCCGCCACGGTACCGGCGAGTTCGCCCCCGCCGACGACGGCACGGTCCTCGGTCCCGGCGACACCGTGCGCACCGGCGCCGACGCGCGCGCCGTCCTGACGTACTTCGAGGGCTCCACGGTCGAGATCGAGCCGAGCTCCGAGCTCACGATCGACACCGCCCACGGGAACCCCGACGGCAGCACCGTCATCGTCATGAAGCAGGACCTCGGCACCACGTGGCACGTCGTCACCCACCTGGTGCAGGGCGGCTCCAAGTACGAAGTGCACACGACGTCGTCGACCGCATCGGTCCGCGGCACCGCGTTCCAGGTCGGCGTCGCCGAGGACCTCGCGACGACCGTGACGACCACTGAGGGCCGCGTCGCGACGAGCGACGCGAACGCGACGACGACGGTCGATGTGACCCCCGGCCTGACGACGACGACGAAGAAGGGTGAGGCTCCCGAGCCGCCGAAGCCGGCGCCGGAGCCCGAGCGCAAGGTCACCGTGACGGTCGCCGATCCGAACGCGCTCGTGCTCGACTCGTTCGGTCGCGCGAACGGCGTGAAGGACGGCAAGGTCATCGTGCAGACACCCGGCGCGCAGGTGAAGGTCGTGGACGGGAAGCTCGTCATCACGATGCCGAACGTGCCTGATGGAACGCTGTCGACCCACTTCGCGAGCGCGAGCACCCCCGACCGCGAGGTCGAGGTGTCCACGAAGGTCGAGGAGAAGGGCAAGGCCGCGGTCGAGGTGAAGGACACCGTCAAGACGACGGCCTCGGCGCCCGCGGTGAGCGGTCTCGACCTGAAGAAGAGCACCACCGGCGAGAGCCCGACGATCGAGGTCAAGACGGGCGAGGAGCTCAAGAAGCTCGAGCAGATCGCGCCGAAGATCGGCGCGGTCCCGCCGACGCCGACCGAAGCACCGAAGAAGGCCGACGACGGCGACAAGTCCGACAAGAGCAAGGACGATCAGGCCACCGGCAGCAAGGGGACGACCACCACCGGCGGCAACACGACGACGACCAGTGGCAACACCAATTCGACCTCGGGCAAGGGCGCCACGAGCAACCCGACGGGTGGATCGAGCGACTCGAGCAAGGACGCTCCGCAGGTCCCGACGAGCGGCTTCGACCCGGGTCTTCGGATCCCGCCGCTGCCGGTGGCACCGAAGGCCGACGACGTGAAGAAGGCCGTCGATGAGATCAAGAAGGGTGAGGATGCCAAGAAGGCCGGCGAGGACGCCCAGAAGGCCGGCGATGACGCGCTGAAGAAGTCGGACGACGCGCGCAAGGCCGCCGAGGACGC
>DASWFN010000014.1:0-4533 GCA_036394215.1 Candidatus Limnocylindria bacterium
CTCCTGCTCGACGAGGCGACCTCGTCGCTGGACAACGAGAGCGAGTACCTGGTCCAGGAGGCGCTCGCGCGGCTCATGCTCGGGCGCACGACCATCGTCATCGCGCACCGGCTCACGACCGTCGAGCGCGCGGACCGGATCCTCGTGCTCGAGCGCGGACGGATCGTCGAGGACGGCACGCACGTCGAGCTCATGTCGCGAGAGGCGCTCTACTGGCGCCTGTACACCCGCGCCTTCCGTTCCGAAGAAGGCGCAGCCGCCGACGACAAGCCCGCGGAGCCGGTCCTACCGATAGTGGTCGGGATGGATCCAACGGGCCAGGCTCATGGCGACCAGATCCGCAAACGCGTCCGTGCGTGAGACCGCACCGGCGGTGAGCAGCCCGATCGCGCCGCTCGCGCTCTTGCTGTCCTTCACGCCGAAGAGCTCGTCGACCAGCGTGCCGAGCTCCGCGCCCGCGCGCAGTCCCGCGCCGAGCGACGGCGGAAGCAGCATCCGCAGCCCGCTCGCGTAGCCCTCGCGCCCCGCCGGATCGATCGCGGCGACCCACGACAGGAGCCAGACCCGCTCGCCATCGAGCTCGATGCCGCCCTCGAGGCCGAAGGCGATGTCGGCACCGCTGCCCGCGAGCGCCTTCCGAGCGCGCTCGAGCGCACCGGCCCGGGTCGCGGTGTCGCCGAACGGCTGGTGTCCGACGCCGGACGCGACGTCGAGCGGCACGACCGCGCAGCCCGGCGCGAGCTTCGCGAGCGCCTCGGTGACGGCGGCGACCTTCGCGGGGTTGGTCGACCCGATCGCGGCGTGGGTGAATCGAAGCACCGTCGAGAGCCTACGGGTGATCGGTGGCGTTCGCCTGATCGCGAGGTTCAGCGCAAGGTCCCACGGCAGACTCATCACATGCGAGCCGAAACGACACGATGAATCGACCGGCGGCCGGGTTCGAGCTTGAGTTCTACATCAGCGTCGAGCGATCGGCACCGCGTTGAACGAGGTCCTGCAGCGGTACGGCATCGAGGTCTGTCGCACGGAATACGGCAAGCATCTTGGCGGCGGACTCTTCGAGTTCCGGCTGCGTCACGATTCCGACGAGATCATCGCCAAGCACACCGACGACACACCGGATGACGAGCCGGACCAGGGCGCGATCCTGCTCCGGGTGTTCTGCCATGCCCATGGCGATCGGTTGATCTTGCTTCTCGCTGGGTATGACAAAGCGGCTGCGCCGGACCACCGCCGTGAAGGCAAGGAAATCGGGCTGGCACGCAGGCGTCTGGCTGAATACCGGTCCCGATCCGGGCCGGATTGACAAATATGGGCTATGTCACATAATGGCGCGGATGAAGAAGACCACGTTCGCCGCCTTCATGAACGACCTCGTAGCCGAGGCCAGAGCTGAAGGACCGCAGGCGATCGCGCAGCTCGAGCGCCTGCAGCATCGCTACTTCCTTGGTGGTCAGATCGCGATGCTTCGGGCGCGTCAGGGGATCACTCAGGAGGAGCTCGAGACGAAGACCGGCATCGACCAAAGCGAGATCAGCCGCATCGAGCGCGGATTGGGAAACCCGACCGAAGACACGCTCGCCAAGCTCGGTGACGGGCTCGGCGTGAGGCTCGCGTACGTGTCCGAGGGCGACCCGGTCGCTGTCTAGGCCAACGCCGGCACTAGCCCCGTGGCCCAGGGGGCGGTAGAATTCCGACTGTAGTGCTCGGAAATCAGATGACCCCTGCCGCGTTCCACGTCTCGACGCGAGGCGAGTACGGGATGCGGCTCATGGTCGATCTCGCGCGGCACTACGGCAACGGCAGCGTGTCGCTCCACGCCGTCGCCGAGCGCGAGCAGCTTCCCGAGGCGTACCTCGAGCAGCTGGTCGCGGTGCTCCGCAAGGCCGGCCTCGTGACCGGCAAGCGCGGCGCGGGCGGCGGCTACACGCTCGCGCGCGAACCCGCGGGCATCACCGCGGGTGACGTGGTGCGGGCGCTCGAGGGACCGATCGAGCCGCAGGTCTGTACCGCGGAACGCGACCCGGTCCTCAATTGCGTCCGCGAGCAGGGCTGCGGCACGCGGCTCGTCTGGCTGAAGCTCCAATCGACCATCGCGACCGCGCTCGACGGCATGACGCTCGCCGAGCTGGCCCGCCAAACGCAGCAACAGAACGTGACCGTCGCGCCGTAGGCGCGAGCAGGGGGAGAAGCATCGTGTCGACGCTCGAGATCAAAGAGCTCCACGTCTCGGTGGAGGACAAGGAGATCCTCAAGGGGATCGACCTCGTCGTCCGCAGTGGCGAGGTGCACGCGATCATGGGCCCGAACGGCTCGGGCAAGAGCACGCTCTCCCTCGCGATCATGGGGCACCCGCGGTACAAGGTGACCCACGGATCGGTGCTGCTCGACGGCGTCGACATCCTGTCGCTCCCGGTCGACGAGCGCGCGCGCAAGGGCCTCTTCCTCGCGTTCCAGTACCCGTCGGCGATCCCGGGCGTGTCGGTCGCCAACTTCCTCCGCACGGCCATCAACGCTCGGCGGTCGACCCCCGGCGTCGAGAAGAAGAACGACATGCCGATCCCCCAGTTCCGGAAGCTCCTCACCGAGAAGATGAAGCAGCTCGAGGTCCCCGATGACTTCCTCAAGCGCGCGGTGAACGACGGCTTCTCCGGCGGCGAGAAGAAGCGCCTCGAGACGCTCCAGATGCACATGTTCCAGCCGACCTTCGCGATCCTCGACGAGACCGACTCCGGCTTGGACATCGACGCGCTCCGCACCATCGCGACCGGCATCGAGTCGCTGGGCGGGCCGGACATCGGCATCCTGGTCATCACGCACTACGAGCGCATCCTTCGCTACGTGCAGCCGGACTTCGTGCACGTGCTCGTCGACGGCCGGATCGTCCGCACCGGTGGCCGCGAGCTCGCCGCCGAGCTCGAGCAGAAGGGCTACGAGTTCGTGCGCGAGGAGCTCTACAAGGAGCCCGCTGGGGCGGGGACCAGCTAGTGGCCGTCACCGCACCGCGCGCCGGGACCGCGACGCCGCTGGACGTCGAACGCGTTCGCGCCGACTTCCCGATCCTGTCGCGCACCGTCCACGGCAAGCAGCTCGTCTACCTCGACAACGCGGCGACGAGCCAGAAGCCGCGCCAGGTGATCGACGCGATGTCCTCGGTGTACGAGGAGCACAACGCGAACATCCACCGCGGCGTCTACGAGTTCAGCGAGCGCACGACCGCGCTCTTCGAGGGCGCCCGCGAGAAGGTCGCCAGGCTCATCAACGCGCCGCAGACGCGCGAGGTCATCTTCTGCCGCAACGCAACCGAAGGCCTGAACCTCATCGCGTACAGCTGGGGCCGCGAGCACATCACGTCCGGCGACGTCATCGTGACCACGGTCCTCGAGCACCACTCGAACTTCGTGCCGTGGCAGCAGCTGGCCCAGCAGGTCGGAGCCACGGTCGTCGTCGTCGACATCGACGACGAAGGGCGCTTGCGCCGGGACCAGTTCACGGCCGCGATGGCCCGGAAGCCCAAGCTCGTGACGATCACCCAGACGAGCAACGGCCTCGGGACGGTGACCCCGGCGAAGGAGCTCATCGCCGAGGCCCACGCGGCCGGTGCCGTGACGGTCCTCGACGGCGCGCAGTCCGTGCCGCACTCGAAAGTGGACGTCCGCGATCTGGAGGCCGACTTCCTCGCGTTCAGCGGGCACAAGATGCTGGCCCCTCCGGGCTCCGGCGTCGTGTGGGGCCGGGCCGCGATCCTCGAGAAGATGCGGCCGTTCCTCTACGGCGGCGACATGATCTCGCGCGTCGCGGTCGACCTGACGACCTGGAACGACCTGCCCTGGAAGTTCGAGGCGGGGACCTCCGCGTACGTGGACGCGATCGGGCTCGGCGCGGCGGTCGACTACCTCCAGGCGGTCGGGCTCGAGAAGATCCACGAGCACGAGCGCGCGCTCGTCGCATACACGCTGCCGAAGCTGCTCGCGATCCCCGGGGTCACCGTCTTCGGGCCGAAGGGCGTCGACGATCGGGTCGGCGTGATCTCGTTCGACATCGCGGGGATCCACCCGCACGACGTCGCGCAGATCATGGACAGCGAGGCGATCTGCGTGCGCGCCGGCCACCACTGCAACCAGCCGCTCATGACGCGTCTGGGCACGCCCGCGACCACGCGCGCGAGCTTCTACCTCTACAACACGTTCGCCGAGTGCGACGCGCTGGTCGCCTCGATCGAGAAAGCGAAGCAGGTGTTCAAGGTCTAGATGGACGACTTCTACCGCGAGTTCATCCTCGACCACTACAAGAACCCGCACAACTTCGGCGAGCTCGCCGACGCGACGCACCGCTACCACGACACGAACCCGCTCTGCGGGGACGAGATCACGATGTTCCTGAAGATCGGTGCGGACCAGACGGTCGAGGACGTGGCGTTCAGCGGCAAGGGCTGCGCGATCTCACAGGCCTCGGCGTCGATCCTCACCGACGAGGTGCGCGGCAAGACCCTCGACGAGCTCAAGGCGTTCGACCGCGACCACGTCCTCGAGA
>DASWFN010000015.1:0-8456 GCA_036394215.1 Candidatus Limnocylindria bacterium
GTGGAGGACGTGCGCGGCGTCGCCCCGCGCCGGCGGATCCGCACGAAGCGGATGTGGGACGAGCCCGTCGATTCGCGCGAGCGGCTCATCTTCGCGCTGCGCGGCGCGTCGGACGAGCTCGCCGAGGCGCTCCGGCACGACGGGCTCGCGGCGCTGCGGGTGCGGCTCGTCCTCGAGCGCGAGGAGCTCCTGCCGCTGCGGCTCGAGCGCTCGCTGCTGCCACCGTCCGGCGCATCCGCGGCGATCGTCCGCTCGCTGCGCTGGGGGCTCGAGGAGATCCCGACCCTCGGCCTCGTGACCTCCGCCGCGCTCGAGATCACCGCGATCGAGCCCGCGAGCGGCCGCCAGATCGGCCTGTTCGCCCCCGATGGCGCGCACGCCGAGGAGGCCATCGCCATCGCGCAATTCCTCCGCACGAAGCTCGGTCCCACGACCGTCCTGCAGCCGCGGGTCGTCGATGCGGACGCGCGCCTGCCCGAGCGCGCCGTCGAGTGGGAGGAAGTGGTGCGGTGAGCCGCCTTTTCGCCGATCCGCTGCCCGCGCACATGGAGTGGCACGAAGGTGAGCCCGGCGCGCTGCGCGTCGGCCATCGCCGGTTCGTCGTCGTGGAGGTGGTCCGGCGCTGGCGCGTGGATGGCGAGTGGTGGGCCGACGGCATCGTGCGCGAGTACCTGACGCTCCGCACCGCCGACGGTCTGCTCTGCGACATCTACGGCGACCGCCGCCGGGGTGAATGGTTCCTTCAGCGAGTCATGGATTGAGGACCGTGTTTCCGCTCGATGTGCGGCTCACAGACCGTCAGCGGCGCGCGCTCGACATCATCGCGACGCGCCAGCGTCGCTCGCGCTCTGCGGTGATCCGCGACGCCATCGATGCCTACCTCATGAGATCGTCAAAGCGTCGAGCGCACCCGCCAGTTGCATGAGCTTCGTTCACCTTCGTACCCACAGCCACTACTCGTTCCTGGACGGCGCATCGAGCATCGACGACCTGCTCGACGCGGCGGTCGAGCAGGGCCAGGACGCGCTCGCGCTCACCGACACGAACGGCCTGTACGGCGCGGTGCGGTTCTGGAACGCGGCCCGCGCGCGCGGGGTGAAGCCGATCTTTGGCACGGAGCTGCGCCTGGTCGACGGCGATCCGGTGACCGTCCTCGCCATGGACCGCACCGGCTGGACGAGCCTCTGCCGGCTCGTGTCGGCGGCCCAGCTCGCCGGCGAGAAGACCAAGCCGCGGGCCACGTTCGCGCTCGTCGCGGAGCACGCCGCGGGGCTCGTCGCGCTGTCGGAGAGCGACGACGCCCGGACCCTCGAGCGCCTGCGCGAGCCGTTCGCTGACCGGCTCTACGCGGAGCTCGTCGATCGCTGGGGCCCCGCGGACATCGATCGCTGCGACGCGCGGGCCGAGATCGCGGCCGGCCTCGACATCCCGACCGTCGTCACGAACGACGTGCGCTACGCCCGGCCCGGCGCGCGCGAGCTGTACGACGTGCTGCGCTGCATCGACCTCGGGACGACGGTCGATGCGGCGGGGAAGCGGCTCGCGGCGAACGGTGAGCGCTGGCTCAAGGGCGAGGCGGCGCTCCGCGAGCGGCTCGGCCACCATGCCGCGGCGTTCGCGAACGCGCGCGCGATCGCCGACCGCTGCGTCCTCGATCTCGGGTTCGGCTACCAGCGCCTGCCGGGGTTCACCGTGCCCGACGGGCACACCGCGTTCTCGTTCCTCTACACGCTCTGCCAGGACGGCGCGCGCGCGAAGTACGGCGGGATGACGCCGGCCGTGTCCAAGCAGCTCGCCCACGAGCTCGACGTGATCCACCGCTGCGGGCTCGCGGAGTTCTTCCTCATCAACTGGGACATCGTCCGGTTCTGCAACGAGCGCCGGATCCCCGCGCAGGGCCGCGGCTCGGCCGCGGACTCGATCGTCGCGTACGTCCTCGACATCACGAAGGTCGACCCGATCGCGCACGACCTCCTGTTCGAGCGCTTCCTCACCGAGGACTCGCACACGATGCCGGACATCGACCTCGACATCGCGACGAACGACCGCGAGGACGTCATCCAGTACGTCTACCGGAAGTACGGCGAGCGGTACGCGGCGATGGTCTGCAATGTCGTCACGTACCGCTCGCGCTCGTCGTCGCGTGAGGTCGCGAAGGCGCTCGGCTATCGCTCCGAGATCGTCGACCGGATGGCGAGGTCGATCGATGCGCCCAGATTCGCCTCACGCGGCCCCGAGGGTGTGCCATTCATCGGCGAGCCCGAGGTCGAGGCACCGCCGGTCCAGGCGTTCGCCGATCTCCTGACCGAGCAGGAGCGGGCGCGCTGGCCCCTGTTCCGCCGCGTCGTCGCGGAGATCGCGGACTTCCCGCGCCATCTCTCGATCCACAACGGCGGGATGCTCATCACCGCGCTGCCGCTCGTGGACACGGTGCCCATCGAGCGCGCGACGATGCCCGGCCGCAACGTCGTGCAGTTCGACAAGCGGGACGTCGAGGATCTCGGGCTCATCAAGATGGATCTGCTCGGGCTGCGGACCCTCTCGCTCATCAAGGACGCCGTCGCGATGATCGACGAGCTCCACGGTGTGCGGCTCGACCTCGGCACGATCGCGCTCGACGACCCGGCGGTGTACGACCTCATCTGCGAGGTCGACACGATCGGCATCTTCCAGGTGGAGAGCCGGGCCCAGGCGCAGGCCCTGCCGCGCGTGCTGCCGAGGAATTTCGCGGACATCGTCGTCGAGGTCGCGATCATCCGGCCCGGCCCGCTGCAGGGGAACATGGTGAACCCGTACATCCATCGCCGGCAGGGCCGCGAGCCGGTGACCTACCCGCATCCGCTGCTCGAGCCGATCCTCAAGGAGACGCTCGGGGTGATCCTCTTCCAGGAGCAGATCCTCCGCGTGGCGATGGCCATCGCCGGCTTCACCGCGACCGAGGCCGACAAGCTCCGCCGGGCGATGAGCCGGGCTCGCTCAAGCGAGGACATGGAGACGCTGCGCGCGCCATTCGTCCGCGGCGCGCTGGCCCACGGGGTCGACGACGCGACCGCGAACCTGATCTTCAGCCAGATCGCCGCGTTCGCCGAGTTCGGGTTCTGCAAGAGCCACGCGGCGGCGTTCGCGCTCACCGCGTATCACACCGCGCACCTCAAGCTCTATTACCCGGCCGAGTTCTACGTCGGGCTGTTCAACAACCAGCCCATGGGCTTCTACTCGCCGGCCGTCATCGCGGGCGACGCGAAGCGCCACGGGATCGGCGTGCTGCCGGTCGACGTCAATCGCTCTCAGGCAAAAGTCATCGTGGAGACCAGCACCCGTGCGTCGGGGGCGGGGGTGTCTCCTTGGCTTGGGCGGTCGCGTGCGTCCGAGATGACGGCAGATCCCTCCGGACCGCCGCTGCGCCCAGGAGACACCCCCGCCCCCCATCACGGCGCGCGTGACTCCTCTTCCTCCTCCAGGGATGAGATCGTCGTCGATCGCTCGCACACCATCGCGCGCCACCGGGCGTGCCGGGTGCATGACGTCCGGCTCGGATTCGTTGAGGTGAAGGGGCTCGGGCAGGCGGAGGCGGACGCCATCGTTCGGGAGCGTGAGCGCGGTCCGTTCCTGTCCTTTGATGATTTCGCGAAACGCGTGGGATTAAAGGAGCAGGCGTTGCGCAACCTCGCGCTCGTCGGCGCGTTCGACGCGCTGGGCGAGAGCCGCCGGGAGCTGCTCTGGCGGGCGCGAGATGCGCACCGGGCTTCGCCGTCCTATTCGCGGCCGGTGCTCGCGTTCCCCACGACGGAGGCCCCGGCCCTTCCGCTGCTCAGCGAGCAGGAGCGCACGGCACTCGACTACCGGATCACGGGGATCCCGACGGGGCCGCAGGTCATGCGGTTCTACCGCGAGCGGCTGGCGGAGCGCGGCGTCCGCTCGTCGGAGGACATCACGCGCGGGACGCATGGCGCCTCGGTCACGGTGGCCGGGGCGATGGTCGTGAAGCAGCATCCCGAGACCGCGAAGGGCCACGTGTTCCTCTCGCTCGAGGATGAGTACGGCCTGGTGAACATCATCATCCGGCCGGCGACGTACGCGAAGTACAAGCCGGTCGTCGATCTCGGTGGGGCGGTCGTGGTCGAGGGAGCGCTCCAGCACGTCGACGGGGTCGTCTCGGTGCTGGCGCGCCGCCTCGAAGAGCTCACGCTGTTCGTGAAGCTCGCGTCACACGACTGGCAGTGACCCGGCTACTTCACCGTGATGGTGGCGTTCATCGAGCTGTGCACGGAGCAGAAGTAATTGAACGTCCCCGCGTCGGTGAACGTGAAGCTGAACGCGCCGGCCGGATCGACCTGGCCGTCGAACGTGCCGTCCTTGTTCGGGCGCGTCCCCGACGTGACCGTGTGCCTGGTGTTGTCCTTGTTCGTCCAGGTGACCTTCGCGCCCTTCGCGACCTCGAGCGTCGCCGGGAACTTGAAGCCCTGGATGTCGATGGCCACGCCTGCCGCCGCCGGCGGCGCTGGGGTCGCGGGTGCGGCTGCGGAGCCGCACGCCGCGGTGAGCGCGAGGATCGCGGCGAGCGCGGTCGCGCGATGGACGATCGCGGTCATGGATCCCTCCTGGCGAATCTGAGGGCGATACGACTAGGCACCGCCGCCGGATGCGGCAAGTCCTCGCTCGACGGCGACGGGACCGATAGAGACGTCGCTCGCTTGGCACGCGGGCTGCTGAATCTCCGCAAAAGATGGGGGACCTGGGGACGTTCCGACTGGCATCGGGCGAGCTCGTGCGCTGCCGGCTCGACCACGGACGGGTCGTCGCGTACCGCGAGGCCGGTCCCACGCTCGTCCCCTGCGACGCCCGGATCGTCCTGAACGCCGTGAAGCTCTCGGACGACCCCGAGTGGTTGTTGAACGAGGACGCAACTGTGTTCGAAGGGGCCATCGCCGCAGACTGATACCGCGCGACGCCGTCTTCGGCATTTCGGCCTGTTTCCGCGACCCGTCGCCAGATACGGGCAGGCGCCTAGCCTTGGCCGCTGAACCGATACCGAACGTTCATGGCCACGGTCGGGCGGTCACCGGACACTCACGCGGAGCGCGATGGGGGAAGCTGTTTGGACGGCGTAGGGTCCCTGGGCTCGGCTGGCCTCGCCCAGGACCTCTTGGATTCGATCTTCAGGGTGGCGACGGAGCTCGTCCGCGGTGAGCGGGCGTCGCTCATGCTCCGTGAGGACGCCTCGAGCGACTTCGTCATGGCGAAGGCCGTGGGCATCGCCGAGGACGTTCGCAAGCACGTGCGCGTCCATGCCGGCGAGGGCGTCGTCGGGACCGTCGCCGCATCGAAGCGATCGCTCCTCGTGCGCACGACCGACGCCGCGTCTGGGCGTCCCGAGCCCGAGCCGGGCCGCTACCGCACGACGTCCTTCCTCTCGGTGCCGATCCTCGTCGACGACGAGTCGCGCGGTGTGCTCAACGTGGCCGACCCGATCGGCGGACTGTCGTTCGGCGACGACGATCTCGTGACGCTCGAGCTCCTGGCCGCGCACATCGGCGCGTGCCTCCTCCAGCGCGAGCAGGGCGAGGCGATGCAGCGGCTCGCGGACACCGATCCCCTCACGTGGCTGTTCAACCGTCGCCACTTCGACCGCCGGCTCGAGGCCGAGGTCAACCGCGCCCTCCGGGCGGAGCACCTCCTCGGGCTCCTGATGATCGACGTCGACAAGTTCAAGACGATCAACGACCGGTTCGGGCACCGCACCGGCGACAACGTCCTGCGCGCGGTCGCGAACGGCATCCAGCAGGCCGTGCGGCTCTACGACGTGCCGACCCGCTACGGCGGGGACGAATTCGCGATCATCCTTCCGGAGGCCGACAGCGAGGTCGCGTCACGGGTCGCGCGCCGGGTGCTCGAGAAGACCGCCGCCCAGCCGCTGCCGCCCGAGCTCGCCGCGGCGGGGATGACCATCGGCCTGTCCATCGGCATCGCCACGTTCCCGCGGCCGTCGGCCGACACCGCCGGGCTCATCGAGTTCGCGGACACCGCGATGTACAAGGCCAAGGAGGCCGGCGGCGGCGTCCGGGTCTGGGAGCACAGCTTCGCCGAGGGCCCGCGCGGGGCGATCCATCACCACGCCGCGACCCCGCCGCCGGCGCCGTATCTCGCGGAGCCGGCCCGCCTGGCGACTCCGGCGCTGCAGCAGCATCTGCCGCACGCGCTCGCCGCCGAGTGGAACGCGGTCGTGGTCGGCAAGGACGGCCAGGTCCTGACGATCGCGCTGCCGAGCCCGAACAACGCCGCGGTCGATGCGATCTCCAAGGCGTCGGGCTTCGCGGTCTACCCCGTGTACAGCAACGCCGCGGACCTCGAGGCGACCCGCCGCCGTCTCACCGATCTCGGCGCATAGCTACCCGAGCAGCCGCTCGAGGGTCCGCAGCCGGCGATCCACGTCCTTCGGCTCGCGCGCGTCCGGCGGCAGGAGGAACAGCCCCTTCAACGTCGACACGATGAGCCCGGCGAGGTCATTCGCATCCGTCGCGGTCTCGATGGCGCCGTCCTTCGCCGCGCGGCGCAGGAGCGCGGCGAGCGTGCTCTGCCAGACCGTGTCGGTCTCGCGCACGATCGCGGCGATGGCCTTGTCCCGCCGGCCGCGCACCGCGAGCTCGCCCATGACGGCGAAGAGCTCGGGCTCCTCCTTCGCGAGGCGGCGGATCCCGGCGAAGTGCGCGCGCAGCTGCTCGCCCGGTGACGCGGTCGGAAGCAGCGTGGTCCGAAAGCGGCCCATCGCATAGCCGACGACCCCGCGGATGAGCTTCTCCTTCGTCGGGAAGTAGTAGTGCAGCGTTGCGATGTTGAGGCCGACCTTCGCCGCGATGTCGCGCGTGCGCAGGCCTTCGAACCCGCGCTCGGCGAGCAGGCGGTAGGCCGCCTCCACGAGCTGCTCTTGCCTTTCCATCAATCAGATGATTGAATGGTACATGCAGCGGTCCACCCGGTGCAGAGGGAGATCCATCAATGGCCAGAACACTAGCCGCAGCGTCGTCCAGCAAGCCGCCGGTGCCGGCCGCGGGCCGCGTCTTCGGGCTCTTCACGCCCCACCTCAACCGCTACGTCGCGCGCGTCGCGGGCGGGCGCTTCACACCGATGTGGGCGCTGCTGCGCCATCGCGGCCGCACGTCGGGCAAGAGCTACACGACGCCGATCACCGCGCGGCGGGTCCGCGACGGATTCACCATCGGGCTGGCCTTCGGGATGCGGACCGACTGGCTGCGGAACGCGGTCGCGGGCGAGGCGTCGATCCGCTGGCGCGGCCGCGAGTATCCGCTCGGGCTGGGTGAAGTGCTGGACATCTCGTCGGCGAGGCTCGCGTTCCCATCGTGGGAGCGGGCGGTCTACCGGCGGATGGGGATCGAGCGCTTCCTGTACCTGCGCGATCGGGAGACGCCGGCTCGCTGACCTACGAGTGCGGCCGGGCCTCCTCGCGCTGCACGCCGCCCTCGGCGCCCTTGAACAGGTAGCCCACGCCCGGCACGGTCTGGATGACGTCGCGTGTGCGTCCATCCGCGCCGAGCTTCCGTCGGAGGCGGCTGACGTTGAGCTTCACGAGGTCCCCGCCGACGTCGGCGTCGTAGCCCCAGACGCCCTCGAGGATCTCCTCCTGGGTGAGGACGCGGCCGGGGTTCGCCATGAAATGCCGGAGGAGCTTGAACTCCGTCGGCGAGAGATGCACCGGCACCTCGCCGGTCCGCACCTCGTGGGTCGCCTCGTCGAGCACGATGTCGCCGGTCCGGTACACCGCGGGCGCGGGCCGGCCGCGCGTGTGGACCGAGCGGCGGAGGATCGCCTTCACGCGCGCGACGAGCTCCTTCGGGCGGAACGGCTTGGTGATGTAATCGTCGGCACCGAGCTGCAGTCCCCGCAGGATGTCGGATTCGTCCTGTCGCGCCGAGAGCAGGAGCACCGCGACGTGCTCGTCGACGTGGCGGATGCGCTCGAGGACGACGAAGCCCGCGAGCTTCGGCAGGTTGATGTCGAGGACGACCAGATCGGGTCGCTCGCGGTTCAGCGTCTCGAGCGCGGCCTCGCCGTCGTAGGCCCGCACGACCTCGTAGCCCTCCCGGCGGAGCGCGTAGTCGAGCAGCTCCACGAGGTCGCGGTCGTCGTCGACGACCAGCAATTTCACGCCGATCCAGCCTCCTGCGCGAGCTCGCGCGCCTTCGGGAGCGTGAAGTGTACCGACGTCCCCCGCCCGTCCCCGCTGTCGATGCCGATCTCGCCCCCCTGGGCCTGGACGATGGCGCGGCAGATGGTGAGCCCGAGGCCGAGGCCGCCGGCCTCGCCGCGGACGGTCCGGGAGCGGAAGAACCGCTGGAACAGCCGGGCCATCTCGTCAGGCGGGATGGTCGGCCCGTCGTTGTGGATGGTCACCCGGACGTAGCCGGCGACGGTCTCGGTGCGCAGGGCGATCTCGGAGC
>DASWFN010000016.1:0-18493 GCA_036394215.1 Candidatus Limnocylindria bacterium
CCATTCATCCCGTGGCGGTTCCGCGCGCAGCTCCGCGGACCCGAGCTCGAGCGCCTTCGCGGCGTGGTGACGATGCCCGCGGGCGTCGGCGCGTCGCTGCTCCTGCTGCGTCTGCTCGGCTCGACCCGCGGCGACCTCACCGCGATCGGGCTGCCCGGCCTGCCGGGCGAATGGCGGGTGCTCGCCGCGCTCGTCGTTCTCGTGATGATCGCGTCGGCCGCCCGGCGCGCGCGCGCGATCCCGATCCGCGCGGCGGTCCTCGGAACGGTCGCCGTCCTCGTGCTCGCCGTGTATCCCGCGCTGCACTGGGCCCACCTGATCCTGCTCGCGGCACTGCTGAGCGTGCTGTACGCCGCGGCCGTGTCGCTCGCGATCCCCGAGCAATGGGACGTCGTCCGCTACGACGTCACGCTCGCAGCGTTCTGGATCGCCCTCGCGATCGGCACGCCGACGGCCATCGCCGGCGGCCTGTTCATCCTCGTCGCCGACGCGATCGCCGCGCTCGCCGAGTCGGTGTGGACGCCGCCGTACGCGGCCTACGTCGTCGTCATGGCCGGCGCGACCGGCACGATCACGGGCCTCGTCGTGATCGGGCTGGGGTCGCTCGCCGCGGGTGACCCTGGCGCGCAGGGCCTCGCCCTGCTCGGGCTCCTGGCGATCGCGGCCCTCGTGCTCGTGCACGCCGCGAGGCGCCTCGACGCGGGCGAGGTCCCGCTCGCGCTCGACGGACTCGCCGCGGCGACGAGCCTCGGCGCGACCGCGCTCATCGGTCTCGCCGTCGCGGTGCCGCTCTATCAGGGGGTGACCGGCGCGTTCGGCCGGTCCTTCGCGCCGGGGATCGCCGACACGCCGTTCGGCTTCCCAGCCGTGCTCGCCGTGGCGACGCTGCTGACCGTCGTCGCGCGATCGCTGCGCCCGTTCATCCCGGATCTCGCGCCCTTCGCGGAGCGGCTCGGCGGCCTCATCGCGATCGCCGATCCCGTGCCCGCGGGCCAGGCGGCGTTCGCCGCGCTCGATCTGATCGCGTCACGCTCGGCGACGATCTTCAACCTGTTCGAGCAGCGCGCCGGCGTGTGGCTCGCGACGATGCTCATCGTCGCCCTGCTCGTCTGGTCGGTGCGCTGAGCGATGGTCTACCTCGGCCTCATCGCGGTGACCACCCTGATCGCGAACGCCGCGACCCGGCTGCGGCACATCGCCCTCGCGTTCGTCGCGGTGGCCGGGGTCGCGAGCGTGATCGCCTCGGCCGCGGCGACGCCGGCGCAGGTCGCGGTCACCGCCGTGGCGGGAGTCGCGGCGGCGGGCATCCTCTTCGTCGCCGCGCGCGACAACAGCTACGGCGAGGACCCCGGCTGGCGCCTCTGGCTCGGCACGTTCACCGCGGCGATCGTGACGCCGCTCGCGTACGCGTCGTTCCGCACGATCTCCGGCGAGGCGACGAAGCTGCCGCTGTTCGAGGACGGCTCGGGAGTGATCGTCGAGGTCGCCGGCACGTGGCTGCTCTCGAGCGGCGTCGCGATCATGCTCACCGCCCGCAGCGCGGTGCGGGTCTCGCTCGCCGCGCTCGTCATGGTCACCGGTGTCCAGGTCCTCGCGCGCCTCGCGCCGGAGCCGAGGCTCGCGAGCGCCCTCGCGCTCGCGTGGCTCGAGGTCGTGGTCGCCCTCGCCGGCGCGTTCCTCATCGTGAACGAGCGCGCCGTGCGCGACGCATGATCGTCGCCCTGCCCGCGGTGCTTCTCGCGCTCGCGGCATGCGCCGCGTTCGGCCTGCGCAAGCGGATCTCGGACGTCGCGTGGCTCAGCCTGGCCGCGGTCACCGTTGCGTTCGTCCTGCTCGCCGTCACGCCCGCCGACGCGGCCGTGCGTCTGGTGGACCTCGACGTGCGCACGACGGCGCTCGGTCGCCTCGCGGGGCTCGTCCTGCTCGTCACGATCGCGATGCTCCTGGTCGACGTCGTCGTCGCCGAGCCCGCCTACAACTTCTTCCCCACCGCCCTCGCGGTCGGCGCGGTCGTGCTCGCGGTGCTGGTCGTGTCGTCGCCGATCGTCATCCTCGCGCTCGTCGTCATCGGGCTCGTCCTGCCCGTCGGCACGTTCACGTTCCAGGTCCACCGCAACCGCAGCGTCGAGGCCGCGGTGCGCCACTACTCCTTCGTCATCCTCGGCGGCTCGTTGGGGCTCGGCGCGCTGGCGGTCGCGGCGAGCCTGCCCAAGGACCAGCCGGCCCAGACGATCGTGCTCCTCGCGGTGCTGCTCTTCGTGTCGTTCGCGCTGCTGCTCGCGGCGATCCCGTTCCACACGCACGCCGCACTACTGGCCGGCGAGGCCCCGGCGACGGCGCTGGCGCTCTACTTCGGCGTGCTCGTGCCGCTGACGCTCATCGCGTTCGCCGAGATCCTCGCCGGCAGCGGCCTCCTGCCGGCGATCGTCCAGGTGAGCAAGGTGCAGGATCTCCTGCTCGGGATCGGCATGGCCTCGGCGCTCGGCGGAGCGCTCCTCGCGGCCGGCGCGAGCGATCTGCGCCGGCTCGTCGTGTACGCGGTCATCTCGAACCTCGGGGCGTCGCTCGTCGGCATCGCGACGCTGTCGGGCCCCGGGATCATCGGCGGGATCGCGATCGCGCTGCTCACCGGCGCGTGCGCGACGCAGCAGCTCCTCGCCGCCGGCACGATCGAGCGGCGCGCCGGGCGCGAGCGTCCGAACGTCGCGCACGCGCCGCTCGCGGCGGGCGCGTTCATCGCCGGTGGCATCGCGATGATCGGCGCGCCACCGCTCATCACGTTCCCCGGGCACTTCTTCGTCGACCTCATCGCCTACGCCGTGTCGGGGTTCGCCGGCGCGGCGCTCGTCGCGGCCGCGATCCTCCTGCTCATCGCGCAGCTGCGCGCCGGGGTCCGGCTCTTCGCCGGATCGCCCGAAGGCTGGCGGATCGAGCCTCGGCCCGTGGCCGGCGCCCTCGGCGGCCTGATCTTCCTGGCGCTCCTCGTCGGCGGCATCGTCCCGGACGCGTTCCTCCGGCCGATCGCCGCGTTCGCCGACGAATTCCTGAAGGCGCTCCGACCCCTCTAGTTCCGTCGCGCGGCGAAGCGATTCGTCACGTCCAGCAGATTCGAGAGCTCGAACGGCTTTGACAGATAGGCGTCGGCGCCGAGCTGCGCGGCCCACCGCTTGGCGCTCGAGCCCGCGGTCATGATCACGATCGGCACGCGCAGGCCACGCTCGCGGACGGCGTTCACGAAGCCCTCGCCGTCGAGGACGGGCATGTTCATGTCGAGCAGCACGACCTCGGGCTCCTCCTCTTCGACGAGGCGCAGCGCTTCGGATCCGTTCGCGGCGGTCACGACGCGGAAGCCATATTCCTCGAGGATGTCGCGGATCATCTCGACGATCGCCGGCTCGTCGTCGGCGACCAGGACCCGGCGCGCGCTCGGCGGGCCATACGTTCGGAGCCGGGCCGGCACGTGCTCGGGCTTGCGGACGATGTCCTGCGTCGGATCCCACGCATCGAGCCACGCCATGACCTCGGACGGCGGCATCGGCCGCGCGATGTGGAAGCCCTGCGCGACGTCGCATCCGAGCGCGGTCAGCAGGTGCCACGTCTCCCGATCCTCGACACCTTCGGCGACGGCCTCGAAGCCGAGGTCATGCGCGAGCGCGATCGTCGCGCGAACGATCGCCTCGCGCCGGCGGTCGCTCGTCATCGGGATCACGAATTGCCGATCGATCTTCACCGCGTTCACCGGCAGCGTCGCCAGATAGCCGAGCGAGGAATAGCCGGTGCCGAAGTCGTCGATCGACACGAGGAACCCGAGCTTGCGCACCTCTTCGACCGTCCGCTGGGTCGCGTCCGGATCGTGCATGAAGGTGCTCTCGGTGATCTCGATCTCGAACCAGCTGCCGCGCGCGTTCGTCTCCATGAGGAACGCCGCGAGCCGCTCGGGGAAGTGGCGATCCTGCATCGTCTGGATCGAGACGTTGACCGCGATACGGAGCGCGGGGACGCGCTCGCGGAAGGCGGGGATCAGCTCCGCCGCCAGGCGCAGCACCTGGAAGGCGAGGGCGGTGGCCTCGCCGCACTCCTCGGCCAGCGGGACGAACGTCGCGGGGGCGATCTGGCCGCGCAGCGGGTGCTGCCAGCGCGCGAGCGCCTCGAGGCGGATGACGTGACCGGTGCGCAGGTTGACGAGCGGCTGTAGGGCGATGCCGATGTCGCCGGCCGTGAGCGCCCGTTCGAAGTCCTCCGGGGTGAGCGATCGGTCGAGTGGCGGCATGTCGGCTGTTGATACGCGCAGCCCGCCTGCCTGCCCATCCGCAATTCGCAGTACCGCGGTGACAACCGGGTGTCAGTACAGCCGGATTTAGTCGATGTCCTAGGGTTTGTTATCCGAAGCGGACAGCCGCCGTACGCCTGGGACTCAGTTGCCGGGTGCGCCCTCGTCGGTCATCCAGCGCTCGACGTCGCGGCGGTAGCCGACGACGCCCTCGGGGAACCAGAGCTCGATCTCCGTGGCGGCCGTCTCGGGCGCGTCGCTCGCGTGCACCAGGTTCCGCAGGCCGACGAGCGCGTAGTCGCCGCGGATCGTGCCCGGCGCGGCCTCGTGCGGCCGGGTCGACCCGACCATCGCTCGCACGACCGCGATCGCGTTCGGCCCCTCGAGCACCAGCGCCACGACCGGCGAGGCGCTGATCGTCGTCACCAGGTCGTCGTAGAAGAACTTGCCCTGGTGCACGGCGTAGTGCCGCTCGGCGAGGCTCCGCTCGACCTTCGCGAGTCGCAGCGCCGCGATGCGCAGCCCGCGCCGCTCGAATCGCGCGAGCAGCTCGCCCGCGATCGCGCGCTGGACCGCGTCCGGCTTGAGGATGACGAGGGTCCGCTGGATGTTCTCGGTCACGACGCCTTCTCCATCGGTAGTTCTTCGCGCTCGGGCGCGACCAGCTCGGCGACGGTGGCGCGGGGCCCGACCGCCGCAAGATACGCGAGCTCCGGCCGCAGGTACTCCTGGGCGACGCGCTGGATGTCAGCGGCGGAGATGCCGTCGATGATCGCGACGAGCTCCTCCACGCTGCGGATCCGATCGAGGAACAGCTCCTGCCCGGCGAGCCAGCTCGACACGCCGCGCGAATGCTCGAGCCGCAGCTCGATGCGGCCCTTCACGAAGTCGCGGACGCGCATCAGCTCGGCCTCGGCGACCGGCTCGGCCCGGAGCCTCGCGACCTCGGCGAGGGCGGCCTGGACGGCCTCCTTCGCGCGCGTCGGCGCGACCCCGGCGTAGATGACGAGGTGCCCGGCGTCCTGGTAGTTGGAGATGTACGAGTGCACGTCGTACGCGAGCGCGCGCTTCTCGCGAAGCTCCAGGAACAGCCGGCTGGACATCCCCTCGCCGAGGATCGCGTTGAGGATGTCGATCGCGAACTTGTCGGCGTGCATCTGCGGGACACCGCGCCAGCCGATGCAGACATGAGCCTGCTCACCGCGCTTCCCGAGGGTCTTCGTCCGGGTGCGTCCCGGACGCGGGGCCGGCTTGCCCGTCAACGGGGCGCGCTTCGGGAGGTCGCCGAACCGCGACGTCACGGCGGTGATCGCCTCGGCCTCGTCGATGCGTCCGGCGATCGCGACGACGATGCGCTCGGGTGCGTAGTGCGTCTCCATGAACTCGCGCAGGCCCGGAGCGGTGAGGCCCAAGACGACCTCCTGGCGGCCCGCGATCTCCCAGCCGAGCGGGTGGTTGGGATAGAGCAGCTCGTCGATGAGCGTGTGCACGCGGTCCTGGGCCTGGTCGCGGTACATCCGGATCTCTTCGACGATGACGTTGCGCTCGGACTCGACGTCCGCCTCGCGCAAGAGTGGCGCCCGGACCATGTCGGCGACGATATCGAGCGCGAGCAGGTAGTGGCGGGCCGGCACGAACGACGAGAAGACCGTGGCCTCCTTGTCCGTGGACGCGTTGACGGTGCCGCCGACGCCCTCGATCTGCTGGCTGATCTCCGACGCGCTCGGCCGGTTCGCGGTGCCCTTGAACACCATGTGCTCGAGGAAGTGGCTCGTGCCCGCGTTCACCTTGGTCTCGGCGCGCGAGCCGACGCCGACGTAGACGGCGATCGACGCGGATCGGGCTTCGGGCATGTCCTTGACCAGCACGCGCACGCCGTTCGGCAGCGTGACGCGCTCGTATCGCATGTGAGCGACGCTAGCACGCGGCCTTACTCGGCCGCGTTCCATGCTCCGTGGCTGATGATGAGGTCCGCGCCCGCGCGGCGAGCGGCGGCGAGGGTCTCGCGCTCGGCCGCGGCACTGTCGAGGTCCTCCTCCGCCGCGACGAACGCCGCGTGCTCGTCGGCGGTGTGGAGCGAGATGAGCGGGCGCTTCACCAGCGGCGCGAGCCCGGCGACGATGTCGAGCGCCGGCGCGCCGGGCTGGACCACGACCGCGTCGGCGCCCTCCGCGACGTCACGCAGGGCGCGCGCCCGCGACGCGCTCGCGTCGTCCGCCGCGATGAGCGGGACCGCACGCTCGCGGATCGGCGTCGACTCGACGAGCAGCCGGTGAATGGCGTAGAGCGCGCTCTCCAGCTTGACCATCGCGGCGACCGCGACGCCGTCGTGCGGTCCGGCGAGCGCGCGGCGCACCGCCGCGACGCTGCCGTCGAGCATGCCCGACGGGATCACGAGGTCCGCACCGGCTTCGGCGTGCGCGACGGCGATCTCGCCGAGCCGCTCGAGCGTGCCGGCGACATCGGCCGCACCCTCGCGAAACAGCACGCACTGACCGTGGTCGGTGTACGCGCACACGCAGACGTCGGTGGCGACGCCCAGCTCGGGCACCGCTTCCTTCACCGCACGGATGGCGCGCGTCACGATGTGGTCGCGTTCGCTCGCGATGAACGCGCGCGCGTCCTTGCGGTCGCTGGCGCCGAAGACGAGGAGCCCCGCGAACCCCGCGGAGGCCGCGGCGCGCGCGTCCCGCACGAGCTCGGTGAGCGACAGGCGCTCCAGCTTGCCGGCGCCCTCGACGCGCTCCCGGTCCTCGACCGCGCCCGAGACGACGACCGGCAGGATCATCCGCGCCGCGAGCCGGTCGTCGCCGAAGGCGCGCGCCCACGCCGGATGTTCCGCGAACGGGTGGCGGCTGACGGTCTCCGGTCCCACGTCCTCATGGTAGTCACGGCGGATTAGCATTCTCGGTGGTGGGACTCCTCCGGGCGGTCCTGGTCGCACTCCTCGCGGCGTCGCTGCTGGCGGGCATCCCGCAGACCGCGCGAGCCGACGACGCGCGCACCGCGCTGCCGGCACGGGCCGACGTCGGACCGATGCGTCATCTCTGGCAATCGCTCAACAACTGCGGTCCCGCGGCGGTCGTCATGGCCCTGTCGACCTTCTCCATCGAAGCGGACCAGGAGGTCGCGCGGCTCGCGCTTCGCGGTCCCGATGTCAGGCGCGGGATGGGTCCGGGGCCGGTCGATCCGTGGGTCAACGAGCTCTACGGCCTGCGCTCGGTGTCGCGGATGAACGGCACGGTCGAGCTGATCAAGCGGTTCGTAGCGAACGGCTTCGCGCCGATGGTCACCCAGTGGATGCAGGACCCGACGATCTCGCGGATCGCGCACTGGCGCACGGTCCGCGGCTACGACGACGATCTGGCGGTCTTCTACGTGAACGACCCGATGCTCGGGAACAACGTCGCGCTCGGCTACGACTGGTTCGACGCGAACTGGCAGCCGTTCAGCTTCCGCTGGATGGTCCTCTACCGCCCGGAGGACGCGAGCCGCGTGCAGAGCATCGTCGGCGCCGACTGGGCCGAGAGCTCGATGCGTGATCGGTTCTACGCGCGCGCGAAGGCGGACGCCTACGCGCAGAACACGAGCGCCGCGTGGCTCACGTACGGCGAGGCCGCCTACCAGGACGGGTGGTTCGCCGAGGCGGTGATGGCCTTCGACCGTGGCATGAGCCTCGGCTCCGTCAACGGCGTCTTCACCGTTCGCAACAGCTACCCGCTCGCGCTCCGCGCGCTCGGCCGCCAGACCGACGCGGACCGCGCCGCGTCCAGTCTCGCGGCGACGACGTCGACGCCCGCGACGGTGGTGCAGTCACCCGACAGCTTCGCGCTGATCCTGGCCACCCGCCGGGCGCACGAGTTCGACGAGATCCAGCGCCTCAACTAGGGTCGGTGCGCGCCGAGCACCTCGCGCGCGCGCAGCAGCCGTTCACCCGCCTCGCGAAGCAGATCGTCCGTCTTGCAGAACGTGAACCGGATCAGGTCACGCCCGAGCTCGGGCCGCGAGAAGAAGGACGAGCCCGGCACGGCCGCGACGCCGACGTCCGCGACGAGCCGCCGCGCGAACGTGACGTCGTCGCCGGCGTCGAAGCCGGAGATGTCGCAGAGGATGTAGTACGCGCCGTCGGGCAGCCGCGGCTTGAACCCGGCGCGGTCGAGCGACGCGAACAGCGTGTCGCGGCGCTCGCGGTAGTGTGCCGAGAGATCGCGGTAGTACGGCGCGCCGAGCGTCAGCCCGGCGGCGACGGCCTCCTGCAGTGGTGCCGGCGCGCCGACGGTCACGAAGTCGTGGACCTTGCGGATGCCGTTCGTCAGGTGCGGCGCCGCGACGATCCAGCCGACCCGCCAGCCGGTGACCGAGAACGTCTTCGACGCGCCGGAGATCGTCACCGTGCGGTCGGCCATCCCGTCGAGCGTCGCCATCGGGATGTGCTCGCCCGAGTAGCGGATGTGCTCGTAGATCTCATCGGTCACGGCGATCGCGTCGTGCTCGCGGCAGAGCTCGGCGATGAGCTCGAGCTCCGCCCGGGTGAAGACGCGCCCGGTGGGGTTGTTCGGTGAATTCACGATGATCGCCTTGGTCCGCGCGTTGAACGCCGCGCGCAGCTCGTCCGGGTCGAAGGTGTAGTCGGGCGCACGGAGCGCCACGTAGACCGGCTTCGCGCCGCAGATCGCGGCGTCCGGACCGTAGTTCTCGTAGAACGGCTCGAGCACGACGACCTCGTCGCCGGGATCCACGATCGCGAGCAGCGTCGAGACCATCGCCTCGGTCGAGCCGCACGTCACCGTGAGCATCGTCTCGGGATCGACGGCCATGCCGTACGTCTCGCCGTAGCTCCGCGCGATCCCGTCGCGGAGGGTCTTGCTCCCCCAGGTGATCGCGTACTGGTTGATGTCGGCGTCGATCGCTCGCTTGGCGGCGTCCTTGAGCAGCTCGGGCGCCGGGAAGTTCGGGAAGCCCTGGGCGAGGTTGATGCCGCCGTGCTCGGCGTTGAGCCGGGTCATCTCGCGGATCACCGACTCGGTGAATCCCTCGGTGCGGGCGGCGAGCGCGCGCTTCGAGACCTTCAATACCCGAGGGCCCGATCCACGACGTTGAGCAGGGGCTCGCCGGCCTTGAACCGGCGGACGTTCTCGATGACGAGCGCGAGGCTGCGGTCGCGCACCCGCGGCGACGAGTTGGAGACATGCGGCGTGAGGATGGCGTTGTCGAGCGTCCAGAGCGGGCTGCTCTTGGGCAGCGGCTCGGTATCGAACACGTCGAGCGCCGCTCCGCCGATCCGCTTCTCGTTCAGCGCCTCGATGAGCGCGGCCTCGTCGACGATCGGGCCGCGGGCGATGTTGATGACCCACGCGGTCGGCTTGAGCCCACGCAGCAGCGCGGCCGAGACCATGCCCTTCGTCTGTGGCGTGAGCGCCGCCGTGATCGCGAGATAGTCCGCGTCGCGGGCGACGTCGGCGAGCTGCTCCGGCGGGACGACCCGCTCGACGCCGGGTGCGGGACGGCTGGCGTCACGGCGGACCCCGATCACGCGCATGCCGAGTCCGGCAGCGAGGCCGGCGAGCTCGGTCCCGATGCTCCCGAGACCGAGGATGACGAGGGTCGCGCCGCGGACCTCCTGATGCGGGACCTCGCGCTGCCATTCGCCGCGCGCCTGCGCGGCGAGATGCTCCGGGACGCGCTTCGCCGCGGCGAAGATCATCGCGATGACGTGCTCGGCGATCGGCACGTCGTACGCGCCGGTGTTGTTCGTGAGGGTGACGCGTTCATACGTCGCGAGCTCCGGGACGTGCCGGTCCACGCCCGCGGAGAACGTGTGGATCCAGCGCAGCTTCGGTCCGCCGGCGAGCACCGCCCGGAGCCGCTCGCTCGAGAACCCGCCGAAGGCCGCATCGGCGTCCGCCGCCGGCCGGAGGTCGTCCCCCTCCGCGGCGACGATCCGATCGTCCGGGAGCGCGGAGCGGAGCGCGTCCGCCGACGGCATCGCTGCCCAGGTGCCGAAGACGGCGATCGTCGTCACTGGAACACCGCCTCGACCGGACGACGGACCGCGTCCGCGAGCATCGCGCGCTGCAGCTCGCTCATGTCGTCGGGCAGCGCGGTCGGGTGGACGAGCTCGACCGCGATCGTCTCCGACGACAGCGCCGGGGCACCGCCGGTGATGCGTGCGCGGAACAACAGGATGTAGAACTGGTGCGGCGCGACGCTCTTGAAGGTCATGTTGTCGTAGACCCCGATGAACGACTCGAGCTCGGCCTCGAACCCGGTCTCCTCGCGGAACTCGCGGAGCGCGTTCGTCGACGGGGTCGATCCGATCTCGGCGTAGCCGCCCGGCAGGGCCCAACGCCGGTTGTCGGCGCGCTGGATCAGCGCCGCGCGGCCACGCTCGTCGAACGCGGCGACGCTGCAGCCGGTCTTCGGCGTCGGGATGCCGACGTCGGGGAGATACGGGCGGTCGGGCGTGAAGTCGGAGGCGATCGTCAGCGCGGCCATCGCCTCGGCGATGGCCAGGGTCCGCTGGTAGCGGTCGCGGTCGTAGCCGGTCGGCGCGTGGATGAGGCCGGTCTTCGCCATGCCGCCGAGCTCGTGCGCCCAGTACCGAAGCCGCTCCGAAGGAGGAAGGTCCATCCGCTCGCATACTAGCCAGCCGATGTGGTTCAGCGGCACGCTGCTCAACTTCGCGACCGTGCTCGCCGGAGGTGTGCTCGGCACGTTCCTCGGTGACCGGATGCCGCCGCGGCTGCGCGAGAACGTGATGGCCGGCGTGGGCCTGTTCACCCTCGTCATGGGTGTGAGATTCGCGATCGATACCGCGAGCCTCCTCTACCTGCTCGGTGCGATCCTCATCGGCGGGGTCCTTGGCTCGCTCGCGGGGATCGAACGGAGGCTGAACGACCTCGGCGCCGCGCTCCAGCGCCGCGTCGCCGCGCCCGACGGCACCAGCACGGTCGCGGAGGGGTTCGTCACCGCGAGCATCGTCTTCTGCGTCGGCCCGCTCACGTTCCTCGGCGCGATCCGCAACGGGCTCACCGGCGACGCGTCGCTGCTCGCGATCAAGAGCGTGCTCGATGGCTTCTCGGCCATCGCGTTCGCCGCGACGCTCGGCTGGGGCGTGCTGCTGTCGCTCGCGGTCATCCTCGTCTACCAGGGCGGCCTCGCCGCGGGCGCGTCGGTATTCGCGGGGCTGCTCTCGGACGCCCAGCTGCGCGAGATGAGCGCGGTCGGCGGCCTGCTGATCGTCGGCGTAGGGTTGAAGCTGCTGAAGATCCGCGACGTGCAGGTGGCAGACTACCTGCCCGCGATCGCGGTGGCCCCGCTGCTCGTCGCCCTGTCCGCAGCCGTTGGAGGTGGCCTGAAGTGAAGATCCTCGAGTTCCGGAGCGACACGTTCACGCTCCCCACGCCGGCGATGCGCAGGGCCATGGCCGACGCGGAGGTCGGCGACGACCAGTACGGCGAGGACCCGACCGTGAACCGGCTCGAGGAGCGCGCCGCGGAGATCGTCGGCAAAGAGGCGGGGCTCTACGTCGCGAGCGGGATGCTCGGCAACCTCTGCGGCGTGCTCTCGCAGGCGACGCGCGGCGATGAGGTGATCCTCGGGGACCTCGCGCACATCTACCAGAACGAGATGGGCGCCTTCACCGTGCTCGGGGGCCTGCACGGCCGCACGATCCCCAACCGCGATGGCCTGCCGGACCTCGAGGACATCGCGAACGCGATCCGGCCGGTCTCCGGCAGCATGCCGCGGTCGGCGCTCCTCTGCCTCGAGAACTCGCACAACAACTGCGGCGGGACCGTGATCACGGGCGCGCAGACCCGCGCCGCCGCCGACCTCGCGCACGAGCGGGGCCTGAAGGTCCACCTCGATGGCGCCCGCATCTTCAACGCGGCCGCGGCGCTCGGCGTGGACGTGAAGGAGCTCACCGGCCCCGTCGACACGGTGCAGTTCTGCTTCTCCAAGGGGCTCTCCGCCCCGGTCGGCTCGATCCTGTGCGGCTCGCGCGACACCGTCGCCAAGGCCCGCAAGGTCCGCAAGCTCCTCGGCGGCGCCATGCGCCAGGCCGGGGTCATCGCGGCCGCGGCGCTCGTCGGGCTCGAGACGATGCGCGACCGCCTCGTCGAGGATCACGTGAACGCCCGCGCGCTCGCCGACGGCCTCGCCGCGGTCCGTGGGATCAAGATCGAGGCGGCGAAGGTCGTGACGAACATCGTCGCGTTCGAGATCGATCGCGCCGCGATGGACGCGGGCGACTTTCAGAAGGCGTGCGCCGATCGGGGACTGCGGATCTCGCGCTACCTGGGCAACTCGCCCCGGCTCCGGATGGTCACCCACGCGAACGTGAGCCGGGCCGATGTCGATGCGGCGCTCTCGATCATGAGCTCGGTGCTGGCCGGCACGCGCCAGACGGTCACAGCCGCCGACTAGCGGCTAGGTCGTCCCCCGCAGCCGGGGGTCGAGCGCATCGCGCAGACCGTCCCCGATCACGTAGAGGCACAGCACGGTGATCCCGATCATCAGTCCGGGCGGGTACACGAGCCAGGGACCGCGGTTGAACGTCAGCTGGGCGTTCGTGAGCATGTTCCCCCACGACGGATTCGGCGGCTGCACGCCGAAACCGAGGAACGACAGGGCCGACTCGAGCAGGATCACGCTCGCGATGTCGATCATCGCGACGACGATGAGCAGCGGCAGGATGTTCGGGAACAGGTGTCGGAACATGATCCGTCCCCGCCGGGCCCCGATCGTGCGCGCCGCGAGCACGAACTCCCGCTCCCGGTAGGCGAACGTCTGGCCGCGCGCGAGGTTCGTGATGCCCGTCCACCCAAGGGCGCCGATGAGGATCGCGAGCGGCACCGGCTCGAGGCGGAACAGGAAGCCGATGATCAGGAAGAGGAACAGCGTCGGGATCGAGTTGAGCGTCGTGACCGCCCAGACCACCAGGTCGTCCCACTTCCCCCGGAGGTAGCCCGCGCTGATGCCGAGCGTCACGCCGACCACGAGCGACACGATCGCGGCGAAGACGCCGATGAAGAGCGAGATGCGGCCCGCGTAGAGCACGCGGACGATCTGGCTTCGCCCGAGCTGATCGCTCCCGAGCCAGAAGGCCGGGTCCTCGAGGGTGGGCGCCCGGTATGAGGTCAGGATGTCCTGCTTCGAGAAGCTCCAGTGGAAGAAGTTGTCGGCGAGCAGGTCCGCGCCGAGCGCCAGCACCGCGATGAAGAGCAGGACGAAGAACGCGGCGACCGTCGTCGGGTCATGGCGCACGCGCCAGAACGCGTCCGACCAGAACCCCGCGCTCGCGCGGCGCGAGGTCAGGCTGGGCGTCAGGATCTCGGGACGTACCGCGTCCGCCGTCGCAGCCATCAGCCGACCTTGATCCGCGGATCGACGAGCGCGTAGATGATGTCCCGCAGGATGTAGGACACGATCAGGAGGATGCTGCCGGACACGACGCTCGCCTGGATCAGGGGGAAGTCCTTGTTGGTGAGCCCTTCGAAGAACAGGCGCCCGAGCCCCGGCCAGTTGAAGATCGTCTCGACGATCACCGACCCGCCGATCACGATCGTCAGGATGCCGCCGAGCAGCGTGACGACCGGGATGAGCGCGTTCCGCAGTACGTGCCGTACGACGACGACCTGCTCGCGCAGACCCTTGCTGCGCGCGGTCCGCACGTAGTCCTGATTCAGCACCTCGAGCATCTCGGTGCGCAGGTAGCGCGGGTACAGCGCGATCCCGCCGAGCGCCAGCGTGAGCACCGGACCGATGAGGTGGTACAGCCGGTCCGCGAAGTCGGTCTTTCCGATGGCGTTCATGCTCCCCACGGGGAACCAGCGCAGCTGCACCCCGAGCACGAGCACGAAGAGCAGTCCGAACCAGAACGTCGGCACGGCGTGGCCCACCACCGACAGCGAGCGGATCGCGTGATCGGCCACCCGGCCGCGCCGGAGCGCGGCGATGATCCCGAGCGGCACGCCGACGGCGAGCGACACGAGAAGCGCGAGCACCTGCAGCTGCAGGCTGTTGCCGATGCGCTCGACGATCAGCTGCGTCACCGGCCGGTGGTAATAGAAGGAGTTCCCGAAGTTGAGCGTGAGCATGTCGCGGAGGTAGCGGCCGAACTGGACCGGCATCGGGTCGTTCAGGCCGAGGCTCTCGGCGAGGACGGCGCGGTCCTCAGGGGTGATGTCGAACGATCCGCCGACCATGAGCTTCACCGGGTCGCCCGGCGACAGCCGGGTCAGGGCGAACGTGATAACGAGGATCCCGAACAGCGTCGGAAGCCCCTGGACCACTCGGCGGACGATGAAGCGGGTCATCTCTCTCCACGGCGTCGGTCGGGCGGGATGCGACGCACCCCGCCCGACCCTGCGTTGACGGTTACGGCTTGATCCACCACTTCTCGATGTTCCAGAAGGACACCGGGCTGTATGGCGCTGCCTGGACGCTCTGCAGCTTCTTGCTGTAGAAGGTGATCGCGTCCCCTGAGTACAGGAACGTGTACGGCGCCTCGTCGTTCAGGACCTTGTTGAAGTCCTGGTAGAGCTTGGCGCGCGTCGGCTGGGCGCAGTCCGGCCCGTTGCGGCCGCTCTCCAGATCCTTGTCGACCTGCGGGTTGTTGAAGTCGACGTTGTTGAACTGGTCCTTGCCGCGCTGGCTCGAGTGCCAGATGACGTACCCGTCGGGGTCACCGGAGAGGCCGGTCCAGCCGAGGATGTACCCCTCGTAGTCGGTGCCCGGGACCGTGCGGTCCAGGAGGGCGTTGAACGACTCGAGGAGCGGATCGATCTGGATGCCGATCTGCTTGTACTGGTCCTGCGCGAACTGGAGGATCGTCTCGCGGGCGGTGTTGCCCTGGTTCGTCTCGATCCGCATCTTCATCGGGGAGCCGTCGGTCCAGCGGTAGATGCCGTCAGACCCCATCTTGGCGCCCGCGGACTCGAGGAGCGACTTCGCCTTCGCCGGGTCGTACGCGTACTTGTTGAAGCCGGCGTCGCTGTAGGCCCACGAGGCCGCCGGCGTGTGCGCGTAGACCTGCTTGCCGTAGCCGAAGACGATCTTGTCGATGATCGCCTTGACGTTGATGCCGTACCAGAGGGCCTGGCGGACCTGCTTGTTCTTCAGCCAGGGCGCCTTGGCCGCCGCGGCGTTCCAGCCGATGTAGTTGTATGCCGTGACGCTCGCGAACTGGCTCAAGACCGCGTCCGGGTTCTTCTTGAGCTCGTCGACGTCGCCGAGTGCCGGCGAGATGTACGAGACCTCGCCGGTCAGGAACGCGGCCTTCACCGCGTTCGCGTCGGCGTAGTTCTTGAGCGTGAAGAGCTCGATGTTCGGCGCGCCGCGGTAGTACTTGTCGTTCCGGGTGTACTCGATGGTCTGGCCCGGGGTGAACGACTTGAAGATCCATGGCCCCATCGACGTCGGCGGCGCCATGTTCAGCGGGTTGTCGTCGATGTTCTTCGTGGCGTCGGTCGACTTGTTGTCCCAGTACTGCAGGAAGCTGTGCTTGGGGATGATGCCGCCGGCGGCGGCGCCCGCGAGGCTGCGCGTCGCGGGGCAGAAGACCTTCCCGAACTTGATCGTGATGGTCTTGCCGGCGTTCGACACGGTCAGCCCGCTCATCGTGTCGGTCTTGCCGTCCTTGTAGTCGGCGTACCCGACGATGTCCTGGATCGTGCTCTTGCGGACCGTCTTCTTCGAGCGCGCGACGGCCTCGACCGTGTACTTGTAGTCGTCACCGTCGAACGGCTTGCCGTCGCTCCAGGTGAGCCCGTCCTTCAGCGTGTAGGTGAGCGTCAGGCCATCGGAGCTGAGCTCGAACTTCTCGGCGAGGCCGGGCTCGAGGTCTCCGGTGTCCTTGTTCGTCCGCAGCAGGCTGATGTAGACCTGCCCCCACGAGTTGCTCGAGACGCTGTCCGTCGCGATGACGGGCTGGAACGTCTTCGGGTCACCGATCTGGCCTTCCACGAGGCGGCCGCCCTGGACGGGCTTCTCGCTCGGGCCGGCCGGAGAAGCTCCCGGTCCGGATTGCGAGGGACCACAGGAAATGGCCACCAACATGGCCGTGCCAAGGATCGCGATCAGTCGCCGCATGGATCCACTACCCCCTCGATGCCCCTCAGTTTTGTCGCGGGCGATACACCCAGTACGCGCGACATTAGCCGACCGTTCACTGAGCGGCCACGAAGCCGGACCCGGCTGGGGCGTCTTGCCCGGTTTTCGGACACCGCCGGTCCGCCAGCCGGCTCCGGGCGCGCCCTGGGGACCACTGGGGACCACTCGCGACCGCGTAGTACCAATGAACTAGTCCGCGCGGGGCAGACTGAGGGCGAGTGGGACGCCTGACCATTACCCGTGCCGTGACAAGGATCGGGCGGGGGAACGACGCTGGCCAGGCGCTGATCGAGTTCGCCCTGCTGCTTCCGATGCTCTGCTTCTTGCTGGTCGGCGGCGTCGACCTCGCGCGGGTCTACGCGATGCAGCTGGCGGTGCAGAACGGCGCGCGGGCTGGCGCGGAGTCAGGGGCCATCGGCTACAACCTGACCGAGGCCCAGATCGCCACCCACGTGAAGCAGGAGATGGGCCGGACCCCCGGCATGGACGGCTACAACACCATGAACGTTCCGACCAGCCCGTGCCCGACGCTCGCCGCGGGTGAGAACTGCATCTACGTGACGCGTCCGGTCCTCAGCTCCGTCACGTACGTGAGCGTGCAGGTGCGGTACGTCTTCAAGACCATCATCGCCTGGCCGCTGATCCCGAACACGGCGACGCTCGACCGGACGACGATGTACCGGGTGTTCCCGTGATCGGGCGCTGGCGCCGGGACGAAGGAGCCCAAAGCCTGGTCGAGTTCGCCCTCGTGCTCCCGGTGTTCCTCATGCTCATCTTCGGGATCCTCGATCTCGCGCGGGCGGTCTGGGAGGAGAACGAGCTCGCCTTCGCCGCGCGCGAGGGGACCCGCTGGGCGATCGTGCACGGGTCATCGGCAACGCCCCAGGCCGGGCCGGGCTCGGTGACCTACAGCGCCGGACCTCCGACCACGGATACCGGCGTTACCACGGCGGTGACGAACTACACGATCGGCATCCCGAACGTCTCGGTGACCGCGGCCTGGCCCGATGGCAACAACAACCGCAACAGCCGGGTCTCCGTCGACGTCACCGCTGACTTCGTGCCGCTTCCGTCGCAGTACCTGCTCGGCGGCGCGCTCTCGATCACGCTGAAGGGCGGATCGCTGCTCGTGATCCAGTACTGATGGGCCGCGGGGCAGCCGGGATCCGCGATGAGGGCGGGCAGATCCTCATCATGACCGCGCTTCTGCTCACCGTTCTCCTGTTCGCGGTCGGCATCGCGTTCAATCTCGGGACCCTGTTCGTCGAGCGGCGGACGATGCAGGAGGCGGTGGACGCGGCCGCCTTCGGCGGATCGGTCGTGCTGTTCAATGGCGGCACGAACGCCGCGGCGGTCAGTGCTGCCACGACCGATCTCTCGCTCAACGGCTACAGCGCCAGCAACCTGATGCTCACCATCGTGAGCCCGCCGACGAGCGGCACGTATGCCTACAACGTCGACTACGTCGCGGTGACCGCCTCGAGGCGGGTAGAGACGCCCCTCCTGCCGTCGGAAGGCGGCACGACGCTGGTCGGCGTGAGCGCGACGGCCGGGGCGTTCGGCAAGGCCAGCAACTTCGCGTTCATGGCCATCAGCCCCAGCGCGACGAACGCGTTCCAGGTGAACAACAGCGCCGACGTGACGGTGACCGGCGGCAGCGTGCAGGTCAACTCGAGCGCCGCGACCGCGGCGACGAAGTCGGGCGCCGGCCAGCTCAACCTGACCGGCGGCACCGCGAAGTCGGTGGGCGGCCAGACCGGGTTCTCCAGCTGGACGACGGGCCAGGCGTCGCAGCCGGATCCGCTCTCGGGGTTCCTCCGCCCCTCGACGATCGGCGTCACGACGTATGGCGCACAGAACCTCACCACGACCACGACCCTGCAGCCCGGCATCTACAGCGGCGGCATCAACATCTCGGGGAACGGGACGATCACGTTCGCGGCGGGGACGTTCATCCTGGCCGGCGGCGGGCTCTCCGTGACCGGCACGCCGCGGCTCGTCGGCACGGGGGTCACGTTCTTCAACACGCTGACGAACTACCCGACCGAGACCGGCACCTGCGGGCCGGTGTCGCTCGGCGGCACGTCGGAGATGCAGATCGACGCCCCG
>DASWFN010000017.1:0-4995 GCA_036394215.1 Candidatus Limnocylindria bacterium
GTGGTTCCCCGCGGCGAAGCCGGCCGCGAGAGCCGCGGTGCTCGTCCACGGCAAGGACCAGAACCGCATCGACAGCTCGTTCGACCCGGGTCGCATCGCGCGCGTCCTCCTCGCGGACGGCTGGTCGGTGCTGCTCTTCGAGATGCGCGGCCACGGGCAGAGCGAGGGGCTCCGCTGGGGCCTCGGCCAGTACGAGCCCGACGACATCCTCGGCGCGATCGATCTGGCCGCCCAGAAGGCCGCCGTGCCGCGCGCGCGGGTCGCGACGATCGGCGAGTCGATGGGCGGCGGGAGCGTGCTCATGACCGTCGGCAAGGATCCGTCGATCGGGCCGGTCGTCGTCGACTCGGCGTATGCGTCCGCGCAGGGGGTCGTCGACGAGGTCGGGCCGCAGTATTCGGGCCTGCCCGACTTCTTCACGCCGGGGCTCATCGCGGCGTCGCGCGTCCTCTACGGCCTCGACATCGGCAGCGTCGTTCCCGCGGACGTCGTGCGCGCGCATCCGGAGCGGCCGTTCCTGTTCATCCAGTGCGAAAACGACCGGACGGTCGCCAAGCACCACGGGCTCGACCTCAAGGCAGCGAGCGCCAATCCGGGCACCCAGCTCTGGCTCGTCCGCGACTGCGGGCACGTCAAGGCGTTCATCACGCACCCGCAGGAATGGCAGGACCGGGTGCTCGCCTTCCTCGACGCGCAGGTGAAATAACATCTAAGCACCGATGCGGCACCGCAATTACGTCTATCTGCTCGTCCTCCTGATCCCTGCCGTCGCGCTTGTCGGCGGCTGGCTGAACGACGCGACTGCGCAGGGGCGCGTCCTCGACGAATCGACCGGCGATCCGGTCGCGGGCGCGCAGCTCATCTACGGCATCCGGGTCACCCTCACCAATGCCGACGGCACGTACACCGTCGAGCACCTGCCGCGGACCGCGCGGCTCGCGATCCAGTCTCGCGGCTACGACCCTGGAACGGCCGACCTCACGACGAGCGAGGTGAAGCTGCACCCGTTCTCGCTGTCGCTGCAGGTGAACGAGGCGAACAGCGGCGATCCGCCGAAGGGCGTCGCGAAGCCCGAGATCCGCAGCGGCGACACGCGCGTCGGCGGACCCGGCACCGACAACGGCAGCGTCGTCGCGGCGCCGTACCCGCCGATCGGCGCGACACTGCTCGTGTGCGCGCCGGACCACGACACCGCGACCATCGAAGCGCGCGGCGGCGCGTCGTCGCCGCGTGTCGTGACCCTCACGAAGGGGAGCCAGGGCTGCCCGCCGCTCCCCACGCCTTCGCCGGCACCGAGCGCGTCCCCGAGCGGCACGCCGCTGCCTACCGGGTCGCCGTCACCGACGCCCTCGAAGTCCCCCTAACGGCGTCCATCACCGGCGTGGCTGTCTTGTTTCCCTGAACTGGACCCGGCGATAGCTTGACTGGTCCCTACACTGCCTGCGGGGAGGGCTCTTACGGGATTGACGCGGCTTTCGCGCTCCCTAGCAAAGGTCCTGATTGCGGCCGTGGCATGCGCCTCGATCGCTGTCTCGCCGTTTGCCGGAGTGACACCCGTAATCGCCGCGGAAACGCAAGTCGATGCCCCAAACGTTCGTCGGTCAGATTCGCCTTCTGGCCCTTTGCAGCCACCAGTCGGGCTTAACCCTGTAGTGCCATCGGCATTCCGCACGACAGCGGGACACCCATCCATCGGCGAGGCGATCGGAGATCCTCAGGTAATGACGTTCGCGCCCGGTGTCGCTGATCCGCTTGCCCATGCTGCGGCGAAGCGAAACCCGCAAAGTCCTGCTGGCGGCTCGATCATCGAGGACGGGCTGACCGCAAGGACAGGACAGGTCGAGGCGATGCTCGCAGAATCAGTTGCCGCCAGCATTGAGACGGCGTTCGACGGTGGCGATTTCAATAGCGGCCGGGCTGGGGGAGTGTCGATGACTCCGCCGGACGTCGGGATAGCTGTAGGGCCAAATCACGCCGTTGAGACGGTCAATCTGCGGATGTATGTCTACGATCGGGCCGGCAACCTTCTCGCGGCAACATCTCTCGCGACGTTCTTCGGCTCCCTGCAATCCGGCTACAACACGATCTCCGACCCCCGCATGCTGTATGACGCACCCAGCGGGCGCTGGTTCCTCACGTTGATTGGGCTCAACACGACCACGAACACAGGCGCCATCTGGGTTGCAACGTCTACGAGCAATGACCCGACCGGCACATGGAACGAATGGGGATACGCGGATAGCGGAAGGCTGCCGGACTACCCAGGTATCGGTATCAGCAATGACAAGTTCGTGATTGCCACCAACGAATTCACCGTCGTCGGCGGAACGGTCGGGGCATTCCTCGGCGTGAAGTTCATTGCAATCCGTAAGGCGGACCTCGTCGCAGGCGCAATCTCTCCGAGCACCAGCGTTAGCCAGACGTTGTCGGCAGGACCAATCCAGCCCGCTCAGTCGATGAGCAGCACGAATGACCTATTCATGCTCTCACAGGACACGAGCACGACAGGGAGCTTTTGGACGGTTACCGGCGAGCCCGGTGTCTCCGTCAGCTACGTGCGCACAGGCGTCAGCTTGGCCGCTACGACTCCGCCTGCCGCCCAGCAGCCATCGACGAGTACCACGATCGACACCGGGGACAATCGGCTGCAACGCGCCGTTTGGCGGAACGGGAAGCTTTGGGCAGCGGGTGGTAGCGGATGCACGTTCAACGGTGACGCCACTACGCGTTCGTGCATCCACATCGTGGCGGTTGACACGGCGACTGGCAGTGTTCTGCAGGAGACGCGCTTCGGTGCGGCTGGCGCGTATTACTTCTATCCAGCGCTGCAGACCGACAGCAGCGGGAATCTGTTCGTCGTCTTCGGCCGCTCGTCTACATCGGTTTATGCCGAGCTACGTACGACCGTCCAACTCACGACCGACAGCGCCTTGGGCGCGTCGACGCTGTTGAGGGCCGGCGTTGCGGACTACATCTGCTCGTGGTGTTCGCCGGTGTCTCCGTCGCGCTACGGCGACTTCTTCGGGGCGGCGGTCGACCCGTCTAGTCCGCAGAACGTTTGGGTCGCTGGAGAATATGCGAAGGCGGGAACGACACCATCCTGCGCTGGGTGCTCGGCGACCGACAACTGGGGCACGTGGATCGCTTTGATTTCGGTACCTGTCCCCGCAACCGCATCGTCGCCGTCGTCGATCGCCGCGGGCGGCAGCATCAGCGTCAGCTGGTCCGGGGTCCCGACGCCGACGAGCACCGACTGGGTCGGGGTCTATCCGAGCGGCGCGGCGGACCAGGGCGGCCGGATCCTGTACCAGTACACCAGCGGTGCCGCGAGCGGCTCGATGAACGTGGCCATCCCGATCAGCACCGCCGGCGGGACCTACGAGGTCCGGCTGTTCGCGAACAACGCGTACACCCGGCTCGCGGTCGGCAACAGCTTCACCGTCATCCCGTAGAGGACGCCTATGCGTCGCGCCTTAGTGCAACGATGGCATCCGCGAGCTCGCGCGGCCGATCGAGCTGGACGTTGTGGCCCGCATCGAGCTCCAGTCCGGTCGCGTGCGGGATCGTCTCGAGCATGCGCGCATAGGTCTCGGCTCGCAGCGACTCGGAGCGCGTCCCGCGGACGACGAGCACCGGCATCGGGAGCGACGCGAGCGCGCTCCACGCGTACTCGCGGCGATCCGGTCCGCTGAGGATCTGCCGCAGCGAATCCTTGTCCGAGCGCCAGGTGAGTCCGCCCACGTCGCGGTCGAAGACGTGCGCGAGCCGGTTCGCGTAGACCGCGTCGCTGTAGCCGGGCGAGGTCTCGCGCAGGTACGCGAGCGCGGCGGCCTCGTCGGCGAAGCGGTCCGGTCGTCCGAGCGACAGCCGGCGCGCGCGACCGCCGCCCTCGCGGCCGATCTCCGGCCCGACATCGACGAGCGCGAGCGCGCGCACGCGGTCGGGATGGGTCGCGGCGAGCGCGAGCGCGTGGGCGCCGCCCATCGAGTGCCCGACCACGAGCGGCCGAGCGAGCCCGAGCGCGTCCATGACCGCGATCGCGTCCGCGACGAAGTCCTCGGGGACGTAGCCGGACGCCGGCTTCGCGCTCGCGCCATGTCCGCGGGCATCGGGAGCGACCAACCGCACCCTGCCCGCGACGGCGTCGGCGACGAAGTCCCAGACCCGGCCGTAGTTGCCGATCCCGTGGAGGAGGACCGCCGGAGGGTTCTCGCCGGGCCATTCCCAGACCGCCAGCGGGCCCGCCGGGCCCTGGACCAGCGTTTCAGTGGCAGCCACGTCGCAAAGCCTACGGGGACGTTATGGCCCATGGACGGCCGCGGGGACCGGTCGTACCGTCGAACCAGGGAAGGTGCCTAGATGAACGTACGAGAGCCTGTCGCCGAGCAGCTACGCCTGCTCGCCACCTCGGTCCGCGAGAAGGACGCCGCGGTCGGGGAGCTCCTCGCCCGCCTTGCGACCGCGGTCAAGGACGGCCGGTTCGACGAGGTCAAGGCCTACGCCGCGGCGCTCGACCCGCGCTCGCTGGCCGAGCTCATCACGGTCCATCGGTCGCCGGCCTGGGCGGTGCTCGAGGTCATCCGCAACGCCCTCGTTTTCGCGCCGATCGCGGTCACCTGGTTCGGCCTCGCGACGGCCAGCGCCGCGTACGAGACGCTCCTCAAGGCCCGGCCCGACCTGATCAGCCGGCCCTTCCTGCTGCTGTGGCAAGAGGGCTTCCAGGGCGCCAGTGCGGTCCTGACCTTCAGCACGCTCGCGATCATCGACGCGAGCCTCATCGCGCTGCTCATCGTCCTTTCGCTCGTGATCCACGTTCGCGCCGACGTGCGTGATGTGAGCACGCGCACGCGGGTACTCCTTCGCGAGTCGGAGCTCAGGCTCTTGCTCGGCCAGGCACTCAGCCTCTCCGCCGGCCCGTCGCTCACCGACGCCTCGGCGGATTCCGTGCTCGACGAGATGGTCGCCGAAGAGCGCCGCATCTACGAGCGCGCGATG
>DASWFN010000018.1:0-2409 GCA_036394215.1 Candidatus Limnocylindria bacterium
AGGCGAGATGCTCGAGAAGCTGCTTTCCCTATTGCTCCACGCGAAGGCCGGAGCGATCTCCGGCGTATTCCTGCTCGGCGCCACCGGCGCGCTCGTGAGCGTGTCGGCGTCGAACGGCGTCACGACGATCACGATCACCGAGGCGTCACCGAGCCCGTCCGCATCGGCACACCCGTCGGCCAGCCCGACGGCCACGCAGACCCGTACCGCGACCCCGACCCCGTCGGCGTCCCAGTCGCCCTCTTCTCTTCTTTCTCCCACTTCATCCACGTGCGCCGACGAAGCGAAGGTCCTTTCGACCCAGGTCAAGCGGGTGGACAGCGCGTTCGGCACCTTCCACACCGACCTCATGAAGCTGCGCGGCCAGCGCGCGGTCGCCACGATCGAAAAGGCGGACGTCCTGCTCAAGCAGGTCCGTCAGGCCGCGGCGAAGGCGATCCACGCGACCATGACGTGCAAGAAGCACGACGACGATGAGGACGAGAACGACGAGGACGAGTCGCACGACGCGACCACGTCGACGACCTCCCTCAACGCCGACCGTGTGAACGACGAGCACAAGGACGGCGATCACGCGAAGGCCGGCACGTCGCCGATCACCTTCACCGGGACCGACCCGAAGGCGATCGCCGACCAGGCCGTCGCCGCGATGCAGGCGGCCTTCGACACCGCGAAGAACGCCCCCGCGACGACACCCAAGAAGCACGACGGCAAGAGCTCGGAGCACCACGACTAGACGGCCACCTCCAACTTCCCGTCCCCCCCCATCGCGAGCAAGAGGCCCGTTCCATCGAGAACGGGCCTCTTGCGTTACCCCGAACGTCCTGGTACCTCCGCGGGCCTAATGGGCGCGCCTCCGCGCTCGTTAGCCCGGTTGACCGCCCAAGGAGGGAACCGCCCATGCTCGCCAAGCTCCTGACCCTGCTCGCTGCGACCAAAGGCGCCACGGTGGCCGCTGCCGTCGTGCTCGCGGCCGCCACGGTGACCGTCGGCGCGAGCACCCCGGAGGTCCAGGACGCCGTCAGCAACGTCGTCCAGGCCGTGACCGGGCAGACGAGCGACACCGCCCGCGCATTCAAGACCGACTGCGATCACGGCCAGCCGGCCGCGGTCGCGCAGCGCAACGCCGCGACGAAGCTCATCGACGCCGCGTTCCAGAAGGACCAGAAGGCCCTCGAGGAGCTCCGTGGCAAGGGTATCGACAACAAGGCCGCCGGCGACCTCATCAAGACCGCCGACGACAGCCTGAAGAGCATTCGCACGAAGGCGCTGAACGACGTCGCCGCGCTCACGCTGGGCCGCGAGGGCCAGACCAAGGCGAGCGGCTCGCCCAAGCCCAGCAAGTCCCCGGAGCCGTCCGCGAGCGCGTGCCCGTCGGAGCGCCCCGAGGCGGCGGAGTCGCCGAAGCCGTCGGGCTCCCCGAAGGCCGAGGGCAGCGCCAAGCCGAGCCAGGAAGGCCGCGTCACGGTGGCCGAGCGGACCACGCTCGATGCCGCGATCAAGGCGATCGTCGACAAGGCCACCGCCGACATGGACGCGGTCGTGACCGACGCGACGGCGAAGGTCGGCGCCCTCCCCGCGCCGGAGCACGGCAAGCCGTCGGACAACGCGGGCAACAAGCCGAGCGGCAACCCGAGCGAGGAGCACAAGCCGAGCGCATCGCCCAAGCGCTGAACCGCGACAAGGTCCCCCATCCTGTGCGCAGAACGCCCCGCCGCTGAGCGGGGCGTTCGCGCGTACACGCGATACTCCGCGGATGCGCATCGCCGACGCCTTCGGATCCGGGCGGCCGCCGGTCGTCTCGTTCGAGTTCTTCCCGCCAAAGACGCCCGAGGCCGAGCGCCGGCTCTACGACACCGTGGCCAAGCTCGCGCCGCTGAAGCCGACCTTCGTCTCAGTGACCTACGGCGCCGGCGGCACGACCCGGCGACTGACGCGCGACATCGTCGTCCGGATCAAGAACGAGATCGGGATCGAGGCGATGGCCCACCTCACCTGCGTCGGCCACACGTCCGCCGAGCTCGGCGAGATCATCGACGACCTGACGGCCGCCGGGATCGAGAACGTGCTCGCCCTTCGCGGCGATCCACCGAAAGGGGAGACGGTGTTCATGCCGACGCCGGGCGGGTTCGCCCACGGCTCGGAGCTCGCCGCGTTCATCAATGGCCGCTGGGACGTGTGCATCGTGAGCGCGGCCTACCCGGAGAAGCACCTCGAGTCGACCGACTGGGACGGCGAGCTTCGCAACCTGAAGCGCAAGACCGACAACGGCGCGCGGATCCTCATCACCCAGCTGTTCTTCGAGCCGGCGACGTACTTCGCGTTCGTCGAGCGAGCCCGCGCCGCCGGCGTAAGCGTGCCGATCGTCCCCGGGATCATGCCGATCACGAACGTCTCACAGATCGAGCG
>DASWFN010000019.1:0-5826 GCA_036394215.1 Candidatus Limnocylindria bacterium
AGCGCCTCGGCCTCGGCGCGGGTGAACTGCGGCATATCCTCACTCTACGTCGCGACGCGCGTCCGACGATGAACCGGGAGGCACCCATGGCCACGTTCGTCCTGCTCACGAAGGTCACACCCGCGGGCGTGAAGACCTTGCAATCGAATCCCCGCCGGATCAAGGAAGTGAACAAGGAGATCGAGGCCCTCGGTGCCCGCGTGGTCGCCCAGTACGCGACGCTCGGCCGCTACGACTTCGTGAACGTCGTCGAGGCGAAGGACGCCGACACGATGGCCCGCGTCTCGGTCGGCCTGGGCGCGCGCGGGACGCTGTCGATCGAGACGTTGGTCGCGATCCCCGTCGAGTCGTTCATCCGCTCGATCTCGACGAAGAAGAGCGCGCGATAGCCGCTCCATCCGACCGCGGGCAGCGCATCGCACCACCCGCGTATCCGGACATCGTGAAGACGGACGAGGAGCGTGACCGCTTCGACCGGCTCTACGACGATCTCGTCCGCGTGCTCGGGCTGTCGCCGGCCGAGGCGCTGTTGAACGCGGCCACGCAGTACGAGCTCGGGTTCGACGTACGCGGTCCGTTCGAAAAGCGGAAGCGCCGCAAGAAGGTCGCGATGCAGACCGCGCACGATCGGCGCGAAGAAGGCGCCGAGCCGCTGCCGTTCGATCTCGACCCGCCCGGATAACGATGCGCGACGCACGGCGCACGCTCGTGGCGGCGCTCGCGGCCGCGGCCGCCGCGATCACCGTCGCCGCCTTCTCTGCGGCGCGGCTCGCGAGCGCGCCGGTCCGCGGCCGACCCGCAGGACCTGATCCGATCGGTTCGCTCCTCACGATCGTCGGCGTGGCCGTCGGCCTCATCGCATTCGAACGGCTCGGCCGCTCGATCGCCGCCGATGGCCGCTCGTCGCGGGCGGCGATCGTCGCCGGCGCGGCGGGTGGCGCCCTCGCGGGCGGCATCGGCGGGACGGCGCAGGCCATGGCACTCGCCGATTACCTCGGTGCGGTCCTCACGGGGTACGCGGTCCCACCGGAATTCCTTGCGCTCGCCCTGGGTGCCTACGTGGTCATCGCGGTCGGTGTCGGCGCGATCGTCGGTGCGGCCACGGCATACGTCGGCTGGCACCGGCGCCGCCGGCGGATGGATCAGCCGACCGGGTAGGCCCCGATGAGCGCACCCGACGCCTTCGCGTGCGCCTCCGCCTCGTCCCACGGCCGGTGCAAGAGTGTCGCGACCACCGCGTGCAGGTTGTCCGCCGTGACGAGCGTGCCGTCGGCCGCGAGCGCCGCGGCTCGTGCCGACGGAAGCGCGCGCAACGCGTCGAGGTAGCGCGCGGCATCGGCCGGTGGCGTGCCGAAGAGCTCGAGGCCGTCGCGAAGGCGCGTGATCGTCACGTCGTACGGCGTCATCGTGTGGTTCGACACGCCGGCGCCGGCCAGGTAGACGACCTCGCCCGCGAGCAACGCGACGCGTCCGTCATCCGCGAGCGCCGCGGCGTGCGCGAGGATCCGCGTCGCGACGGTGAGCTCGGTCGCCGGCTCCTCGCGGATCAGCACGTGGCCCCTGCCTTGCTGCGGGTGGAGGCATGACCAAGAACAAGCCCTCCGCCAAGGAGATCACCAAGGCCCGTGAAGCGGCCAAGCATCACCAGAAGAAGCCCGGCGAGAGGCGCGCCGTCGCGCCGCGCGAGATCCTCACGCCCACGAAGAAGCGACCCGCGGGCGAGACGAGCCTGACCTGGAACCTCGAGCTCGAGCGTCCCGAGCCGCCCCCGCCGAACCGCCCGAAACGACAGCCGCCACAGAACCTCCGCACCGGCAAACGGAAGCCCAAGCATGCGAAGAAGCTGAAGCAGGCGCTCTCCGCGAAGAAGCATTGAGCTAGGCCGCGACGGCGGCGAGCAGGTCCTCCGCGGCGCGCACCGCGGCGCCCTCCGGGATCTCGTCCTCCCGGGCGGGCGCGATCGATGCGTCCCACGCGAACGTCCGCCCGAGCGCCTTAGCCAACCGGAGCGCGCACGCGCGCGCGACGTCGGCGAACGGCACGTCGATGCCGAGCCGCTCGAACGACGCGACCTCGTGCATGAAGCCGCACGGGATCATGCGCTCGAACGCCCGCAGCTCCGGTGAGACGTTGAGCGCGAACCCGTGCCGGGTCACGCCGCGCGACACGCGCACGCCGATCGCCGCGAGCTTCGCGTGACGGCGGTCCGGCAGCTCCACCCACACGCCGGTCTTTCCGTCGACGGTGAACGACGGGATGCCGAAGTCGGCGACGGCCGCACGCAGCCCATCCTCGAGCGCGCGCACGTACGCCACGACGTCCGGCGCGTCGCCGAGCGAGAGGATCGGATAGCCGACGAGCTGGCCGGGCCCGTGGTACGTGATGTCGCCTCCGCGATCGACCCGATACGCGCGTGCGCCGGCGGCACGCAGCTCGCTCGGTGACGCGGTCAGGTGATCGAGGGACCCGCGCCGGCCGATCGTGTAGACCGGGTCGTGCTCGAGGAGCAGCAGCCGCTCCGGCCCGCCCGCAGCGAGGCGCGTCGCGACCGCCTCCTGGAGCCGCCAGCCATCGAGGTACCCGATGCGGCCGAGTGACGTCGCGCGGAGCTCAGCCGGCACTCGCCATCCCGACGTGCCGCTCGGCGTGATACGAGCTGCGCACGAGCGGTCCGGACTCGACGTGATCGAGCCCCATCGCCATCCCGATGTCGCGGAGCTCCGCGAACTCGGCAGGGGTCCAGTACCGCTCGATCGGCAGGTGCTCCGGCGACGGACGCAGGTACTGCCCGATCGTGAGGACATCGGTCCCCTGCTCCGCGATCGCGCGCATCGTCTCGACGACCTCGTCCTTGGTCTCGCCGAGCCCGACCATGATCCCGGTCTTGCACACGAGCGTCGGCGCACGCTCCTTCGTACGGCGCAGCACCTCGAGCGAGCGCTCGAACCGCGCCTGCGGCCGCACGCGCGGGTAGAGGCGCGGGACCGTCTCGACGTTGTGGTTCATGATCTCGGGCCGCTCAGCCAGGACGATGTCGAGCGCCTCGACCACGCCGCGGAAGTCCGGGATGAGCACCTCGACGGAGGTGCCAGGCGACTGGCGGCGGATCTCGCGGATCGTCTCCGCGAACATCGCGGCGCCGCCGTCCGCGAGCTCGTCACGATTCACGCTCGTCACGACGGCGTGCTTCACGCCCATTCGCGCGACCGCCTCGCCGACGTGTGCCGGCTCGGCGCGATCGAGCTCGTTCGGCTTGCCGCTCTTCACCGCGCAGAAGCCACACGAGCGCGTGCAGGTGTCGCCGAGGATCATGAACGTGGCCGTGCCGGCGCCCCAGCATTCGGCCATGTTCGGGCAGTGCGCTTCCTCGCAGACCGTGTGCAGCGACTTGCTGCGCATGAGCCGGCGCAGCTCTTCGACCTGCGGGCCCATCGGAAGGCGCACCTTCAGCCAGTCGGGCCGCGCGTGATCGATCGGCACGCGCTCGTTCACTGCGCTGCGGCCCCGCGAGCGTGGCCGCTCGACCTCGCCGGGGATCTCGAACGTGATCGGGACGAGCTCGGCCATCTAGCTGAGTGCGACGTTGGCCGGGTCGACGCCCTGGATCCACGCCTTCACGTCGCGAAGGAACGCCGCGGCGGTCGCGCCGTCCATGACCCGGTGGTCGAACGACATGACCACGTTGCCCATCGTGCGGATGCCGATCGAATCATCATCGAGCGCGACGACCCGCTTGCCGATGGCCTCGGTGGTCATGATCGCGGCCTGGCCGGGGTTGACGATCGGGTAGCTGAGATACGTGCCGAGCGTCCCGCCATTGTTCACGGTGAACGTCCCGCCCTCGAAGTCCGGGATCGTGAGCTTCTTGTTCTTCGCCCGGGTCGCGAGGTCACGCACCGCGCGAGCGATCCCGGTGATCGAGAGCTCGTCGGCGTTCTTGATGACGGGGACCACCAGCCCCTCGTCGCCGAGCGAGATCGCGATGCCGACGTTGATCGCCTTGACCTTGAGGATCCCCTGATCGGTCCACTTCGCGTTCACCAACGGGTGCCGGCGGAGCGCGATGGTGACGGCCTTGATCGCGAACGGCAGGTACGTCAGCTCGAAGCCCTCGCGGGCCTTGAACGAGTCGCGCACCGACTCACGGAACTTCCCGACGCTCGTCCAGTCGATCTCCATCATCGCCGCCGCGTGCGGGATCGTGGTCTTCGACAAGACCATCGCGTTCGCGATCGCCTTGCGCATCTGGGTGAGCGCCATCGTCTCGTCGCCGGCCATCGCCTGCGGCGCCTGCGGCTGCGGACCAGCCGCGGGGCGCTGTGCCTGACGCTGCCCCTGGGGCTGGGACTGCTGCTGCGCGACGAATTGCTCCACGTCCTGGCGGGTGACGCGACCGTTGAGGCCGGTGCCCTGAACGCGATCGAGGTCGACGCCGTGCTCGGCCGCGAGCTTCCGGACGACCGGCGTCGCGCGGATGTCGCCGTTCGATGACGGCGGCGCGGTGGCCACCGGGGAGGACGACCGGGGAGCAGGTGCGGGCTGCGGTGCCGGCGCCGGCGCCGCAGCGCGTGGCGCAGGAGCCGGAGCGGGCGCCTCGGCGGCGGCCGGAGGCGGCGCGGCTTTCCCTTCGGGTGCGGCCGTCGGAGCCTCCGTCGCGGCGCCGTCCGCGGTATCGAAGGTGGCCAGCAGCGCCCCGATCGGCACGGTGTCGCCCTCCTTGACGTTGACCGCCTTCAACGTGCCCGCGACGGGCGATGGGATCTCGGTGTTCACCTTGTCCGTCTGGACCTCGACGAGGAGGTCGTACTTGTCGACCTTCTCGCCGGGCTGCTTCAGCCACTTTCCGATGGTCCCCTCGGTGACCGACTCGCCGAGCTTCGGCATCTTCAGCTCAAAGACGCTCATTTTCAGTACGCCGCCAATTCCCGCATCTTCATGGAGATATTGTCCGCGTTCGGCAGGAACGCGTCCTCCTGGACCTTGTTGAACGGCGTGGCCGGCGATTCCGGGCCTGCCAGTCGCATGACCGGGGCATCCAGGGAATCGAACGCCTCCTCGGCGATCATCGCGCAGATCTCGGCGCCCGCCCCGAACAGCCGGTTGTCCTCATACACGACCAAACACTTCCCGGTCTTCCGCGCTTCCCGGAGGATCGTGTCGGCGTCGAGCGGGCGCAGGCTGCGGACGTCCACGACCGTCACGGAGAGGCCCTCGCCGGCCAGGCGCTCGGCCGCCTCGAGGCACCGGTGCAGCATCAGCCCGTACGCGTACACGGTGATGTCCGTGCCCTCGCGCTTCACGTCGGCCGGGCCGAGCGGGATCGTGTAGTCGCCGTCGGGGACGTCCCCCTTCACCGCGCGGTACGTCGCCTTGTGCTCGAGGAAGATCACCGGGTCGGGGTCGCGGATCGCCGAGCGCAGCATGCCGGTGATGTCCTTCGGCGTGCTCGGCACGACGACCTTCAGCCCGGGCACGTGCGCGTAGAACGCCTCGAGCGACTGCGAGTGATAGAGCGCGCCGTGCACGCCCGCGCCCCACGGCATCCGGATGACGATCGGGACGTTCCACTGGCCGTTCGAGCGGTACCGGATACGCGCGGCCTCGTCGATGATCTGCTCGAAGGCGGGCGTGCTGAAATCCGCGAACTGCATCTCCGCGATCGGGATCAGCCCCGCGATCGCCGCGCCGATCGCGACGCCGACGATGTTCGACTCGGCAAGCGGCATGTCGATGACCCGGTCCGGACCGAACTCCTCGATGAAGCCGTCGGTCACGCGGAAGACGCCGCCGCGCACGCCGACGTCCTCGCCGAGGATGATCACCCGC
>DASWFN010000020.1:0-7204 GCA_036394215.1 Candidatus Limnocylindria bacterium
TCCGGAGCACGCCGAGCTCGCCCGCACCGGCCGCGCCGAGTACGTGGCGCGCACGGACGCGGAGGCGCTCGAGGGATTCTCGCTGCTCTCGCGCACCGAGGGCATCATCCCCGCGCTCGAGCCCGCGCACGCGATCGCCGATCTCGCACACGTCCGCGCGGCGTACGGCGCCGACCTCGACGTCGTCGTTTGCCTCTCGGGCCGCGGGGACAAGGATCTCGAGACGGTGATGGGAGCGCTCGGATGACCGTCGCGTCCGTGACCGGGACCGAGCGCATCGCGCGAGCGTTCGCGCGCGCGAAGGCCGAGCGCCGACTCGCCGTGCTCATCTACCTCACTGTCGGCTACCCCGACCGGGCGTCGACACCGGGGCTCCTTCGCGCGGCGCTCGAGGGCGGCGCGGACATCATCGAGCTCGGCGTCCCGTTCAGCGATCCGCTCGCCGACGGCGCGACCGTGCAGCGCGCGAACGATGTCGCGTTGGCCAACGGCGTCACGCTCGCCGACTGCCTGGTGGCCGGCCGCGAGCTCGTCGCCGCGACCGACGCGCCCGTCGTCCTCATGGGCTACACGAATCCATTCGAGCAATATGGCTTTCAGCCGTTCGCCCGCGACGCCGCGGCTGCCGGCATCGCGGGCGTCATCGTTCCGGACATGCCTGCCGAGGAGAGTGTCGGGTTCGGGATGGAGCTCGCCGAGACCAGGATGGCGCGCATCGACATGTTCGCACCGACGACGCCCGACGACCGTCTCGCGCGCCTGGCGCCCCGCTCGCGCGGTTTCGTCTACTGCGTGTCCCTAACCGGTGTCACCGGCGCGCGGCGGGCCCTCGGTGCCGACGTGGAAGCCTTCGTGAAGCGGGTGCGCGCGCACACCGCGCTGCCGATCGCCCTTGGGTTCGGCATCAGTGAGCCCTCGCATGTCGCGGCCCTGCGTGGTGTAGTGGACGGCGTGGCGATCGGGAGCGCGGCCATCGAGGCGGTCAGCGGCGCGACGGGCGACCGGGCGCAGGCGCTCCGGACCTTCGTGCGCGGCCTCGCGGACGCGGGGCGCTCGTGATGGCCGTCCGCGGGATCCGTGGCGCGACCACCGTCGAGCGGAACGACCGCGACGAGATCCTCGCCGCGACGACGGAGCTGCTCACGGTCATCGTGCAGCTGAACGGGCTTCGCTCGGAGGATGTCGGCTACGTCTGGTTCACCGTGACGGCGGACCTCGACGCGGAGTTCCCGGCGTTCGCCGCGCGCGAGCTCGGCTGGACCGAGGTGCCGCTCATGTGCGGCCGCGAGATCCCGGTGCCCGGCGCGCTCCCGCTCTGCATCCGCGCGCTCGTGAGCTGGAACACGTCCAAGGCTCAGCGTGAGATCCGCCACGTTTTCCTCCACGGCGCGAAGGAGCTGCGGCCGGCGTGGGCGGTGGAGGTCTGACGTGCTCGTCGTCATGAAGGCCTCCGCGACGAAATCGGAGATCGACGCCGTGGTCGCGCGGATCGGCGAGCTCGGCCTCACGGCGGTGAAGCTGCCGGGCGAGGAGCGGACCGCGATCGGCACGTTCGGTGTCGCCGCTCGCGAGTACGCCGATCAGCTCGAGTCGCTGCCGGGGGTCGCCGAGATCGTGCTCGTGAGCCGGCCGTTCAAGCTCAGCTCGCGCGAGGTCCATCCCGCCGATTCGGTCGTGCGGATCGGCGCCGTGCCCATCGGCCAGGATCGACCCCTGGCGGTCATGGCCGGCCCCTGCTCGGTCGAGACGCGCGACCAGACCATCGCGACCGCGCGCGCGGTGCGCGCCGCGGGCGCGGTGCTCTTCCGCGGCGGCGCCTACAAGCCGAGCACCTCGCCCTACAGCTTCCGCGGCCTCGGCCCATCGGGCCTCGAGATGCTCGACGAGGCCCGTGCAGCGACGGGCCTTCCCATCGTCACGGAGGTCCTCACGCCCGGCGACGTCGCCCTCGTCGCATCGCACGCGGACTGCCTCCAGATCGGCGCGCGCAACATGCAGAACTTCTCCCTGCTCGACGCCTGCGGCGAGCAGTCGAAGCCGGTGCTCCTGAAGCGGGGGATGTCGGCGACCGTCGAGGAGCTCCTGCTCTCCGCCGAGTACATCCTGGCGAAGGGGAACCAGAACGTGATCCTCTGCGAGCGCGGGATCCGGACGTTCGAGAAGTACACCCGCAACACCTTCGACATCAACGCGATCCCCCTGCTGAAGCGGCTCTCGCACCTCCCGGTCATCGCGGATCCGTCGCACGGGACGGGCAAGTGGTACCTCGTGGCGCCGGTCGCGCTCGCCGCGGTGGCCGCTGGCGCGGACGGCCTCCTCATCGAGGTCCACCCGTCGCCGGATCACGCGCTCAAGGATGGCTTCCAGTCGCTGACCTTCGAGAACTTCGAGAAGCTCATGGCGCTGCTCCCCGCGGTCGCACAGGCGGTCGGCAGGCCGGTCCCCGCGGCGGTCTGATGCGCGTCGGCATCGCGGGCTGCGGCCTCATCGGCGGATCGCTCGCCCTCGCGCTCCGTGGCGCGCACGAGGTCAGAGCCTTCGATCCGGCGGGCACCGGCCCGATCGCGCGCGCGGCGCGGCTCGAGGATCTCCTGCCGGCCGACGTCGTGATCGTCGCCACACCCCTGCCGCAGGTCGTGCCGACACTGCAGGCGCTCGCGGAGCGATCCGACGGCGCGGTGCTCTTGGACGTCGGCAGCCTGAAGCGCGCGGTCGCCGACTTCGCCCGAACGGCGCCGCCGCAGGCGCGCGTCGTGGGCGGGCATCCGATGGCCGGTGACACGCAGCAGGGGTTCCCGGCGGCGCGGGCCGATCTGTTCGAGGGCCGGCCGTTCTTCCTGGTGCCGACCGAGCGCGCCGACGAGCGGGCGATGGCGATCGCCGGGGATCTCGCGCGCGCGGCGGGAGCGGTGCCGACCGTCGTGTCGGCGGAGGAGCACGATCGCATCGTGGCGATGCTCTCCGGAGCGCCGCTCGCGATCGCGCGGGCGCTGTCGCGCGCCGGCGCCGACGTGGCCGATCTCGCCGGCCCCGGGTTCCGCGACGCGACGCGGCTCGCGCGTACGCCGCCGGACCTGGCCGATGCGCTCCTGCGCGGGAATGCCGCCGAGATCCGCGCGGCGCTCGCGAGCTTCCGCCGCGCGCTCGATGAGGTCGAGCGCGAGCTGGGCTAAGCCTCGGCGCTGACCGCCCAGCTCTCGCGGCGGAGGCGCTCGGCGACCCCGGTGAGATCCTCCTCGGTGCCCACGGTCCTCCAGTCGTTCTCGAGGTCGGGCAGGCCCGGGTTCGTCTGCTCGAGGACCGTGCCGTCCGCGAGGTAGAGGCGCGTCAGCAGGTACGCAGTGCCCGGACCGACGGACTTGGTCAGCTCGGCGCGGAGCACGACCTGCGCGCGGAACGCCCTCACCGCCCGAGCACCTTGAGCATCTCGAAGAAGTCGGGGAAGGTCTTCGACACGCTCTCGGCGCCCTCGATGGCGACGCCCGGCACCTGCAATCCGAGTATCGAGAACGCCATCGCGACGCGATGGTCGCCCCGCGCGTCGACGACCCCGTCGTGGAGCGGGCGCGGCTCGATGCGGATGGAATCGGCATATGCCGTCGCCTTGCCGCCGAGAGCGTTGATGCCGGCCGCGACGGCCGCGATGCGGTCGCTCTCCTGAGCGCGGGTGTGGGCGATCCCGCCGAGCTCCGTCGGCGTCTCGCACTGCGTCGCGATGACCGCGAGGCTCGGGAACACGTCCGAACAGTCGCGCACGTTCTCGATGATCCCCTGAAGCCGGCCGACGCGGCTCACGGTCACGGTGCCCTTGCCGCGCGACACCGTGCAGCCCATCTCCTCGATGATCGAGAAGAACCGGACGTCGCCCTGGCCGCCGTGGGTCTCGTGGGCGTCCACGTTCTCGACGGTCACGGATCCGCCGCAGATCGCGGCCGCCGCCCCGGGATACGTCGCGGCCGTCGCATCGCCGGGGATCTCCCATGACCGCGGCTTCACCTTCTGCGGCCTGACCGAGATCCGGTCGAGGGTCGGCGCGTCGACCTTCACGCCGCGCTTCCGGAGCGAGGCGATGGTGAGGTCGACGAACGGCGCCGAGACGAGCATGCCGGTGATCTCGAGATCGAGGCCCATCGGCATGCGCGGCCCGACGAGCAGCAGGGCCGAGGCGAACTGGCTCGACTGGCTCCCCGGCACGCTCACCTGCCCGCCGCGGAGCGGTCCGGTGATCGTGAGCGGCAGCGCGTCCGCGTCGGCGCTCGCCCCCAGCTCGCGGAGCGCGTTCACCAGCGGTGCCAGCGGGCGCTGGCGCAGCCGCTCCGATCCGTCGAAGCGCGTCTCGCCGTCGGCGAGCGCCGCCAGGGCGAGGGCGAAGCGGGCGACGGTGCCGGCCTCGGCAGCCTGCACCGGCCCGACGGCGTGGGGGATGCGCTCGCCGGCGCCGAACACGGTCACCTGGAAGGTCTGGTCCCACTCGACGCGGTAGCCGAGCGACGCGAGGGCCTGGCGCATCGCACGGACGTCATCGCCCGGATCGAGGCGACCCAGCTCGAGCCGCGACCGCCCGTCCGCGATCGCGGAGAGCACGAGCTCGCGGTTCGCGACGCTCTTCGAGGCGGGTACCCGCACGCGCACGTCGCGCAGCGGGTGGCGGAACGGGATGATCGGACGAGGCGTCACGGGACTGCGATTATGGATGCGGATCGGATGAGGGTGCGCGGCGCGGTCCCCCTGCTGCTCGTCGCGCTCACCGCGTGCGCCTGCGTGACCGAGGGACCGAGCGGCGCCGCCGGCCCCAGCGCGAGCCCATCGCGCTCCAGCGGCGCGTCGCCGTCGAGATCCTTGCCGCCTCCCGCGGCGGCGCCGGTGATCGCGTTCGATCCACCGCGGGACACCTCACAGGGCTCGCGCTTCGTCGCGGGTCGGTGGACGTCGACGCTGCCGCTGCTCGACGTGCAGTTCTCGGTGACGCCCGAGCCGGCGTTCCCCTGCACGATCGCGATGGACGCGGACAGGCAATCGGGCGGCTATACGTGCGACGGGCTCCTGCCGCCGGCGACCGACGTGCGGCTCGAGCTCATGGGGACCACGCCGCAGAACACGCGCTCGCGCGCGACCCGGAATCTGCGGACGATGGGGGAGCGGCTGAGCGCCGTCCCGTGGTTCACCGAATTCGAGGATCCGAACGCGGAAGCGCTCGCCTGCGCCGCCGCCAGCGTCCGGATCATCCAGGTCTTCACCACCGGCCGGGACGTCGCGACCGCGAAGGCGATCCTCGCGCGCGGCAAGCCGCTCAACAAGAGTGCGGACCCCGGCATCGATCCCGCGTCGATCGCCGCCGTCATCACCGCGCTCGAGCCGACGAACCGCTACCACTACTACCGGTTCCCGACGAAGGAGGCGGCCACGCGCGCCGCGGTCTACTGGCTCGCGCGCTCGGCGAAGCCGGTGATCGCGCTGAGCCTCGCCGGGCAGCACGCGCCGGTGATCACCGGGTACGGCGGGACGCTCGGCGTATCGGCCGCCGACGCCGCGACGACGATCACCGGGCTCGTCGTCGAGGACCCCCAGCGCGGCGACCTCGACCCGCTGACTGCGAGGCACCGCCCGGACAAGTCGCGTTCGCGCGACTTCCAGGTCGGGGCATACATCCCGCTCGACGAGTGGTACGCCGACGACTGGTGGTTCCGCGACGCGTACAAGGGATCGATCGTGTTCAACAGCGACGGGAAGCTCCACGACGTGGACCGGAGCGACAAGGTCTACCCGAAGCCACATTGGGACGGGACGTTCGTCATCATCGTGGACGACGGCGATACGACGAACCCGCCCGATCGCGAAGGGAAGGTCGCGATCCGCTGAGGACGGGTCGCGCTACGCCGGAGCCGTCCAGCTCCGCGCGTGGCGGATGCCCTGGACCGGGACGGGCTGGATCTCCTGCCATTCGTGCTTCTCCGCCGGCCGCGCAGCCGCGCAGTACGCCCACCTCCCCTGGATGATCGTGAGTGACCCCCGGCCGTCTGGGACGGACCGCCCGGCCCGGTAGTGCGGCCGACTGACGCAGACGTACTGGATCATCCCGGAGCTGCCGTCGGCGACCGTTGGGTCGGTGCTCATGTCCGCCTCCTGATCCCTGTCCGTGTTTGTTGCGATTCTGTGAAGGGATGCAGGCCGGCGGACAGTCCACAGCCGGCTGTATTCGACCGTGGGGAGGCCTAACGGCGATGGGGTGTACTCTTCCGGGTACCACCTTTCAGGGAGGCGAATGCGAAATCTTGAGCGAGTCACCGTGCTGACCCAACGTCAGCGTGAGGTGCTGGCACTCGTGCGCCGGGGCCGCAGCAACCGGGAGATCGGCGCCGACCTCGGGATCTCCGAAGACGGCGTGAAGGCGCACCTCTCGCGCCTCTACCTGCGCTATGGCGTGACCAATCGGGTCGAGCTGCTGAACGCCGCCGACGAGAGCGCCGGCCAGGATGCGGAGCTCAACGGCCGAGCTCAGCTCGGCACGCTGCGGGCGATCGCCGGCCGCGCCGACGGGCGCGCCGGAGAGCTCGCTGCCGCGCAGCCTGACGCGAAGCAGCTGGCGGCCGTCCGGGACGCCATCGTGTCGGTCGACGTCGCGCTCGATCTGGTCGCTGAGCTGCCGGCCGAGACGACCGGCGCCGTCATCGACGCGGTGCGAAAGCGTCTGGCTGCGGCGCTCGCGGAGCTCGACAAGGTCGAGCAGGCAGCGGGGAAGCCCCGCACCGCGTAGCGCGGGCTACGGCTTCATGAGCAGGACCGCGTTCGGTAGGAGCCGGCCCGGGCCGACGGTGTACTGGCCGCCGATCCACAGCGCCGACGTCCCGCCCCCATCGAGGTTCATCGCGTCACGGACCCCCAGTGCCTGCAGGACGTACGCGGACTCGGTCACCGTCGCGCTCGAGACGATGGCGAGATAGATGTACGTGCCGTCGGTGCCGATCGAGCCCTTCGCGCCTCGCTGTTTCTGCACGTCGGTCTGCTCGGCCTCGGTGTCGACGACGGCACCGGACTGGAGGAGCAGCGGGAAGTTCGAGATCGCGGCGGTGACCGGCGTGTTCGGGTCGAACGTCTTGATGTGCCGGTAGTAGCCGGGCGTCTTGCCGTTGAAGGTCACGAGCGCGTTCACCGGGTTCACGAACGCGCGCGGGTTGAGCCACTTGCCGAGGACGCTGTTGTAGAC
>DASWFN010000021.1:0-5048 GCA_036394215.1 Candidatus Limnocylindria bacterium
CAGGACCGGCCGCTCTATGAGGCGCTCGGCGGGTTGGACGCGGCCGCGCTCGACCCGATCGCCCGGCGCGTCGTGGAGCTGGCTCGACGGGACATGCGTCGCACGGGCATCGAGCTGAGCGACGCGGATCAGGAGACGGTCCGTCGGGTGCGAGCGGAGCTCGTGAAGGTCGAGCAGGAGTTCGCGAAGAACATCCGCGACGACGTGGCCGAGATCGCGATCGATCCAAGCCGACTCGATGGGATGCCGCCGGACTACGTGGCGGCGCATCCGGCCGACCGCGACGGCAAGGCCCACATCACGACGAACTACCCGGACCTCATCCCGTTCTTGACCTACGCGACGGATGAAGGGGCTCGCAGGGAGCTCGCGACCGTCAACAACCTCCGCGCGGTACCGCAGAACATCATGCTGCTCGAGCAGATGCTCGCGAAGCGCGCGGAGCTCGCGGGACTTCTCGGCTTCACCAACTGGGCCGAGTACGCCTCCGAGGACAAGATGACCGGCTCGGCCGGCGCGATCCGTGAGTTCATCGACCGCGCCCGCAAGGCCTCGGAGGAGAGTGCCGCGGCCGAGTACCGCGAGCTCGTCGCCGAGAAGGGCGGCGAGCCCGTCGGCACGTGGGACACGCAATACCTGCTCGAGCGCGTGAAGGCGCGCAAGTACAGCTACGACGGGCGCGAGCTCCGGCCGTACTTCGAGTACCGCGCCGTGCGCCAGGCGATCCTCGACCTGAACAGCGAGCTCTTCGGCCTCGCCTTCACTCCCGTGGAGAAGGCGCTCTGGCACCCGTCGGTCGAGACGTTCGCGGTGAGCGTGGACGGGCGCGAGATGGGCTTCATCTCGCTCGACATGCACCCGCGCGAAGGCAAGTTCAAGCACGCCGCCTGCTTCACGCTCGTGCCGGGCTTCAAGGGGCGCACGAAGCCGCACGGCGTCCTCGTCTGCAATTTCCCCGATCCGAGCGCGCAGCAGGGCCCCGCGCTCATGCAGCACTCCGAGGTCGTCACGTTCTTCCACGAATTCGGGCACCTCGTCCACGGGATCGTGAGCGGCGAGATCGAGTGGGCGCGCGTCCGCCGGCCGACCGAGTGGGACTTCATCGAGGCGCCGTCGCAGTTCCTCGAGGAGTGGATCTACGACTACGAGGTGCTGCGGCGCTTCGCGAAGCACGTCGAGACGGGCGCGGTCATTCCCGAGGCGCTCGTGCGCAAGCTGCGTGCGGCGCGTGACTTCGGCCGCGGCACGTTGGTCCAGCGGCAGCTCATGCTGTCCGCGATCGCGCTCCGCCTGCACGACCGGCCGCCCGATGGACTCGACACGACGAAGGTCGTGTTCGACACGGCCAGCGAGTTCACGAAGATCGTCATGCCCGAGGGCACCGCGATGCAGGCATCGTTCGGGCATCTGGAGGGCTACACGGCCCTTTACTACACGTACATGTGGTCGCTCGTGATCGCGAAGGACATGCACAGCGCGTTCACGAACGGCCTGCTGGACCTGAAGCAGGCGAAGCGCTACCGCGATCTGGTGCTCGCACCCGGTGGCACGAAGCCCGCCGGTGATCTGGTCCGGGACTTCCTCGGCCGGCCCTACGGCTTCGACGCGTTCAGGGAGTGGCTCGCCCCGCGCGGCTAGCTCGCGCCGCGCGTCGCCATCGCCTTCGACACCGCAGCCGCGAATTCCTCGGGCCGCTGGGTCCCGACGAGCACGCCCGCGCCGTTCTTCAGTCGGAAGTGAAGGCCCGCATTGCCACTGACGTTGTAGGTCATGCCGGCGAGCCCGAGGTGCACGCCCCAGCCACCGGATTGCAGCCAGGAGTAGCGCAGCGGCGCGACCTCGGCGACCTCGGCGAAGCGGATCCGCCGCGTCGGCCAGAGGCCGTGGAATGTCACGACGACGCCGTCGTCCGAGACGGTGGTCTCGAGGCGGGCGAACCAAAAGAGCAGCGCGACCAGCAGGCAGATCGCGATCGCGATGAACACGCCGACCAGATCGGCCCGCGGCACCGCGGCGAGCGTGCCGAACACCACGACGAGCGGGATCGCGACGAGCGCCCAGAGCCACGACCCCCGGAAGCGCTGCTCCTCGTGGAAATACGTCATCCGCGCGAACGCTAGCATCGGCCCATGGCCACCAAGCCCGACGTCTCCATTCCCGCCGGGGCACCACCGGACGACCTCAAGATCGAGGACCTGACCGTCGGCACGGGCGCCGAGGCGACGGCCGGTAAGACCGTCGACGTCCACTACGTCGGGGTGGGCTGGTCGACGCAGAAGCAGTTCGATGCGTCGTGGGACCGCGGCAGCGCCTTCTCGTTCCAGCTCGGCGCGGGCCGGGTCATCAAGGGCTGGGATCAGGGCGTCGCGGGGATGAAGGTCGGCGGCCGCCGCCGGCTCACGATCCCGGCGAAGCTCGGCTACGGCGACCGCGGCGCGGGGCGGGACATCAAGCCCGGCGAGACGCTCGTGTTCGTCGTGGACCTCCTCGGAGTCCGCTAAGCCGCCCGGACGCAGCTCCGCATCGCGAGCCGCACGCAGGCCACGTCATTGTTCGTCGCCGCGACCACGCGCACGACGGCGACGTCCAGGCCCGCGGTGAGGGCCTCGAATCCCGCGGCCGCATCCTCAGGCGGTCCCCACCAGCCGACGCGCGCAGGGAGCTCGTCGGGCAGCTGATCGGCGAGCTCGTCGATGCCGACCCCCTCGTCGCGCATCGCCTCGAGCGCCGTGAGGGCCTCGTCGAATCCCATCCGCGTGAAGTGGGCGCGATAGCCCTTCGTCTTGTCGCTTCCCGGGGCCGCGAGCGCGTACGCGAGCGTCATCGTGGCGAGCCCGCGCCGCGCCGCCGCGATGTCCGGATCGACGCACACCCGGATGTACTGATGGATGCGGATGTCGCGCGGGTCGCGGCCCGCGTGAAGCGCACCCACCGCGACGCGCTCGCGGCACCAGAGCGTCTGTTCCGGCGAGCACCAGTTGAGGGCCGCGCCGTCGTAGCGCTCGCCCGCGAGGTGGAGCATCTGCGGGCCGAGGGCGCCAAGGTAGAGCGGCGTGTCGGCGACCGACGGACGGATGGCGTCCGCCAGCTCGCGCATCTTGCGGATCGGCGCGGCGCGCTCGCTGCCGGAGCCGACGCCGAGGATGAACCGGCCCGCGGAGCGCTCGCGCGCCATGCGGGCGCCGGCGATGAGGCGGTCCGCGCTCCAGCGCTGGAGCGGCAGCACCGAGATGCCGGTGCCGAGCCCGCTCGCCTGGTGCCACAGCGCGCAGAGCGCGAACGGATCGTCGTCCCGATGCGGCGTCCAGATGCTTCCGTATCCGAGCACGGCCGCCTCGGCCGCGACGTCGGCCTGCTCTGTAGCGGAGAGCACCAACCGGTGGTCGATCCCGAGGCCGATCTCCATCGGCGGAACGGTACCCTCTCCATATGGGGAGCGAGGTCTTGGACGCGTTCCATCCGGCGGTCCGCGAGTGGTTCCGCACGTCGTTCCCGGCTCCGACCCCCGCGCAAGCGCAGGCCTGGCCGGTCATCAAGAACGGTGACAGCACGCTCCTCATGGCGCCGACCGGATCGGGCAAGACGCTCGCGGCGTTCCTCTCGTCCATCGACGCGCTGATCCAGACGCCCGCGCGCGGCTGCCGCGTCGTCTATGTCTCCCCGCTCAAGGCGCTCGCCGTCGACGTCGAGCGCAACCTCCGCGCGCCGATCGCCGGCATCCGTCACGCCGCCGAACGGCTCGGCGAGACCGTCCGCGAGCCCACCGTCGCCATCCGCACGGGCGACACGCCGGCGAAGGACCGGGCGCGCTTCTCGAGGACCCCGGCCGACATCTTCATCACGACCCCCGAGTCGCTCTATCTCGTGCTCTCGTCCTCGGCCGGCGAGGCGCTGCGCGACGTCGAGACGGTCATCGTCGACGAGATCCACGCCATCGTCTCCACGAAGCGTGGCGCGCATCTCGCCCTCAGCCTCGAACGGCTCGAGCGCCTCGCCGGTCGCAGGCTCCAGCGCGTCGGCCTCTCGGCGACGCAGCGCCCGCTGGACGAGGTCGCGCGCTTCCTCGGCGGCTTCGACGCCGACGGTGCCCGTCCGGTCCGCGTCGTCGATGCCGGCCACCGCAAGCCGCTCGAGCTCACGGTCGAGGTCCCGGTCGAGGACATGGCCCGTCTCGGGGAGCCGCTCGACTTCCGCAGCGGTCCGGCATCGCGCGCCGATGCGCGCTCGAGCATCTGGCCGGCGATCCATCCGCGGCTGCTCGATCTCGTACGCCGGCACCGCTCGACCCTCATCTTCGTCAACAGCCGCCGCCTGGCCGAGCGGATCGCGAACGCGCTGAACGACCTCGCCGGCGAAGAGCTCGCGCACGCGCACCACGGCTCGATCGCCCGCGAGCAGCGGCTCCGGATCGAGGACGAGCTGAAGGCCGGGCGGCTGCGGGCGCTCGTCGCAACGAGCTCGCTCGAGCTCGGCATCGACATGGGCGCGATCGACCTCGTCGTCCAGGTCGAGTCGCCGCCCTCGGTCGCGAGCGGCATGCAGCGCATCGGGCGCGCCGGCCACCGCGTCGATGAGCCGTCGACGGGCATCATCCTCCCCAAGTACCGCGGGGACCTCCTCGCGTCGGCCGCGCTGACCGAGCGGATGCACGCGGGCGCCGTCGAAGCGTCGCGCTACATCCGCAACCCGCTCGACGTCCTGGCCCAGCAGATCGTCGCGATCGTCGGTCGCGATCCCATTCAGGTGGACGAGCTCGAGCGGCTCGTCCGCGGGGCCGCACCGTTCGCGGAGCTGCCGCGGCCGCAGCTCGAGAACGTCCTCGACATGCTCTCGGGCCGCTACCCGTCCGACGAGTTCGCCGAGCTCAGGCCGCGCCTCGTGTGGGACCGGATCGCCGGCACCCTCCGAGTCCGCGAAGGCGCGGCGCGCGTCGCGCTCACGAGCGGCGGGACCATCCCGGACCGCGGGCTGTACGGCGTGTTCCTCGTCGGCGCGGAGCCGGGCAAGGGGCGCGTCGGCGAGCTCGACGAGGAGATGGTGTTCGAGAC
>DASWFN010000022.1:0-1718 GCA_036394215.1 Candidatus Limnocylindria bacterium
CGATCTCGCAGCCGGCCTCCTGGAGCCGGTCGATCTGGCGGATGGTCGCGTCGACATCGTGCGTGAGGGTGGTGCACATCGACTGGACCGCGATCGGGGCGCCGTCGCCGACGGGGACGCCGCCGACCCAGACCCGCTTGCTCGCCCGGCGAGCACGCGGACCGACACGGTCCTCGGGGAGGTTCAGATCGACGGTGAGCGGGGCCTGCATCCCACCCAAGGGTAGCCGCTGGCTGTCCGCGTTCGGCATCGATGCCGTAGCGGGGAGCCGGCCCGAGGCGTTCACCAGAGCGTGAACGCTCGCCTCGCCGGCCTGTTGCGCGGCTGCCTCGTCGCCGCCTGCATCCTGACCCGCCTGGCGCTCGTCCCGGTCCCGGCCCAGGCGGCCTACGGCGGGCTGCGGCTGCCCTTTCCGCCCGGCCGGTCGTACGTCGTCACCCAGACCCCCGGCGCGTACCAGAGCTGCGGGCGCGGCGGCGGGAGCCACTGCGTCGGGAACGACGTCTGGGCCTACGACTTCGGCCTCCACATCGGCGACCAGATCGCCGCGGCGCACAGCGGGACCGTCATCCGCTACGTGGCCGGCTTCGGGATCGGGTCGTGCGATCCGGCGTTCCGGAACGACGCGAACTACATCGTGCTCGACCACGGCGACGGCTACTCGTCCATCTACTGGCACATCAGCTACGCCTCGGCCGCCGTCGAGCCGGGCCAGACCGTCGCGCAGGGCCACCCGATCGCCGACGCCGGCGCCGCCGGGATCGTCTGCGGGAGCCCGGGCGACCACCTCCACTTCGCCGTCGAGCCGACGCCGCCGAACGGCGTATCGGTGCTGCGCTCGGTGCAGCTCCGCTTCGACGAGGCCGGCGAGCCCGGCTTCGGCACGGCGCCGGTGTCCGCCAACGTGCCGCGTTTCTCCGCCCAGTACGCCGGTGGCAGCGAGTGGGTCGTCCTCGGCATCGGCGAGCGCCGCGCGACGACCGGCCTCTGGAAGAACACCGGCTGGGACTCCTGGCCCGTCGCGACCGCGCACCTCGGGACCTTTGGGCCCGAGCCCGCGCAGGATCAGCCGAGCGTCCTCACCGGGACGGATCGCATCGCCCAGAGCCAGGCCACGGTCGCGCCGGGCGAGGTCGCGCGCTTCCCGTTCGAGCTGATCGGTCCGCCGACGCCCGGCATCTACCGCGTGTACCTGCGGCCGGTCATCGACGGCATCACCTGGATGCAGGACGAGGGCGTGTACTGGCTGGTGGATCGGCGATGAGGCGCGCCGTGCCGCTCGCCGCCGTCCTCGCGGCGATCCTCGGCCTCGCCGCGCTCGGCGCGACCGCGCTCGCCGCAACGCGCGGGCCGATCGCGGCGACCGCGCCGTTCGCGAGCCAGAGCCTCGGCTACGAGGTCCAGCTCCCCGGGACCTGGCGCCGCTCCTCGACGCTGTCGGCGCTCGTGCGCAACGGGACGCTGAAGCTCGGCCACGACGTGTTCACGATCCGCTCCGTCGCCGACGAGGGCAGCGCGCTCGTCGATCCCGGCCCGGGCGCGGCGTGGTCGTACGTCGCCGTCGTCGAGCAGTGGCGCGACCCGAGCGGGTGGAGCGCGACGGCCTGGGCCACCGATCCGCTCCTCGCCGGCTGGGCCAAGGGGCAGGTCGTCGAGAGCGCGGTCATCGACGGACACGTCGCGGCGAAGGTCACGAACGGCCCGCGCTTCTCGGTCGC
>DASWFN010000023.1:0-10358 GCA_036394215.1 Candidatus Limnocylindria bacterium
ATCACGGTCATGCTCGTCGCCGGCGGCACGGACCTCTACCCGAACATGAAGCGCCGCCAGTTCACGCCGGCGACGCTCATCTCGCTCGGGAGGGCGCTGCCGCGCGGCATCCACAACGGGAAGGGCTTGACCATCGGAGCCGGCGCGACGCTCACCGCGGTCGCGGCCGACACGCGCGTCGCGAACGGCTACGCCGCGCTCGCCGAGAGCGCGCTCGCGATCTCGACGCCGCAGCTCCGCAACATGGGGACGCTCGGCGGCAACCTCTGCCTCGACACCCGCTGCAACTGGTACGACCAGTCGCTCTTCTGGCGGATGGCCGAGGGCATGTGCATGAAGACGGATCCGTCGGTGGTCTGCCGGGTCGCGCCGTCGAGCCCGCGCTGCCTCGCGGTCGCGAGCGCGGACACCGTCCCCGCACTGCTGGCGCTCGGCGCGAGCGTGCGGATCGTGAACGCGTCCGGCGAGCGCGTCGTGCCGCTCGCCGACATGTACCGCGAGGACGGCATCAGCCACCTCACCATCGGCCGCGACGACATCGTGACCGAGATCGTGCTGCCGCCCGCGGATGGCTGGCGCAGCGCGTACCTCAAGCTCCGCGATCGCGGCTCGTTCGACTTCCCGATCGTCGGCCTCGCCGCCGCGGTGCGCATGGAGCGTGGGGTCGTGCGTGAGGCCCGCCTCGCGATGACCGCCGTCGGATCGCGGCCGTTGCTCGTCGACGCGGCGGCACGCGCGCTCGTCGGCACGAAGCTCGAGGACGATGCGATCGCCGCGGCGGCGGCGGCGTGCGGCAAGATCGCGCGGCCGATGGACAACACCTCGGGCACGATCGCGCAGCGGAAGAAGACGGTACCGGTGTTCGCGACCCGCGCGCTCGCTGGGCTGCGGGACAACTAGGTGCGCAGCGTCGCGATCGTTCCCGCGGCGGGCAGCGCGGAGCGGTTCGGCGGAAAGAAGCTCCTGACGCTCGTCGACGGGGAGCCGCTCCTCGACCGGACCATCGCCGCCCTGCTCGACGGCGGCGTCGATCAGATCATCGTGGTGACCGGGCCGGGAGCCGCGGACCTCGAGCGCGACGTGAACGCGTTCGGCGACCCGCGGGTATGGCCGGTGGAGAACCGGGACCCCTCACGCGGTATGTTCTCGTCGCTGCAGGCCGGAATGGCCGAGGCCGAGGGCGACGCGCTCGTCGTGCTGCCGGCGGACATGCCGTTCGTGCGAAGTGCGACCGTCCGCCTGCTGCTCGATACGTTCGCGAAGCGGGCGGCCATCGTCTCGCCGCGGTTCAACGGCAAGCGCGGGCATCCGGTGATCCTGCCGCCCGCGTTGCGCGATGAGATCCGCGCGGCCGAGCCGACGATCACGCTGCACGACATCCTCAAGCGTCACCCGGACGAGCGCGTCGACGTCGACGTCGAGGACCGCGGCGTGGTGCGCGACGTCGACCGTCCCGCCGACCTCGATGCGTAGCCTGACGCCCCGCGCCCGCTGGCTGGCCGCCGGCGTCGCGTTCATCGCGGCGTTCGGCGTCGCGTTCGTCGGCGTGCGCGGGCTGGATCTCGGTCGCTCGGTGCCGGTCACGGTCGGTGGCTATCAGCACACCGGCGATCCGCGCCAGATCGTCGTGAACGTGATGGTCGGCCTGAGCTACGACATCACCGAGCACAGCGCGAGAGAGGACGGCACGACCGTCACCGTTCGTATCCGAGCCCACGCGCCCGGTGGCACCTGGCCCGCCATCGGCATCTTCATCCCGGTCCCCATCACCCTGCAGCAGGATCTCGGCGACCGCGCCGTGCTCGACGAGAATGGCCGGCAGCTGAAGGATCTCGGCCAGTACCGGCCGCCGGGAGCGCCGAGCCAGTGAGACACTTAACGGGATGAGAGAGCTGTACGCGCGGATGGCCGAGCTCGCGCGCGAAGGCCGGCCCTTCGCGGTCGCGACGGTCGTGCGCACCATCGGCAGCACTCCTCAGGTCGTCGGGGCGAAGATGCTCATCGACGACCTCGGCCGCACCTACGGCACGCTCGGGGGCGGCTGCGTCGAGGGCGACGCCTTCGCCGAGGCGAAGCGCATCCTCACTGAGGGCGGCTCGTCGCTCCGCGAGTACGAGCTCACCGAGGATCTCGCGTGGGATACCGGCCTCGTCTGCGGCGGCACGATGTGGATCCACGTCGAGCCAGGGGAGGGCGCGCTCACGGTCGGCGACCGCGATCTGCTCCCGGACGTGCTCGCCGCGTCGTCGACCGGGACGCCCATCGGTCTGGCGACGCTGCTCAAGAAGGACGGCCACGCGCTCGTGCCGGCGGGCCGGCTCTACGTCGAGCAGGACGGCTCGTCGGGCGGCACGCTCGGCGACAGCGCGCTCGACGAGCGCGCGCGGTCGCTCGCGGCCGAGACGCTGCGCGCGGGGACCGCGCGCACCGCGAAGCTCGACGGATCGACCGAGCTGCTCGTCGAGCCGATCGTCGCGAAGCCGCATCTCGTCGTCGCCGGCGCCGGCCATGTCGGTCTCGCCCTCGCGAAGCTCGCGCATTCGCTCGACTACGACGTCACGGTGATCGACGATCGGCCGGAGTTCGCGTCCCGCGACCGTTTCCCCGAAGGGGTCGAGGTCGTGCGCGCGGACATCGTCGACGCGCTCGGCACGCTGCCGATCGGCTGGAACGCCTTCATCGTGGTCGCCACCCGCGGCCACAAGCTCGACGCCGCGTGCGTGCGTGCCGCGATCGGGCGGCCGGCGCGCTACGTCGGCCTCCTCGGCAGCAAGCGGAAGACGATCCTCATCGAGCGGATGCTGCGTGAGGAGGGTGTGTCGGACGAGCGCATCCGCTCGATGCACGCGCCGATCGGCCTCGACCTCGGAGGCCGCACCCCGGCGGAGATCGCGCTGTCGGTCATGGCCGAGCTCTCGATGGAGCGCTACGGCGGCACGGGCCGGCCATTGCGCCTCGGGGACGAGGTCTACGAACGGGCGGTCTCACGTTCGACCTAGGCCCGGCGTTCCACCTACGAGCGTGCAGAACGAACCGCTGACCTTCGGCCAGCTCCTCGAGCGCCACGAGCGCGAGCTGTTCGGCTACGCCCTGCGCATCTCCGGCCAGCGGGCCGATGCCGAGGACCTGTACCAGGACACGTTCCTCGCGGCGTTCCGGGCGTGGCCTCCGCCGCGGCGGGGCAACGAGCGGGCCTGGCTGTACAGGATCGCGACGAACCGCGCGATCGACCGCGAGCGGCGGGTGAGGCGGATCGTCGCGAACGTCGATGACCTGGCACTCGCGGCGCCGGAGCGGGATGACACGACCCTCGCGGATCTCGCGCTGGCGATCGAGACCCTGCCAACGGGGCAGCGCGCGGCGTTCGTGCTGCGCAAGGTCCAGGGTCTCGCCTACGCGGAGATCGCCCTGGCGCTCGAGTGCAGCGAGGAAGCGGCGCGCGGACGGGTGAGCGAGGCGTTGAAGAAAGTGAAAGCGGCGGTGGCTTGAGATGACGATGGAGCTGGCGATCGGCGAGGCCCGCGAGCGGCTGCTCGCGCGGGCCAGGAAGGAGGGGCTGGCGACGGTCGGGTACGACCGGCTCGATTCGCCCCTCGGTCCGCTCTGGGTCGCGATCGGCCCGAAGGGCGTGACCACCATCCACTACGGCGAGGAGCCGTCGGACCGGGAGCTGCGGCGGCTCGTCCGGGTCTACGGCCCGGGCGTGGTCCCGGACCACCGGCGCTCGGCGGACCTCGCGCGCGAGCTCGACCAGTACTTCCGCGGCACGCGCCGCGAGTTCGACGTGGCGGTGGATCTCTCAGGGCTCACGCCGTTCCAGACGAAGATCCTCCGGGCCACCGCGCGGATCCCGTTCGGCGCGGTGAGCACGTACCGGTCGGTCGCGCGGAAGGCGGGGAACGAGAAGGCCTCACGCGCGGCGGGCGGCGCCCTCAACGCGAACCCGATCCCGATCGTCGTTCCGTGCCACCGCGTGGTCGGGTCGAGCGGCGCGCTCGTCGGCTACGCGGGCGGCCTCGATACGAAGCGCCGGCTGCTCGCGATCGAAGGGGCGGACGTCTCAGAGCGGCGTTAGGCCGCGGGGAACTGGTACCCGACGCCGCGCACGGTGAGGATGAGCTCCGGCTTGGCGGGATCGCGCTCGAGCTTCGTCCGGAGCCGGCCGACGTAGACCTTGAGGTAGTGGACCTCTTCGCGGTATTCGTCGCCCCACACCCTCTTCAGGAGCTCGTGGTGCGTCTGGACCGCGCCGGCGTTCGTGACGAGCTGGAAGAGCAGGTTGTATTCGGTCGGCGTGAGCGCGACGAGCTGGCCGCGAACGGTCACCTTCCGCTGCGCGAAGTCGATCCGCAGGTCGCCGCGGACGAGCTCGGTCGCGCGGCTGGCCGCGGTCCCGGCGCGGTAGCGCCGCATCACCGCGTCCATGCGGGCGACGAGCTCCTTTTGGCTGAACGGCTTCGTGACGTAGTCGTCGGCGCCGAGCTCGAGGCTGCGGACCCGGTCCTGCTCGGCATCGCGCGCCGTGAGCACGATGATCGGCACGTCACTGCCGGCGCCGCGCAACGCCCCGAGGACCGTGTACCCATCGACGACGGGCATCGTGAGGTCGAGGATCACGAGGTCCCACCGCTCGCGCGCCGCGCGCTCGAGCGCATCGGCGCCGCTGTGCGCCTCGACGATCCGGTAATCGGGCCGCTGATACGCGATCCCCAGCTTCACCGTGTTCGCGACGTCGGGCTCGTCGTCGACCACCAGCACGTTCATACCGGTAACTCAACCACGAACGTGTTCCCCGTGGGCGCGTGGTCCTCGACGAGCACGGTGCCGCCGTGCATCTCGGCGAGCGTCTTGGCGATCGCGAGCCCCAGGCCGGAGCCGCCGGGCACGTCACGATGCTCCGGCCGCCGGTAGAACTTGTCGAACAGCCGCTCGCGCTCCGCCTCCGGGATGGTCGCGCCCTCGTCGCTCACCGTCAGCCGCAGCCGGCCGCCCGCGGTCGCCGCGCGGAGCGTGATGGTGCTCTGCTCCGGCGCGTAGCGGATCGCGTTCGCGACGAGGTTACCGAGGATCTGCTGCATCCGCCGCCGATCGACGTAGGCGAGCGGCGGAGCGTCCTTCTCTTCGATCGTGATCCCCTGCCCGCGCTGCGCGGCCATGATCTCGTGCGACGCGGCGGCCTCGTGCAGCAGGACCCCGGGTGCGACGTACTCACGGTCGAGCTCGATGCGGGTCTGCTGCAGGTGTGCGAGGTCGAGGAGGTCCTGGACCGTGCGGTCGAGCCGCTCCACGTGGCGGCGGGCCTGGGCGATGAGCTTCTCGGTATCGGTCGCGCGACCGTGCGCGAGAAGCTCGAGCGATCCGCCGATCACGGTGAGAGGCGTCCGGAGCTCGTGGCTGATCGTCGCGAGGAACTCGTCCTTCAGCTTGTCGGCCGCGCGCAGCGCCTCGGTCTGGCTCGCCTCGGCGAAGAGCCGCTCGTTCTCGAGGACCTGCGCGATCATGCCGGCCAACGTCTCGGCGATGCGCATGTCGTCGGCACCGAACGCGTCGGGGAGCGAGCGCGACAGCGAGAAGACCGCGACGGCGCGGCCCCGCACGCGGAGCGGCACGAGGATCACCGAGCGCGGCCGCTCGTCCGGCCGGGCCGGGACGTACCGGGGATCCGCGAGGAGATCGCGGACGAGGAGCGTCGCCTCGCCGTTCATCGCCACCCCGAGCAGTCCCTCGCCGAGCCTGAGCCGTGGCGCCGGCGCGGCCTCGGCCTGCGCGTCCGCCGCGAGGCGATACAGCGGCCGGTACTCGCCGAGCGCCTCGTCGGCGACGAACACCGTCGCCCGGTCGAAACGCAGGACGTCGCGGCCGGCACGGAGGACGGCGGGGATGATCGCGTCGGCCGCCGGGATCCCCGCGACGATCCGCATGACCTGCTCGATCGCGGCGTCCTCCTCGATCCTGCGCCGGAGGCTCGTGATGAGCCCCTCGCGCTCGTCACGGAGCTGCCCGAGCTCGCGAAGGCCCCGGTCGAGGAGTACGGCGGCGAGGCCGAAGACCGACACCACGAAGAGCGCGTGCTCCGGCGGCGTCGGGAAGCCGAACCGCAGCTGCCGGAAGATCGCCACGAGGAGGTAGCCGACCGCGCTGACCGCGGCCGCGCTCCAGGTCCCGACCGCCCCGAAGCGGAAGGCCCCGGTGATGATCACGACGAGCGCGATGAAGTACGTGATCCACCCCGGGTCGCTCGAGAACAGGAACATCGCGATGACCAGCGCGCTCAGGTCGAACGCGAACGAAAGCGCGGCGATGCGGCGATGCTGCTCGAGGGACGTCGCTCGGCGCGATGCCCGGTAGACGATGACACCGTACGTGACGAGGAATGCGCCGAGCAGGAACACGCCCGGGAGCCACAGGTTCGGGAAGAACGGCCCGAGCAGGATGTCCAGCGCCGCGGCGCCCCAGCGGATGCGCGCGACCGTGCGCTCGACGCGCTGCGCCTCGAGCAGAAGCCCTTCGCTCACCGGCGGCGAGACTAGCCCAGCGCGAGCGCGATAACGCCCCCCACCATGAGGGCGGCCGCGATCGATCTCCTTCCGATATCCGCCTCGGCCAGCGATCGCGCTCCCATGAGCACGCCGAGCAGGATCCCGATCTCGCGGGCCGGCGCAACGTAGCTGACCGGGCTGATCGCGAGCGCCGTCAGTACGAGCATGTACGCGAGCGGCGAGAGCGCCGCGACCGCGACCACGGCGGAACGGTTCGCGATCCACTCTGCCTTCACCTCGGGCCACCGCGGGATGGCGAGTGGCGCGAGGATCAGCGAGCGGAACACGTTGGACCCCCACTCGTAGAGGATCGGCGGGATGAGCAGGACGCCGACTCCGCGTTTGTCCCAGAGCGTGTACGCGGCGATGGTCACGCCGGTGAGGAGCGCATACGCCACGGCGGCGCCGACGCCGCGCTCGCGCAGCCTGCGCGGATCGCCGGTCAGCACGAAGACCCCGATCGCGATGGCGACCGCGCCGGCGATCGCGAGCGGCGTCGGTCGCTCGCCGAAGAGAAGGATCGCGGCGATCGTCGCGAGCACCGGGCCGGTCCCGCGGGCCAACGGATACACCACCGACAGATCGCCGGCGCGGTACCCACGCTGCAGGAAGATGAAATACGCGACGTTGAGCGCCGCGCTCACGAGCAGCCAGAGGCCCTCGACCGGCCCGAGCGGGATGCCATTCAGCAGCACGACCGCGATCGCGACCGGCGCGTAGAGCGGGATCGCGAGGGTGAGGGCGAGCCACAGGAACGGGACGCCGCCGCCGGCGCGCTTCGCGAAGTAGTTCCAGGTCGCGTGCGCGATCGCCGACGCCAGGACCAGGCCGAGCGCGAAGGTGGTCACCGCCGGGCCCTGAGCGCCGCCCGCAGCTCCGTCTTCAACGACGCCGGCCGGGCCTCGAGCACCTGCACGTCGTCGCAGCCGACCCAGCGCGCCGCTTCGACGAGCGCGCGGGCGATCCGCGTCGCGGAGCCGGGCTTGCCGCTCACCCGCTTGGCCACGAGCGTCGTGCCGGTCCGGCCCGGGTCGACCCGGCCGACGATCTTCCCGCCCGCGAGCACCGGCATCACGAAGTACCCGTGCACGCGGTCCGGCGCCGGCACGTACGCCTCGAACTTGTGCGCGTAACCGAAGATCCGCAGCGTCCGCGGGCGATCGAAGATCACCGAGTCGAACGGCGACAGGAGCGTCGTGCGATGGCTGCCACGGAGTCCGGCCGTGAGCGTGCGCAGCGCCGCCCGCGAGGCGAACGCTTGATCCACCCACCCTTCGACGCGGACCGGGACGAGCTTGGCGCGCTCGATCGCGGCGCGCGCCTGGTCGAGACGCATTCCGCCCGCACCGGGGAAGCCGAAGTAGTCCCGCAGGTCATTCAGTGTCCCCACGCCGAGCCGGTCGGCCGCGAGCCCGACGAGCGCCGTGCCGCAGGTCTCGTCGTCCTCGTCCGTCGCACGCAGCTTCGCGGGGATGGCCCGCTCCACCAGGTCGTACACCCGCTTCCAGGCACGGCGCTCGACGCACACGACCGTGCCGATCGCGAGCAGCCGCTCGAGGGCGATCTTCTCGGCGGACCAGTGCCACCACACGGTCGGCGGGCGCGGCGCCTTGCTCCGCGATCCGCCGAGGTCCGTCGCGGTGAGCGGGCCGCGCGCCTTCAGCTCGGCGAGCACCTCGCGCATCGCGCGGTCGTCGGGCGGCCGGCGCGGGTGGACCCAGCGCGCGCTCTGCCGGCGTCGCGCCGCGAAGTGCGGCCACAGCTCGATCGGGAGGATGCACATCGCGTGCGCCAGTGCTTCGAACGCGTGCGCCGGGCGACCCCAGTACGCGTCCTCGACCGCTTCGCGCCCGACCGCGCCGAGGCGCGCGTACGCGACGAGCTCGTGCGACCGCGCGAGCACGGAGATCGTGTCGAGCTGGACCTCCCCGACGCGCCGCAGCATCGTCCGCACGTCGGGATCGCGCGCGCCGATGAAGCCCTGCGCGCGCAGGGCGAGCGTGCGTGCCTCGGCCGCGCTGAGGTCGACGGTCACGCCGGGCGGGCGTACCAGGTCGCGCGGTAGAGGGTGCGGAATCCGACGTCATGGAGGTTGTGGCCGCTCGGCGAGTCGGGATCGGTCTGCGAGATGAAGATGCGCCGTCCGCGCGCGAGCCCTTCGCGGATCCGCGCCGCGATGAGGGCCTTCTGGATGCCGCGGCCACGGAACTTCGGCAGGACGCTCCCGGAATAGCAGCCCGCGACGCGCTCGGTGAGGACCAGCTCGCCGGTACCGGCATCCTCGCCACCGGCCGAGGCGATGAACCCGGCGCCGTTCGCACCGAGCGCCTCGAGCGAGGCCGCCGTCAGATCCACGAAGAACTCGCCGAGCGGGCCGCCGCCGCTCATGTCGAAGCCGTCCCGGACGAGCTCGCCGAGGCGAACGTACTCGGCCGGCCCGACCCGGCGCACGGTGACGTCCGGTACCGCAACGTCGATCGCGCGACCCGTCTCGAGGACGTGCGACTCGTACCCGTGACCCGAGTCCCGCAGGCCCGCACGTTCGAGCGCCGCGATCAGCTCGGGCGAGGTGATCCCGGGATAGACCTCGACGCACGGCGTTCGTCCCGTCGCGTCGAAGTGCCCCACGACCTGATCGATGCCCCGCTCGTCGAGCGGACCGATGACGCCGGCACCGATGACGCGATTGAAGAGCGGGTGGTCCCAGGCCGCGCAGGTCGCCGTGGCCAGTCCGGCCACCGTGGCCAGAGCCGAGCCGTAGCGCGCCGAGAGCCCGGGCGCCGCAAGGAACGCGCGGCCGCCGGCGATCTGGTTGTCGAGCTCGAGCCGCATGAGCTCCGCGTCGACGGTCACGCGAGGCGGCGGAGCGTGCGGCGCACGAGCTCGCGCGCGAGCGGGACCTTGTAGCCGTTGTCCTTCAGCGGCTCCGCCCGCTCGAGCGCCGCGTCCGCGGCCGCCTGGCAGGCCGAGTCGTCGAGCGCGCGTCCCTCGAGCAGCTTCTCCGCATCGCGGGCCCGCCACGGGACCGGCGCGACGCCGCCGAGCACGATCCGCGCGTCGCGGACGACGCCCCCGATCACCTTGGCCGACACCGCGACGGACACGAGCGCGAAGCTCCAGGTCTTGCGCTCCATCGCCTTCTCGAACGCACCGCGCCGGGCGAGCGCGTTCTCCGGAACGCGCACCTCCGTGATGAGCTCGTCGGGCGTGATCGCGTGCTCGCGGCGGACCCGGCCGTGCGGCGTGACGAAGAGATCGACGAGCGGCACCGTGCGCGACCCGCGCGACCCGCTGAGCGAGACCGTCGCGTCGCACGCGATGAGCGCCGGCGCCAGGTCGGACGGCGCGACGGCCACGCACTCCTCGGCGCCGACGATCGCGTGCTGCCGGTTGTCGCCGTCGATCGCGAAGCAGCGCACGCCGCCCTTCAGCCAGCAGGGGTAGGCCTCGTCGCGGAAGTACCAGCAGCGATTGCGCTGCAGCAGGTTGCCGCCGACGGTCCCCATCCCGCGCAGCTGCAGCGTCGCCGCGGGCCGGAGCGCTTCACCGATGATCGGCAGGAGCTTCGCGAGCTCGGCCGACGCCTCGAGCTCCGCGAGCGTCACGAGCGCCCCGATACGCAGTCCCTTGCCCTTGGCGCGGGTCCATCCGCGCAGCGGCTCGAGGCCGCGGATGTCGACGATGCGCTCGGGCGACGCGATGCCGTCCTTCATCAGACCGAGCAGATCGGTGCCGCCGGCCATCACCGTGGCGCCGCCGCGCGCGAGCTCGAGGGCTTCGGTCACGGCCTTCGGCCGCGCGTACGCGAACGGCTTCATC
>DASWFN010000024.1:0-12178 GCA_036394215.1 Candidatus Limnocylindria bacterium
CAACGTGCGGCGTGGCGACCTCATCGAGAAGACATTCCAGGCGGGGGATCGCTTCGCGCGCGCCCGGCTCGACCACCGCGACGTTCAGTTCATGTATCACGACGGCGACCTCTACCACTTCATGGACACGAAGACCTTCGACCAGGTCGCGCTCGACGCCGATCAGCTCGGCGAGGGCGTCAACTACCTCACCGACGGCATGGTCGTGACCCTGAACGAGTACGAGGGCGAGCCGATCGGTGTCGACCTGCCGCCGTCGGTGATCATGACCGTCACGAGCGTCGAATTCGGGCTCAAGGGCGATACCGCGACGGGCGCGAACAAGCCCGCGACGCTCGAGTCCGGCCTGAAGGTGAACGTCCCGCTGTTCGTGAACCAGGGCGACAAGATCAAGGTCGACACGCGGACCGGGGAGTACATCGAACGGGCGTCGTGACCGGCGCGCCGGCGAACATCATCCGCGTCGGCCAGCTCAGCGTGCGCATCGCCGAACGGCTCCTCGGCGCCGACGACCTGAAGGATCTCTGGGTCGAGGGCGAGGTCTCTGAGGCGAACGTCTCGTCCGCGGGCCACGTCCACTTCACGTTGAAGGACAACGCCGGCCAGATCCGCTGCGTGCTGTTCGCGACACAGGCCGCGAACGTCGCGCTGACGCCACGCGCCGGCGCGCGGGTCATCGCCCATGGGTACGTCGACGTGTTCCTGAAGAACGGCTCGTACAACCTCCGCTGCGACGACCTGCGGCCCGCCGGCGCGGGGGAGGCGTTCCTCCGCCTCGAGGCGTTGCGCAAGCGGCTCGACGCGGAGGGCCTGTTCAAGCACGAGCGCAAGCGGCCGTTGCCCGCGCGGCCGCGGCGTGTCGGGGTCATCACGAGCCCGACCGGCGCGGCCTGGCACGACGTGCAGACCGTGTGCGCGCGGCGGGACCCGAGCGTCGAGCTCATCTTCGCCGCGGCGCAGGTGCAGGGCGCCGGGGCGGTCGAGTCGATGATCGCCGCGCTCGACGGCCTCGCCCAGGTGCGCGAGCTCGACGTGATCATCCTCGCCCGCGGCGGCGGTGCGACCGAGGACCTCTCGCCGTTCAACGACGAGGCGCTCGTGCGCGCGGTCTCGCGGGCGGCTCGGCCGGTGTGCAGCGGGGTCGGCCACGAGTCGGACGTCACGCTCGTCGATCTCGTCGCCGACGTACGCGCGCCGACGCCGTCGGTCGCGGCGGAGCTCGTCGTGCCCGACACCGGCGGCCAGGTGGCGGCCGCCGGACGGCTGCGCCGCCGGATCGATGCGCAGGTGCGCGACATCGTCGGCGATCGCCGGCGGCGGGCGCTCGGCGCGAAGCGGCTGATCGACCGCGGGGCTCCGGCGGCGCGCATCGCGCAGCTGCGGCTGCAGGCGGACGACACCAGGCGCCGGATCGATCTCGGCATCGCGCGCGCCGTACCGCTGCGCCGGCAGCGGGTCGTCAGCGTGCGGCGGCGGCTCGAGGCGCTATCGCCGCTCGCGGTCCTCGGCCGCGGCTACGCGATCGTCGAGGGTCCGGATGGCCGCGTGCGATCGGACGTCGCGTCGCTCGCCGCCGGCCAGGGCGCGCGGCTGCGGATGCGCGATGGGCGCGCGGGCGTGCGTGTGGAGAGCGTGGAGGTGGGCGATGGCCGAGCCTGAGACCGAGCGGCCGATCGAGGCCGCCCTCGAGCGTCTGGAGGCCATCGCCGACCGGCTGGAGGATCCGCGGCTCGATCTCGATGACGCGGTGAAGCTCTACGAAGAAGGCCTTCGCCTGTACGCGGAATGTACGAAGCGGCTCGACGCGGCCGACCAGCGCATCACGAAGCTCGCCGATGCGCTCGCGCAGCAGGCCAAGCGGCCGACGTCCTAGCGAGCCCCGACTCAGGCGGCCGTGTTCGTGACCGCACATGGCACGGAAGTACCGCCCGAGATCTCGGCCGCGATGCAACGACGGGATAACGCGCCGGAAACGGCCGTCGTTACCTTTCCAGAAGCGTCGATGAACGACGCACGGTCGGTCGCTCGACCGGGGAAGGGAAACCATGCGGAAGATCGCAATCGTCGCGTTGATGCTCGTCGCCTTCGCAGAGCTCGCAGGAGGCGGGATCGTCGCCCGCGCAGCCACGCTGGACTCGGGGGAGTCCGACCTCCTCGCTCAGGTGAATAGCTTCCGCGCGTCGCGCGGTCTTTCGACCCTGGTCGTTTCCGACGCGCTCACCGGCGCCGCCAAGTGGATGGCGACCGACATGTCCGTGAACAACTACTTCGCGCACCAGTCCCTCGACGGCCGCTCGCCGACGCAGCGCATGGCCGACGCCGGCTACCCGGCGTTCTCGACGTGGGCCGGGGAAGATCTCGCCGCCGGCTATTCGAGCGCGGCGCAGGTCCTCCAGGGCTGGATCAACAGCCCCGCGCACCTCGCGGTCCTCACCAACCCGGCGTACCGCGCGATCGGCATCGGCCGCGCCTACTCCGGAGGCTCGCAGTACGGTTGGTACTGGGCCGCCGACTTCGGCGGAGTCGTCGACCGCGCCGCCATCGCGGCGACCTTCGACCAGGGCTTCCACAGCGCGTTCTCCGCGCAGAGCCCCGACCTCACGCTCTCGGGCGGCCAGTCCGCGACGCTCGTCCTCGCGCTCCGTAACACCGGCTACCGCGGCTGGTACAGCGGGAGCCCGGGACAGCAGGCGAACCTCGGCACGAGCGCGCCGCTCGACGCCGCGCACCCGGAGTTCGGCGTCGGCAACCGTCTCGCGACCCAGTCGACGAGCTACGTCGGACCCGGCCAGGTCGGTTGGTTCCAGTTCGCGATCACGGCGCCGTCGGCGCCCGGCACGTACCGCCTCTACGCCCGCGGCGTCATCGATGGCGCCACCTGGCTCGAAGACTCGGGCATCTACTGGACGATCACCGTCCGTTAGCGACCCGCACCACGGACGTTCATGAGAGGCCGCGGCCCGCAAGGGTCGCGGCCTCTTTCGCTATACCGGCGCGCGCACCTTGCGGAGGAACGGCTCGAGCGCTTCGAGGAACGCTTCGGGCCGCAAGCCGTGGATCCGGTGGCCGATGCCGGGGAAGCGCATGAGCTGCGCGCTCGGCCAACGCTTGAGGAGCGCGTCGGCCTCGCCCTCGTTCAGCGCGCTGCCGTCGGTCGGATTCGTCGCGAGGAGGAGCGTCGGCATCGCGGGGACGGCGCGCACGACCTCGTCGTGGCCGTCGGGCGTGCTGTGCCCGAATTGCGCGACGAATGCCGGATCGACAGCGGCGTAGTACGTCGCGAGCCGGTCGGCGGCGTAGAAGCCGCGGACCTCCCCGACGGTGCGCTCGCCGCGCGGGCCCCGTGAGGGAAGTGGCAGCGACGCGACCGCGCGCCTGAATCCCGCCGGGTCGGCGCTCTTGTCGAGCGCGCCGTGCAGGTTCTTGTAGTAGTCGGAGCGCCAGCCGCGGTCCCAGTTGTCGACGACAGGCTCCTCGAGCACGAGCGCGCGGATCGCCTCCGGACGTTTCGCCGCCGCGACGATGGCGGTGCTCCCGCCCATCGAATGGCCGATGACGATCGCGGGCGCCGCGGCGACGCCGTCGATCATCCGCAGGAGATCGTCGGCGAGCGCGGCGATCCCGTAGCCCTCAGCGCGCCCGCTCTTGCCGTGCCCGCGCGCGTCGTACGCGATGACGCGGTAACGCGTCGCGAGGCGGGGGAACACGTTCTCCCAATCCTCGGATCGGAACGTCGCGCCGTGCAGGAGGACGATGGGCGGCTCTCCGGATGTGCCGCCACCGGAGTCGTAATAGACGAGCTTGGGATCGCCCTTGAGCGTGCGCGAACGAGGAAGACGCTTGGGCATCGCGTCGAGTCTAGGGATACCCTTTCGCCGGTGATGGCGACGCGCACTCGGCTCGATCAGCTCCTCGTGCAGCGGGCCCTCGCACCGAGCCGTGAACGCGCGCAGGCCCTCATCCTCGCCGGCGCGGTCCGCGTCGATGGCGAGGTCGCGGACCGGGCCGCCGCGCCGATCTCCGACGATGCCGCGATCACGATCGCGTCCGGCCCGCGCTTCGCGTCGCGCGGCGGGGAGAAGCTGGACGCCGCGCTCGACGAGCTCGGCATCGACGTGACCGGAAGGGTCGTGCTCGACGTCGGCGCGTCGACGGGCGGCTTCACCGACTGCGTGCTGCAGCGCGGCGCGACCCGCGTCTACGCGATCGACGTCGGGAAGGGCCAGCTCGACTGGAAGCTCCGGACCGACCCGCGCGTCGTGTCCCGCGAAGGCGTGAACGCGCGCGAGGGGTTCGACCTTCCGGAGCCCGTCGACCTCGTCGTCGCGGACCTCTCCTTCATCTCGCTGCGCATCGCGCTCCTGCCGTCGTTCCGGCACCTCCGCGAGGGCGGCGACGTCGTCGCGCTCGTGAAGCCGCAGTTCGAGGCCGGCCGCGATGCCGTCGGCCGCGGCGGCATCGTGCGCGACCCGAAGGACCGCGCGGCCGCGGCCATCGCGGTGGCCGAGGCCTTCACCGCCGTCGGTGTCGGCGTCGTGGCGATCGTCCCGTCGCGCCTCCCCGGGCGCGAGGGCAACCGCGAGATCTTCGTCCACTGCCGGATGGGTGACCCCGGGCTCACGCCGGGACGGATCCGCGAGCGTGCGGCCGAGGCGGCCGAGTGAAGCTGGCGTTCGCCGTCCGACCCGACTGGAACGTCGCGATCGATGCCGCGCGCGAGGCGGCGGACCGCGCGCGCGGCAAGGGCCACGAGGTCGTCGAGGTGTCGCTGGAGTCGAGCTCGCTCGCTCGCGAGGTCGCGGGCGTGGACGTCGCGGTCGTGTTCGGGGGCGACGGCACGATGCTGCGCGCCGCTCGGGCGCTCGCGCCGCTCGGGATCCCGATCCTCGGCGTGAACCTCGGGCGCCTCGGCTTCCTCGCGGCCGGATCCGTCGAGGAGCTCGACGGCTTCCTGGACGAGATCGCCGCCGGACACTTCGCCACCGAGGAGCGGACGCTGCTCGAGGCGCGCCTGGTGCGGCGGGGGGCTCCGGAGATCGACGTGCTTGCGCTGAACGATGTGGTCGTCGCGCGAGGCAAGGAGGTGCGGTCGATCCACATCGACGTGAGGATCGATCTTGCTCCGTTCACCGTGTACTGGGCCGACGGTCTCATCGTCGCGACCGCGACGGGTAGTACCGCGTACGGCATGTCGGTCGGTGGGCCGCTCATCATCCCGACCTCGCGCGCGATCATGATGGTGCCGATCGCGCCACACCTGTCCTTCCCGAACGCGGTCGTCCTCGACGTCGATCAGACGATCACGCTCGAGGTCCTGGATGAGCCGGCGCGGCTCTCGCTCGACGGGCAGGAGGAGCATGACCTGCACGTCGGCGATCGCGTCGCGGTCCGCCGTGCCCAGACGGTCGCGCGCTTCGTGCGGACGAGCACGATGCGGCCGTTCCTCACGCTCCTGCGCAAGAAGATCCTGAAAGAAGAGGGTGGCCCGGCCTGATGGCGCTCGACACCGGCGCCGCCGTCGCCGCGATCCGGGCGAAGACGAAGGTGCGGCCGACCGTCGCGATCGTGCTCGGCTCCGGGCTCGGAAAGCTCGCCCATGACGTGAGTGGCGCGACCCGGATCCCGTACGCGGACATCCCCGGCTGGGAGCGGAGCACCGCGCCCGGTCACACCGGCGAGCTCGTGGTCGGCACGCTGGGCGGGAAGACCGTCGCCGTGATGAAGGGCCGCCTCCACTACTACGAGGGCTACGACATGGCGGCGGTCGCGTTCCCGATCCGGGTCTTCAAGGCCTGGGGCATCGACACGGTCATCCTCACGAACGCCTGCGGCGGACTGAATCCGGGCTTCTCGGCCGGCGATCTCATGCTCCTCGAGGACCACATCAACCTCATGCCCGCGAACCCGCTACGCGGTCCGAACGACGAGGCCCTCGGACCGCGGTTCCCGGACATGGTCGGGACCTACACCGAGGAGCTGCGCGCGATCGCGAAGTCCGTCGATCCGGACCTACGGGAGGGCGTCTACGTCGCGGTCTCCGGCCCGAACTTCGAGACCCCCGCCGAGCTGCGGATGCTGCGCGGCCTCGGCGCCGACGCCGTCGGCATGAGCACGGTGCCGGAGGTCATCGCGGCCCGCCACCTCGGGATGCGGGTCCTCGCGATCGCGACGGTCACCGACATGGCCACCGGGATCCCAAGTCAGACGGGGCAGATCGAGCACGTCACCGGCGAGCAGGTCCTCGCGGTCGCGAACCGCGCCGGCGCGCGCCTCGGCCGGCTCGTGACCGGCGTCGTCGCCAAGCTCTGACGATGCGCGCCGTCGAGCTCATCGAGCGGAAGCGCGACGGCGGGCGTCTCTCGTCCGCTGAGATCGACTTCCTCGTGGCCGGCTACACGCGGGACGAGATCCCCGATCACCAGATGGCGGCGTTCCTCATGGCGGTCGTGTGGCGCGGGATGGACGATCGCGAGACGGCCGACCTCACGTCCGCGATGGTCGCGAGCGGCGAGCGGCTCGACCTCCGGCGGTTCGGCCGGGTCGTCGACAAGCACTCCACCGGCGGCGTGGGGGACAAGACCACGCTGGCGGTCGCGCCGCTCGTCGCAGCGTGCGGGCTGCCCGTCGCGAAGATGAGCGGCCGCGGCCTCGGGTTCTCCGGCGGCACGCTCGACAAGCTCGAGTCGATCGCGGGCTACCGGGTCGACCTCACGACGGCCGAGTTCCTGGCCCAGCTCGAGCGCATCGGGATCGTCCTCACCGGCCAGACCGCCGACCTCGCGCCGGCGGACGGGAAGCTCTACGCGCTTCGCGACATCACCGGGACCGTGCCGTCGGTCCCGCTCATCGCCTCGAGCATCATGTCGAAGAAGATCGCCGCGGGCGCGAACGCGGTCGTGCTCGATGTGAAGGTCGGGGCGGGTGCGTTCATGAAGGACCTGCCCGCGGCGCGGCGCCTCGCGAAGACCATGGTGGCCATCGGCGAGGCCCACGGTCTCCGGGTGCGCTGCGAGCTCACCGACATGGACCAGCCGCTCGGCAACGCCGTGGGCAACAGCCTCGAGGTCGCCGAGGCCATCTCGACGCTGCGCGGCGGCGGGCCGCCCGACCTCCTGGCGCTCACGCGCATCGCGGGGGCCGAGATGCTCCTGCTCGGCCGCCGGGCCCGCGACCGCGGTGCGGCGCTCCGGCGGATCGACCGCGCGATCGCCGACGGCAGCGGTCTGGCCAAGCTCCGCGAGCTCGTCGCGGCCCAGGGCGGGGATGTCCGGATGGTCGACGACCCGGGCCTCCTGCCACGTGCCCCCCACGTGGAAACGCTGCTCGCGTCGCGCAGCGGGTACGTCCGCGCGATCGCCGCCGACGAGATCGGCGCCGCGTCGGTGCGGCTCGGCGCGGGCCGCGAGAAGAAGGGCCAGCCGATCGATCACCGCACCGGGATCGTCGTGCAGGCGAAGGTCGGCACGCGCGTCGAGCGCGGATCGGCGTTCGCGGAGGTCCACCACGCCGGCCGGCCGGGCGACGAGGCCGCGATCGAGCAGGTGCGCGAGGCGTTCCGTTGGAGCGCGCGGCCGGTCATGCCGCACAAGCTCGTGCTGGGGCGCGTCGGGACCTAAGGAACCTCCAGGCTTACTACGCCGCAGAGTCCTAGGTCCGCGCTCCCGGGCGGCGTTGGCTGGGCCGCGGGCGACCGCCGTGGAATACTCCACTCCCGAAGTGGGTAAGCGGGATACGCGCTGGCTGAGCGGCATCGCGGGGATCGCCGGCGGCTACGTCGTGATCTCCGAGCTCACGTTCAAGGGCAATTCGACGCTGACCCCCGTACTCATGTCGTTGGGCATTGGCTTGGTCGCGCTGGCGGCGGCGCATCTCTTTGGCCAGGACAAGCCGTGAGCGAGGCGGGCGGGTTCATCGAGGCAGGGAAAACGCCGACCGTCAAACGCCCGCCGCGGCGACTGGGTCCCTGGACGATCGGCACGTGGTTGCAATGGGCCTGGTGGATCGGGCTGGTGCTCTTCATCTTCCACGACGGCGTACCGACTTGGCTCGTGGTGGTCGTAGGTAGCATCGCGGCGCTCCTGGCCGTGGCGTTCGTCGGCGGGCTCGCGTGGCGTGGTGCGACCCCGGAAATGCAGCGTCCTGTTCGAGTGGTGGCTGCAGCGATCCACCGAACCCTGTCGGCTGGCGGCACCCCGCTCGGTGCGAAGGTCCGTGGCTGGACCGTCGGCGTGTTCGCCGCCGGCTTGCTGCTCAGCCCACTCGACTACTCGGGCCTCGACTTCATTCCATCCGGGTGGCGTCTGAGCCCGATGGTGGTTGCCACCGCAGCGGTGTGGCTCGGCTTGATTTGGTTTTGGAAGAGCTCGCGTCCGGACCGCGCGGCCGAGGTCGGTTTCGGGCGCGCAGTCGCAGGCGTCGTCGCTGGCGTGCTCCTCGCCGCGAGCGTGCTCGCCACGCAGCGGACCTCGCACTTCGAGTGCACCCAGCGGATCCAGACCCGCGATGGCTCGGAGTGCGTTGGTGATTACGTTCCCGCGCCGGGTCCTGACGCGTTCGAGGTCCTCCTGCTCGCCGGACTCGCCGCGACCGCTTTCTGGGTCGCGGCGTCCGCAGCACTCTGGGCCGCCGAGACAGAGAGCTAGGTCGTGCCGCTCTTCGGGACTTCCAGGCCGACGAGCACCGTGAGTGCGTATGCAACCTGGTTCCATAAGCTCGAGACGCCGAATGACAACACGATCGACGGGGATCTGGTGCGCAAGGCGTACGCCGACACGATCATCGATCTGATTGCGAAAGAAGATGATCGCTTCGCCCGTGTAGATCGCGAGCTGTTCGATACGGAGCTCATTGCACTTCGGGCGGAGATCTTTGGTTTGGCTTGGGGTCACGCGTTTAGGGCAAAGGACAAGCACCTCTTGGGCGAGGGCAAGGTCGCCAAGAGTGCTCTTGTCGCGAGGGGTCTCTGGGATCGAGCCGAGAAGTACAACCAAGCAGCAGCGCGCTCGTCGAAGACAGCGCTCCCGACAGACGAGCGAAAGCACCGTGGTGCGGTCGCGTTCCAGAATTCCTGGCGCATGAACATGTTCCAGAACTGGACCAAAACAGGCGCCGATCCGGAGGTTGCTGCGAGGATCATCAATCGGATGTTCACCGAAGAGTCGTGGAAGAGCGGTGCGACGCTGCGCCACCTCACTGCGGAGCTGATCGCAACACTGGGCTTCGCCAACGCCGAAGCCGGCGATGTCCATCTCAACGAGCAGGCCCTGACCACACTGCAATATCCGCTCCTCGACATCTATCAAGGGTCGCGCGAGGGCATCGCGAAGCTGGACATCAAGGCTGACTGAACGAAGGCCGGCCCGGCTAGGGGCGAAAGGTCTGCTCCCTCGGCTCCGCCTCGGCGTCGATCATCGCCTTCGTTCGGTAGTCGCCAGGCATCCCCGCATGGCCGAACCCGACAGCGAACTGACCCTCAAATGCCTGGTGCACATCTGGCGCCACCATCGTCAGGTGCGACACGTCGCAGGTGTGCGGGGCCGGGCCGTTCGTCGCGAGAACCATCAGCGTCGCGAGCGGCGGGTATGCCACCTCCATCACGATGCGCCACACGCCGATGCTCGGCTCCACGACGACCGAAGGTCCGGCGAATCGCGCACGGCCGCCGAGGAACATCGTGAGCCCGAGGCTCATCCCAATCGGGAGCGCCTCAACTGATGGCTCCAGGATAAGCCGGCGGATTGCTGGGTAACGGCCCGAGAGATCAAGGTCGGCGGCCATGCTGCACATCAACGCGAGCACTTCGCGGACAAACGCGCCTGGTCGCGGACCGGCATGCTCGGCGTCTCCAAGAATGCCAAACTCGCCGAGCGGCTGCTCGAGTTGGGCGTCGAGGACCGAGACATTCTCGTTGGCGAACATCTTCAGAGCGGTACGGGCCCACTCGCGATACTCGCCGGCGTACCGGTGACCAGTCAGGTCATTGCACGGCTTGCAGAGGGTGTAGCCCCAGACGCCGTCTTGCCGGTGGATGCCGCCGCGCATCGCACCGAGGCCGTCGCGCTGTAGCCATTCGGCGATCGAGTGCAGCCGCCCCCGATACCTGTTGAAGGCACCGCGTGGCGGGATGTGCTCTTTGGTCAGCTTCCGTTCCTGGCCACAGATCCGGCAGCGGCCGACCCCCTTCTTCTGGGGCAAGAGGTCCTCCTCCGCGTCGGAAGCGAGGACGGGGAACGCGGCCAAGGCTTCGGTCACCAGCCGCTGCGCGTCTGCTGTTCTGGCGATGGCCTCGTCGCGGGCGATGATGATCCGGCTCATTTCGGCGGTGGCGCCGGGTGGCGTTTCAATGAACGTCTCACGCGCTCAAGCGTACGAAGCCCCGTGCGAGCGCCCAAACGGAGGTGTTGACACATGACGACCCCGCCTGAGAAGGAAGTGCCGCGCCCCGCGATCGTGAAGTTCCGCGCATCGACAGCGCTCGCCGTGCCGGCGCCGCAGATCTTCCCGTCGGATGCGGGCATCGTCACCGTGACCAATTGGACGGAGCGTGATGGCGCAGGCGACCGGCACCGCGGTCTGCTCGTCGAGGTCGCGCTCGACGCCGCCGATCCGGACGACGCGGTCCGACGTGGTCTCAGCCCGGCCTCCTTCACCCTCTCGCTGCTCTCGTTCGCGTCATCCGCGGCTGCGGGATCGCTCCGACCATTCATCGCCTACGTGGAGCGGACGGATGACGGCTGTAACGTCGTGCAATTCGCGGAGTGGCCGATCGAACCGAGTGCCCGTCGGATGGTGAAGAAGGAGGGCATGCAGGCGCTCGTCGCACGGGTGAACGGGCTCGCGCCGCCGGAGCGCGGCCGGATCTTTCGCGCGCTGGATTGGTATCGCAATGCGCTTGGCGAGAGCAACGTGTTCGACCGGTTCTCGTCCTCGTGGACCGGACTCGAGGCGATCAACCCGCTGTTGGCCAAGCAGCGCGGCCTGCCAACGACGCGACAGATCGCTTGCAAGAACTGCCATGCCCTCAGCGATGTGCCCGACGTTACCGGGATCATCGACCTCGTGACTCGCCACTTTGGCGACGAGGAGGCAACACACCTGCGGCGGTTCCGGCAGCAGTTCATGCACTCGACCCGTCCACTGCACGAGCTCGTCGACGACGCTCGGCGGGCTACGAGGACCGCGGTTGAAGCGCTGCGGAGCGGACTCCTGGAGCTGTTCGGGGCGACGGCGGACGAGGTGGAACTCTTGCGCGCGACGCCGATGCGGCTCCCCGAGCGGAACCAGGTTCGCTACAGCTACCGAATGCGTCCACTGCGGATCGCAACCGTACCGGCGGGGCAGACGTGCCCGCGGGTGGGGCCGCGAAGCGTCCGTGCCGAACGCCGTCCCGCGGAGGGCGGGCGGACAACGGAGCACATCGTCCACGAACTCGAGCTCCTCGATTTCACCGGCGAGATCCCGTCGCCCTTCCAGCTCAACGTCGCGATCCCTTCCGCCGATCCGGACGACGCGGGGCGCAGGTTCGAGCTTTCGTCATTCGAGATCATGGCCAAGGACACCGGCGCGGTGATCGGCAACGCGACGGTTACGCCCCTGCCGGAGGGAGAGCGCGACGTGGAGGTGGCGAACGACGAGCCAGCCGCACCTAGCGGCGCCGAAACTTAGGGCCTAGGCGGCGCTCTCCGCGCGATCGGCCTCGATCATGGCGAGGAACGCATCGACGACCGCCGTGTGCCATTGGCGGCCGCGCTCGCGCAGCAGCTCCGCGCGCACCGCCGGCCACGGCAGCGCCTTGCGGTAGACCCGGTCGGTGGTCATCGCGTCGTAGCTGTCGGCGACGGCGATGACCGACACCTCGAGCGGCAGCTCCCAGCCGCGCAGGCCGCGCGGGTAGCCGGTGCCATCGACACGCTCGTGGTGCGAGCGCACGAGGTCGGCGCCCTCCCAGAACTCCGGCAGTTCCTCGAGGATCGCGAACCCATGTTCGGCGTGCTCGCACATGACCTCGCGCTCGTGCGGGTCGAGGGCGGCCGGCTTGAGCAGCACGGCGTCGGGCGTGGCGACCTTGCCGATGTCGTGGAGCAGCGCCGCTTCGCGGATGAGGTCGATCTGCGACCGGTCCATGTGCATCGCGATGGCGAGCCGCTCGGCATAGTCGGCGACGCGGCGCGAGTGGCCA
>DASWFN010000025.1:0-6191 GCA_036394215.1 Candidatus Limnocylindria bacterium
GTGTCCTTCACGACCTGCGCGAGGACGTAGGTGAACCAGAAGTCGGACGAGAAGATCGGCAAGGCGACCTGCGCGCCGATCGAGAGCACCGTGACGATGCCCACGTACCAGATGAACAGATCGCGGCGCCGCATCCTCCCGACGAGCGAGAAGATGACGCTCGAGGCGAGCAGCAGCACGACGGGCGCCAGGATGTACGCGATCGGAAGGTACGCGACGCCGACGTTCTTGATGAAGATCGAGTTCGAGCCGACCTTCCCGACCCAGTTGGCGATGACGGTGATCGACAGCAGCGCGTAGAGGAGCAGCACGATCCCCTGCTCGTCGCGCCGCACCGGGAAGAGTCCCCGCAGCCAGGTCACGCGGGCACCGCGGCTTCGGCCGTGCCGACGCGCGACGCCGACGGCAGGGTGAATTCGATGACCGCGCCCGGCTGGCCGCCGTTCGCGACGCCGATCTTCCCGCCGTGCAGCTCGACCGCGAGCTTGCAGAACGCGAGGCCCAGGCCGGTACCGCCGCGGCTGCGGCCGGTGTCCGTCTGATAGAACCGATCGAACACGTGCGCCGCGTCCGCCTCCGGGATGCCGGGGCCGGTGTCGGTGACCCGAACGACGAGGCTGTCGGCCGAGGCCGGTCGCGTGTCGATCGTGATCGACCCGCCGCCGGGAGTGTGCTTGATCGCGTTCGAGATGAGATTCGTGAGCACCCGGACGATGAGCCCGGCGTCGATGAAGACGATCGTCTCGTCCGGGATCGATTCGCTGAGCGTGATGCCCTTCGCCACCGCCTCCGGGATGAGCTGGGCGAAGCTCTTGCGCACGACGTCGCCGAGCTTGTTCACGCCGGCGACCGCCTCGAGGCGGCCCTCCTCCATCTTGTAGACGTCGAGGAGCGCGTTCACCATCCGGAGGACCTCGGCGATGTTCGCCTCGGAGAGCCCGAGCAGCTGCGCGAACTCCGGCCGGTCCGGCGTGAGCTCGCCCATCCGCGCCAGCTGGAGGAACGCGACCACGCTGTTCGCGAGGTTGCGGATGTCGTGGCCGAGCATCCCGATGAGCTCCTGGCGCGACGTCTCCAGGCGCTTCAGGTCCTCGTTCTTGCTCCGCAGGTCGTCCTGCAGCCGCTTCATGTAGATGGCCTGCCGGACGCGCGCGAAGAGCTCGATGGGCTCGACGGGCTTGTTCACGTACATGATCCCGCCGGCCTCGAAGCCGGCGGCGACGTCCTCCGGACGGTCGCGCGCCGTGACGAAGACGACCGGGATGTTCGCGGTCTTCGGGTCGCCCTTGAGGAGCCTCGTGGCCTGCCAGCCATCGAGCCCCGGCATCATGACGTCCATCAGGATGAGGTCCGGCTGCTCCTTGATGGCGGCCGCGATCGCGTCGTGGCCGTTGGCGGCGGTGATGGTCTCGTAGCCGTTGCCGCTGAGGCGGCGCACGATGAGCTCGACGTTCGCCGGCTCGTCATCGACAACGAGCACGCGGCCGAGGCGCTCCGTCGGATCGACGGCGCCGGGTGCAACGACTGCCGCCGGTCGCGGCGCGACCTTGGGCGCGGTGCCGGGCTCGAAGTAGCGGCCGAGGACCGCGCGCAGCTCCGCCGGCGCGTAGGGCTTCGTCACGAAGGCGTCGCAGCCGGCCTCGCGGGCCCGCTCGCGGTCGGCCTCCATCGCCAGGGCCGAGACCGCGATGATCGGGATCTTCTTCGCCCACGGCTCCTCGCGCAGCGCGCGGGTCACCGCCCAGCCGTCGAGCTTGGGCAGCAGGAGGTCCACGAGGACGGCATCGGGCCGCTCGCGGCGCGCCAGCTCGAGGCCGGACTGCCCATCGGTGGCGGTCAGCGCCTCGTGGCCCGCGCCGCGCACGATGCGCCGTGCGACGTCGAGGTTGTTCGCCTCGTCCTCGATGATCAGGATGCGCGCCATCAGCCCGCCCCCACGGCGGACACGGCCGCGCGGACGTGCACCGGCATCGTGAAGCTGAACACGCTACCGCCGGCCGCGCCGCTCTCGACCCAGATGCGGCCGCCATGCAGGGCGACGAGCCGCTTGCTGATGGCGAGGCCGAGGCCGGTGCCGCCGTAGCGGCGTGTCGTCGATGCGTCGGCCTGGCGGAACTCGTCGAAGATGTAGGCCTGCGCCTCCTGGCTGATGCCGATGCCCGTGTCGGCCACGGAGACCGTGACCCAGCCGTCGCCGCTCGTCGCGCGGACGGTGACCGCGCCGTCGTCGGTGAACTTCACCGCGTTCGACATGAGGTTCACGAGCACCTGACGGAAGCGCGCGCGGTCCGCGAGGATCGACGGCACGTCCGCCGGGATGCTCGTGTGCACTTCGATCCCCTTGGCGTCGGACTGCGGGCGGACGAGTGCCACGACGTCATCGACGACGGCCAGCACGTCGACCTCTTCGACGTTGATCTCCATCCGGCCGGCCTCGATCTTCGACAGGTCGAGCAGGCCGTTGATGAGCCCGAGCAGGTTGTCGGCGGCCGTCGTCACGCGCTGGAGGTCGGCCTCCTGCTGCGCGTTGAGCTCGCCGTCGAGCCCGTCGAGCATGAGCTTCGAGTAGCCGATGATCGCGTTCATCGGGGTGCGCAGCTCGTGCGACACGTTCGCGAGGAACTCGCTCTTGAGGCGGTTCGCACGCTCGAGCTGGAAGTTGTTGTCCCGGAGCTCGCCGACCAGGTCGGCGTTCTCCTTCGCGACGGACACGAGCCGCGCGACCGTTCGCAAGGTGCGGGCCTCGGACTCGGTGATCTCCGCCTCGCCCTTGAAGTACACCGACAGGAGACCGGTGATGGAGCCGCGCGTCGACAGCGGCACGTGAGCCGCGCTGCGCAGCGGCCCCTGGGGGATCTCCGAGCGCTGCACGACGTCCGGGTCGCCGGTCTTCGCGTTGAGGACCCCCGAGGCGATCGCGGTCGCCGTGTCCGCGTCGATCGTCACAGTGCCCGCCGCGGCGAGCTGCTGGCTCGAGGCGTCGCGCAGCACGATCGCGGCGGCATCGGCCTTCACCAGCGACACGAGCCGGCTCAGCGATTCGGCGAAGATGCGCTCGCGATCGGTCACGCCGACGACCGCGTCGGAGACCGCGTTCACGGTGCGGACCTCGTCGAGGTACTCCTGCTGCGCGCGATCGCGCTCCTGGAGGGAGCGGGCCATCGTGTCGAAGGCGCGCTCGAGCGTGCCGACCTCGTACGCCGAGCGCGCGTCGATCCGCACGCCGAGGTCGCCGGCCTCGATCTTCTGCGCGGCGGCCGCGAGGTGCTCGAGCGGCGCGGTGATCGTGCGGGCCGAGCGGTACGAGACGATGACGACCGCCACGATGACGCCGACGAGCAGTCCGCCGAGGATGACGAACAGCGAGCGCTGGGCCTGTTCGACCGGTGCGGCCGCGACCAGGACCGCCAGGAGGAGCGGGTCGGAGTTGGCGGTGTGCGTCCGCTCCAGCGTGAAGATGCCGTAGTAGTTCGCGCCGTCCACGCTGATGGTCTTGGAGACGATGTCGGTCGGCGACGCGTCGACCTCCGCGGTGGACGGGAACTGCGCGACCTCAGCCGCGTCGATCCCGAAGGTGGACGCGCGCGGCTGGCCCCGCCACAGGATCCCGAGCTGCGCATCGGAGCTCGACTGGATCGACGTGAGGAAGTCCTTGTCGAGGACCGTGCCGACGAGGATGTAGCCGAGGACCGTGCTGCTGTTCAGCTCGTCGCGGACGATCGAGAGGGCGCGCACGGTGACGCCGGCGGGCTCGTCGTAGAGGACGTAGGCCTGCTCGGGGCTCGCGTTGGCGCGCGCGAGAAGGTCGGGCCCGAGCTTCTCGCCCGGCGCGATGTCCTGGCCGCCGGTGATGACGACGCCGGCGGCGTCGGCGTAGCTCAGGATGTCCGCGCCGATGCTGGACTTCGCGAACAGCAGGAAGCTCTGGACCTCGGTGACCTTCATCGCGCTCTTGTCGACGGTGATCTCGCTCGCGAGCCGCTTCGTCGTTGGGAGGCCGGCGACGAAGCGGGCACCGCGGGTCGCCGTCACGATGCGCTGGTCGATCGCCGAGTTCGCGGTATTGGCGATGACGCCGGCCTCGTCCTGGAACCGCGACTGGACGAGGTTGTTGGAAACGTACTGGGCGACGAACACGATCGCGAGCGCCGCGAGCACGCTGACGGTCGCCGTGCGGACCACAAGGACCCGCAGCAGGCTTGGTGGCGCGATCCGTCCCAGCATCGGAGGCTCTGCTTCTTCTCTCTACTCGCCCGAGACGATCTTCAGGCCCTCAGGACTCTTGACGAAGTCCATGAGTGCCTTGATCGCGGGCTTGACCTTCGTCGGATCAGCGCTGGTCGTCATGTAGCTCGCCCTCGAGATCTTCCAGGTGCCGCTCCCGAGGTTCGCGAGCGTCGGCTGGACGCCGTCCATGCCGACGAGCTTGATGCTCGTGTCCTTCAGGTTCTTGCTGTTGAGCGTGACCGTACCGATCGATCCTTTGAACGCGCCGATGGCCTTGATCGTGTCCGTCGATTCGAAGATCTCCTGCACCTCGGCCGGATACCTCGGCACCGCCGAGCCGAACACGTACGACTCGATCGACGTGCGCGTCGAGCTCGCCGGCTCGCGGACAAATGCCTTGACCGCGCCCGCATTGCTGCCGACCTCGGACCAATCCTTGATCGTGCCGGTATACATCTTCGCCACCTGGTCCTTGGTCAGGCTCGTGATCGGATTCAATGGGTTGACCGCCATGACGCTGCCGGTGAAGCCGATCGGCGTGAGCGTGACCTTCGCCTCGGTCGCGCGCAGCTCGCGGCCGATGTAGCCGAAGTCCACGTCGCCGGTGCTGACGTTGACGATGCTCGTTTCGGTGTCGATGTCGTTGAGCTTGAAGTTCACGCCGGGATGCAGCTCGGCGAAGCGCTTGATGAGCGCCGTCATCGCGGGATTCGCGCCGTTCGCTCCGGCCGCCACGTAGTCGCCCGCGAACGTGTCCTTGGTCTTCGCCGCCGGGACCACCGCGCCGCTGCTACACGCCCCAAGCACGAGGAGCGCGGCGACGAGGATGCCCGTCCCCCGGCCCCACGGCGTGATCTTCAAAGTCGCCTCCACCCACACATACATCGCCAGACCGAAGATGCTCCGCCAGGCGGTGTAGTCCGGCATCCCTCATCGGGGGGAAGCATGGAGGTGAAAGCGCCCGCTTAGCGTACAGAAGGGCTGATCAGCGAAGGGGCCTGAATCCAGGATCCTTCCCGACCGCTCGGTAACGGCTCCAGCGCATGTAGTGCGGGTGGCACAGGCCGCGGGACCGGTGCGGGCGGACGCAGCCCGCGACGACGCAGCCAGCCGGTGGACGCCAGAGCCGGGTCGGCGTCCACGAAGCGAGCGCCCGATCGATCGCCCGACCCCGCCGCTCGCCCATCAGCGGTCGAAGCGTCCTCAGCCATGGAAGCGCGGCGTTGCCCGACACCTTGATCCAGTACGACGCCCTCCAGCCGCGCTTGAGGTCGGTGTCGTCCCGGATGACGCGCGGAATGCCGAGCTGATCCGCGGCGCGGCGGACCGTCGCCCGGTCGCACATTCGCATCTCGAGACCGGGTGACGCGCCGTGACGCTTCGCGAAGAACGATCCCTCCCCTTCCAGGAGCCCCGCGAGCCAGTGCAGGTCCGGGCTGCGCGCGGCTCGCGGAAGACGCCGTGGTCCCGTCAGGCGCAGGGCCCGGCGGATCTGCGCGCGACGGACCTCGCTGAGAAGCGGCGCGACACGGAGCATGAGAGCGATCGCCGGGCGGCCCTTGATCGCCGTCGCATAGGTGCGCTGGTTCCCGCCGCGCGGTGTGGGCGAGCAAACCGCTCGCTCAATGAGCGCTCCGACCCGGAGCACGACGTCGCGGTCGGTCATCTCGACGCGGACGATCGGACAACGCGGAGACGACGGTGGCCCTGCGACGAACGTGCCCTCTCCTTCGAGGATCCCCGCGAGCCAGCCGAGGTCATGCGGCCGCACGCGAATGAAATCGGCACGGCCTGGCGGTTCCTTCCGCTAAAGTGAGGTCCCCAAGGACCGCGTGGAGACGCTGGTGTAATGGCAGCACAACGGGTTGTGGACCCGTTTGTCGGGGTTCGAAACCCCGGCGTCTCCCAGAAATGAAGAGCCCGGCCGATCGGCCGGGCTTCGCGTTGGTCGACTGGTCGCGCTA
>DASWFN010000026.1:0-9716 GCA_036394215.1 Candidatus Limnocylindria bacterium
CGAGCCGGACCTCGACCACCTTCGGCATGGCCATCGTGAAGCCGTGCCCCGCGAGCGCGACGGCGACGTCGAGGCCGCCCGCGCCGATCGCGATCATCGAGACCGAGCCGGCCATCACGGTGTGGCTGTCCGCGCCGAGGAGGAGCTGCCCAGGCTTCGCGAACCGCTCCATGTGGAGGTAGTGGCAGATCCCCGTCCCGGGGCGCGAGAAATGGATCCCGTGCCGCTGCGCGAACGAGCGCAGGAACATGTGGTCGTCGGGGTTCTTGAAGTCGATCGCGAGGTCCTCGTAGCCCGAGTTGACGGATGAGCCGACGCAGACCTGCTGTGCCTTGAGACCGGCGACCTCGCTCACCGGGACGACGTTGCCCGGGCTCGACGGCTTGGCGATGAGCGGCACGACCTTCGCGAGGTCGATGACCTCGGTCTCGTCGAACGAGGCGCCCTGATCCGCACCCATCTCGACGAAGTCCGCCGGCCGCTTCTGCTCGGTCAGCCATTCCTTGGTGCGTCGATCGCTCGGGAAGATGCCGGTCGTGGCGCCGAGCTCGGCGATCATGTTGCAGATCGTCCCTCGCTCGGGGACGGAGAGCGTCTGCACGCCGGGTCCGGTGAACTCGAAGATCCGGCCGACGCCGCCCTTCACGTCGCGGCGGCGCAGGAGCTCGGGGATGATGTCCTTCGCCTGGATCCATGGGCCGAGCGTGTTCTCGAGGCGGACCTCGACGACCTTCGGCATCGCCATCGTGAAGCCGTGTCCGGCGAGCGCGACCGCGACGTCGAGGCCGCCCGCGCCGATGGCGATCATCGAGACCGAGCCCGCCATGACGGTGTGGCTGTCGGCGCCGAGCAGCAGCTGCCCCGGCTTCGCGAACCGCTCCATGTGCAGGTAGTGGCAGATACCGGTTCCCGGCCGGGAGAAGTGAATGCCGTATTTCTGCGCGAATGACCGCAGGAACATGTGGTCGTCGGGGTTCTTGAAGTCGATCGCGAGGATGTTGTGGTCGACGTACACGATCGCGAACGGGATCTTGATGCGGTCGACCCCGAGCTCCTCGAGTTGGAGGAACCCCATCGTGCCGGTGGTGTCCTGAAGAAGACCCTGGTCGACCCGGAGGGAGACCTCGGTGCCGGGCTTCAGCTCGCCGGCCGTGAGATGGCTCTGGATGATCTTCTGGGTGAGATTCAGCGAGGCCACGTTCCCCTCCCGACCGCGATCGGACCTCATCGTAGGCGCGAAAAAGCCACATAGAACAGTCCTATCCTCTTGCTAACAATATAGAAATCTTCTATATCTGAGCGATGGAGCTGGGTCAGGTCGAGGCGTTCGTCGAGGCGAATCGGCGCGGGTCGATCAGCCGCGCCGCGGATGCCCTCAACCTGACCCAGCCCACCTGCACCGCGCGGCTGCACGGCCTCGAGCGTGAGCTCGGGGCGCAGCTGCTGGTGCGCGGACGGCGCGGCGTGTCGCTCACGCCGGCGGGGCGGCGCTTCCTGCCCCGCGCCATCGCCGCCATGGAGTCGTTGCGTCGCGGCGCGACCGAGGCGAAGGCCGGGAGCGAGGCCCGCGGCGGGCTCCTCGCGATCGGCCTCGCGTCCGACCTGGCGCTCTACCTCGCGCCGCGCGCGCTCGCGCGCTTCGCGTCGCGCCATCCGCAGGTCGAGACCCTGGTGCGGAGCGGCCACTCGCGGTTCGTCGCGGATCTGCTCCGCTCCGAGGAGGTCGAGCTCGCGCTCGTGAGCCAGCTCGTGCTCCTGCCCGACCTCGCCTCGCGTGCCCTCTTCACCGAGAGCGTTCCCGTCGTCGTCGCGCCGTCCCACCGGCTCGCGAAGCGAAGCTCCATCAAGATCGAGGAGCTCGCGCAGGCCGGGCTCGTCATGCGCGATCCGGCGGCGTTCCTGCGCACGATCACGCTCGCGTACTTCGCGGAGGGGGACACCGCTCCGCGGATCCTGATGGAGCTCGACAACACCGAGGCGTGCAAGCGCGTCGTCCTGTCCGGACTCGGCGCCGCGCTCCTTCCGGAAATGGCGATCCGCGCGGAGCTCGCGCGCGGCGATCTCGTGCAGCTGCGCGTGGAGGGACATCCGCCGCCGAAAAGAGCGATCCATGCGCTCACCCGGCAGGGCGCCGAGCTCTCCGCCGCGGCGACCGCCTTGCTACGGTTGCTGAGCTGATGGATCTTTCCGCCGTCCTCGCGATCGTGCTCATCGACCTCGCGCTATCGGGCGACAACGCGATCCTCATCGGCATGGCCGCGCGGCGGCTGCCCGGCGCGCAACGCCGCCGCGCGATCGTGCTCGGCGGCCTGCTCGCGGTCGTGCTGCGGATCGCCGCGGCGGCCGCGGTCACGCTGCTGCTGGCGATCCCGTACCTGCAGCTCGTTGGCGGCGTCGTCCTCGCCGTCATCGCGTACCGGCTCGTCCGGCCGGGCGCGGCCGACGAGCACGCGAACGTCCGGCCGGCCGGCTCGCTGCGCGAGGCGGTATTGACGATCCTGGTCGCGGACGCGGCGATGAGCGTCGAGAACATCCTCGGCGTCGGCGGCGCGGCGCACGGCGACATCTCGCTGCTGGCGTTCGGGCTCATCGTCTCGATCCCGATCGTGCTGTTCGGGAGCGGCATCATCGCCGGCGTGCTCGACCGGGTGCCGCGGCTCATCTGGCTCGGGGCCCTCGCGCTCATCTGGACGAGCGCGGAGATGATCCTGGGCGACCCCGCGGTCGATGCGCGCGTGCCCGATCATCTCGCGCACACCACCGGGCTGGCGCTCGTGATCTTCGGCCTTGTGCAAGGTGCACTGCTCTTGCGCCGCCGCGCCGCATAGGGCTTAGCATCGACGCAATGACCCGAGCAGCAGCGGCCCGTTCGATGTTCCGAATGCCCTGCTGCGCCTGCGTCTGTCCCTAGGCGGCGAGACCGGAGCCCCGGACCCTCGGCGCCAGGCCCACGGAGCACACCGCTCCGCGCGACCGCAATAACGACAGAAACAGAGAAAAGAAGGGCCATTTTGATTACTCATACCTATTCGAGGCACCCCTTTTACGGATTCGCCGTCGTCACGATCCTCGCCCTCCTCGTCGCCGCGTGTGGAGGCACGCCCACCGCGGCGCCGGCCCCGGCCGCGAGCTCAGCGGCCGCCGCTACCGCGGCGCCTGACCCGGCGCTCGCCGAGCTCCGCATCGACTACGCGACCTACTCGCCGGTGTCGCTCGTGCTCAAGAAGCAGGGCTCGGTCGAGGCGGCGTTCCCGGGCACGGCGATCAAGTGGGTCTACTCGGCGGGCTCGAGCAACGCGCTCAACTTCCTCCAGGGCAACGCCGTGGACTTCGGCTCGACCGCGGGCTCGGCGGCCCTCCTCTCGCGCGCGAACGGCAACCCGATCAAGGCCGTGTACATCTACGAGCAGCCGGAGTGGACCGCGCTCGTCGTGTCCAAGGACTCGACCGCCAAGACCATTGCAGACCTCAAGGGCAAGAAGATCGCCGCGCAGAAGGGGACCGACCCGTACTTCTTCCTCCTGCGGACGCTGAACCAGGCCGGCCTCTCGCAGGCCGACATCCAGTACGTGAACCTGCCGCACGCCGACGGCCGCACGGCCCTCGAGCGCGGGCAGGTCGACGCCTGGTCGGGTCTCGACCCGCACATGGCGGCGAGCGAGCTCCAGGCGGGCAGCAAGCTCATCTACCGGAACAAGGACTTCAACACCTACGGGTTCCTCAACTCGCGCGAGGAATTCGTGAAGAAGTACCCCGAGACCACGAAGAAGGTCATCGCGCTCTACGAGACCGCCAAGAAGTGGGTCATCGACAATCCGGACAAGGCCGCGCAGATCCTCGCCGACGACGCGCAGATCACGCTCGACGTCGCGAAGCGCGAGCTGAACGAGCGGATGGTCTTCAAGACGTCGGGCATCCCCGGTGATGCGCACGTCGCGGTGCTGAAGGCCGTGGTGCCGATCATCAACGCGGAGCAGCTTGCCAACCCCGGCGCGAACGTCGACAAGGCCGTGACCGACCTCATCGACGACACCTGGGCCAAGCAGGTCATCAAGTAGCGACGCCGCAGATGGCCATCAACGGCGCCGCCGCACCGCGCAAGCGGCGGCGGCTGCCGTCGGCCCTGCCCTGGGTCCTCCCGGCCGCGATCGTCGCGGCGTGGTGGGGATCGTCCGTCCTTGGCATCTTCGCCGTCTACCAGATGCCCCCGCCGCCGGTGGTCCTCGACGCGGCCGTCGCGATGTGGCGGCGGGGGCTGCTCCAGCAGGATCTCGTCGCCACGACGCTCCGCGTCATCGCCGGCTTCGCGATCGGCTCGACCGTCGCGGTGCTGCTCGGCACCCTGACCGGACTGTCACGCCGCGCCGAGCAGGCCGTCGAGCCGACGCTGCAGGCGCTGCGGACCGTTCCGACGCTCGCGTGGGCCCCGCTGCTCCTCCTCTGGATGGGCATCGACGAGCCGCCGAAGATCATCCTGGTCGCGATCGGTGCGTTCTTCCCGGTCTACGTGAACCTCGTCGCCGGCATCACCGGCGTGGATCGCAAGCTCATCGAGGTCGCGCGGGTGTACGACCTGAAGCCGGCGGCGATCGCGCGGCGGGTGATCCTCCCCGCCGCGCTGCCCGACCTGCTCACCGGGCTGCGGCTCGGGGCGACGCAAGCGTGGCTCTTCGTCGTGGTCGCCGAGTTCTTCGGCTCCGAGCGCGGCCTCGGCTTCCGGCTCACCGACAGCCAGCAGTCCACGCGAGTCGACCTGATGTTCGTCGCGATCGTCTGCCTCGCGATCCTCGGCAAGCTCACCGACTCGATCCTCCGCTTGATCGAGGGGCGCGTACTGCGCTGGCGTGACACCGTGCGAGAGGCGGCGCGCCAGTGAGCCGGCCACTCACCGTCTCGCAGGTGCGCAAGCGCTACGGAGACACCCCGGTGATCGGCGGCCTCGACATCGAGGTCGCGCCGAGCGAGATCGTCGCCATCGTTGGTCCGTCCGGCTGCGGCAAGAGCACGCTGCTCCGCCTGATCGCGGGCCTCGACACCCGCTTCAGCGGCGAGATCCGCGTCGACGACGAGCTCGTGTGCGGACCCGATCCACGCGTGGGGATGGTGTTCCAGGAGCCGCGGCTCTTCCCGTGGCTCACGCTCGCGCAGAACGTCGGCTTCGGTCTCGCGGAGCGCCACGGCCCGAAGGCGCGCGACATCGTCCGCGAGACGCTCGAGGTCGTCGGCCTCGCGGACTTCGCGGACGCCCTGCCGAAGCAGCTCTCAGGCGGCATGGCCCAGCGCGCGGCGCTCGCTCGCGGTCTGGTCACCGAGCCACAGGTCCTGCTGCTGGACGAGCCCTTCAGCGCGCTCGACGCGTTCACCCGCATGCGGCTTCAGGATCACCTCCTCGCCGCGTGGACCCGGTATCAGCCCACACTGGTGCTCGTGACGCATGACCTCGACGAAGCGGTCTACCTCGCGGACCGCGTGATCCTGCTCACCGACCGGCCCGCTCGCGTCGCGGACGTGCTCCGCGTCGCGCCGGGACGGCCGCGTGACCGGCGCGACCCCAGCCTCCTCGGCCTTCGCGTCGCCCTGCTCGAGGCGCTGCACCTCGAACGGAGCCAGCTCGTTGGCGTCTGACCGCCGCGGAGCGGTCGGCACCATCCGGACGCAGCACCTCGATCTTCCCGAGCCGCTGCAGCTCGACTCGGGGCGGACGCTGGCGCCCGTCACGATCGCGTACGAGACCTACGGCACGCTCGCCAAGAACAAGGACAACGTCATCCTCGTGTGCCACGCGCTCTCCGGCGACGCCCACGCCGCCGGATGGAGCGATGACCCGACCGCGCCCACGACCGTCGACGGCGTCGGCGCCGCGGAGCGGGGGAAGAGCGGTCTCGGCTGGTGGGACGGCATGATCGGGCCGGGCAAGGCGTTCGACACCGACCGTTACTTCGTCGTCTGTACCAACCTCATCGGCTCATGTCGCGGCTCGACCGGCCCGCTGTCGATCGATCCCGCGACCGGCACACCCTACGGCGCGACGTTCCCCGTCATCACGGTCGGCGACATGGTCCGCGCGCAGCGTGCGTTCCTCCTCGAGCTCGGCATCGACACGCTTTTCGCCGCCAGCGGCGGCTCGCTCGGCGGGATGCAGGCCCTCGAATGGGCCGTCGCGTACCCCGACGCGGTCCGCGCGATCGTCCCGATCGCGAGCACCGCCCGCCTTGGGACCCAGGGCGTCGCCTGGAACGCGATCGCGCGCAACGCGATCACGAGCGACCCGGACTGGCAGGGCGGCGCGTACCACGGGACCGGGCGCTCTCCGGACGCGGGCATCAAGATCGCGCGGATGGTCGGGCACATCACGTATCTCTCGTCGCAGGCGGTCCGCGAGAAGTTCGGCCGGCGGTTCCAGCGCGGCGGCGATGAGCCGCTCTACGACCTGGTCGCTCCCGACTTCGAGGTGGAGTCGTACCTCCGCTACCAGGCCGACGCCTTCGCCGCGCGGTTCGACGCGAACGCGTACCTCTACATCTCGCGCGCGCTCACGTACTTCGACCTCGCGCGCACGTACGGCCAGGGCTCGCTCGACCGCGCCATGGACCGCGTGCGCGCGGCAACGTTGCTGCTCTCGTTCACATCCGACTGGCTCTACCCGACCGGGGACTCCGAGGAGATCGCCGCCGCGCTCCGGACCGGCGGGCGCGACGTGCGGCATGTGGCCATCGCGGCCGACTACGGCCATGATTCGTTCCTCCTGGAGGAGGCGGAAATGACGAGCGAGATCAGCGTGTTCCTCGACAAGGTGGGGAGGAAGCAGCCGGCATGACCGACGAGTCGCCGCACCAGAGCGAGTTCGGGTTCGAGACCCGCGCGATCCACGCCGGGCAGCGGCCCGACCCGTACACCGGCGCGCGCGCGGTGCCGATCTTCCAGACGACGTCCTACGTGTTCGAGGATCCGGAGTCCGCGGCCGCGTACTTCAACCTGCAGGAGTACGGCAACACCTACTCGCGGATCATGAACCCGACGACCGCGGTCTTCGAGGAGCGCGTCGCGAGCCTCGAGGGCGGCGCCGGAGCGGTCGCGTTCGCGAGCGGGCTCGCGGCGCAGGCGGCGGCGCTGTTCACGATGCTCACGCCGGGCGACCACATCGTCGCATCGAGCGCGCTGTACGGCGGCACGGTCACCCAGCTGAAGCATCTGTCGCGGAAGCTCTCGGTCGACGTCACGTTCGTCGACCCGGACAAGCTCGACGGCTGGAAGGCCGCGCTCACGCCGAACACGAAGGTGCTGTACGGCGAGACCATCGGCAACCCCGGCGGCAACGTCCTGGACCTGCAGGGCGTCGCGGACATCGCGCACGGTCACGGCGCGCCGCTCATGGTGGACTCGACGTTCGCGACGCCGTACCTGTGCCGGCCGATCGAGTTCGGCGCGGACATCGTCGTGCACTCGGCGACGAAGTTCATCGGCGGGCACGGCACGAGCATCGGCGGCGTTGTCGTCGAGGCGGGCACCTTCGACTGGTCCAACGGACGGTTCCCGGTGGTGGCCGATCCCTCGCCGGCCTACCACGGCCTCGCGTTCCACGAGACGTTCGGGATGTACGGCTATCTCATGAAGCTGCGCGCCGAGTCGCTCCGCGACCTCGGCGCCGCGCTGTCACCGTTCAACGCGTTCCTCTTCCTCCTCGGGCTCGAGACGCTGCCGCTGCGGATGGCTCGCCACGTCGAGAACGCGCTCGGTGTGGCGACGTTCCTCGAAGGTCACCCGGCCGTGGCCGGCGTGCGCTACCCCGGGCTCGCCTCCAGCCCGTACGCGTCGCTCGTGAAGCGGTACCTGCCGAAGGGCGCGGGCTCGATCTTCGTCTTCGACCTGGTGGGCGGCCGCGAGGCGGGGCAGCGGTTCATCTCCGCGCTCGAGCTCTGGTCGCACCTGGCGAACGTCGGCGATGCGAAGAGCCTCGTCATCCACCCCGCGAGCACGACCCACCGCCAGCTCAACGACGAAGAGCTCGCGGCGGCCGGTGTCGGACCGGGCACGATCCGGCTCTCGGTCGGGCTCGAGACGCTTTCCGACCTGACGCGCGACCTCGCGCGCGGGCTCGCGGCGGCGAAGGCATGAGCGAGCGCTACCAGGACCCGAGCGTCATCCACGCGACGCTCCTCGGCGCGCGCACGGTCGCGATCGTCGGCCTCTCGCCCGATCCGCTGCGGCCGTCCAACTTCATCGGCTTCTACCTGAAGCGGCACGGCTACAAGATCGTGCCGGTGAACCCGAAGGAAAAGGAGATCCTCGGCGAGCCGTCATTCAAGAGCTTGAAGGACATCCCGTTCCCGGTGGACGTGGTCGACGTGTTCCGCAAGCCCGACGCGGTGCCGGACATCGCCCGCGACGCGGTCGCCATCGGCGCGAAGGCCCTCTGGCTCCAGTTCGGCGTCATCAGCCCGGAGGGCGCGAAGATCGCCGAGGACGGTGGGCTGCAGGTGGTCATGGATCGCTGCATGAAGGTCGAGCATGCCCGGCACCTCGGGCGGATGCACTGGCTCGGCTTCAACACCGGCCGCGTGACGTCGCGTCGCGAGCGCACGCTTGCCTGAGCTGAAGCGCACATTCGCGATCGAGCTCGAGTGCTCGGACCGTCCCGGCACGCTGCACGCGATCACGCGGGTGATCCTCGGCCATCGCGGCAACATCAGCGGCATCGACATCCCGGAACGGGGCGACCACGCCCGCGTCCACGTGGAGATCGAGCTGCCGCTCGACGCGGCCGACGATATCGACGCGCTCCTCGCGGAGCTCCATGACCTGGAGATGATCGACCGGGTCACCCTGGTCCCATCGATGGCCGAGGTCTACGGAAAGCGGATCATCGTCGTCGGCGGCGGCGCGCAGGTCGGGCAGGTCGTGCTCGGCGCGACGTCCGAGGCCGATCGTCACAACATCCGTGGCGAGAAGATCAGCATCGACACGATCCCGATCGTCGGTGAGGAGAACCTCGCCGCGGCCGTCCGCGCGGTCGCGCGGCTCCCTCGCGCCGTCGCGGTGGTGCTCGCCGGCTCGATCATGGGCGGCGACATCACGAAGGCCGTCGAGGAGGTCCGTGCCCGCGGCATCCTCGTCATCAGCCTCAACATGGCCGGCTCGGTGCCGAAGGCCGCCGACCTCGTCGTGAGCGATCCGGTCCAGGCCGGCGTCATGGCCGTCATGGCCGTCGCGAAGACCGCGAAGTTCGACATCGCGCGCCAGCGTGGGCGGACCTACTAGCCGGACCTGCGAGCCGCGCCGGCGGCTGAACTCAGCGGATCGTCAGAAGCGGGCCGGTCACCGTGAGCGGCAGTGCGCCGACGAGCGCGGCGTGCAGGATCAGGAGTACGCCGCCGAGGTAGCTGAGGTTGCGCAAGAAATTCCCGACCTGGGCCTGCCTCGCCGGCCCCTCGAACCGCCAGAACGCGTGCGTCAGGTAGGTCACCGGAACGAGGAAGAGCAGCAGGGAGATCGCGCCGATGTCGGCCCAGATCTCAAAGGCCACCGAAACGACGCCGACCCATTGCAGCACCTGCGAGACGGGAACGGTCACCGACGCGAGCGGCGCCCCGGCGCTCGCGGCGATCCCGATGGTGTGGGAAAGGTTCCTCGAGGCGCTGTACGCGCCCCGCACGAAGACGACCAAGAACAGCAGCCGCCCCGCCAGACCGAGCAGATCGAGCGCGCTCATCGGCGGT
>DASWFN010000027.1:0-17161 GCA_036394215.1 Candidatus Limnocylindria bacterium
TCGCTAACATCGTGACGTCGCGGCCCGAGTGGCGAAGTTGGTAGACGCGTCGGTATTAGGAGCCGATGGGGGAAACCTCGTGTGGGTTCGAGTCCCACCTCGGGCACCGCGTCAGGAGCCGGTGCGCGCCTCGGTGCCCGAGAGTTTCTCGATCACTTTGATGATCGCGTGATTGCCGGCGCGCCCCTCGTCGCTTGCCTGCAACGCGCCGTACAACGCGTGCACGAGCGACGTGCCGGGCAGCGAGAGGTGCGCCGAGTACGCGGCGTCGAGGACGTTGCGCAGGTCCTTCTGCTGGTGGTCGACGAGGAACCCCGGCTTGAAGTCGCCGGCCAGCATCTTGGGGGCGTAGTTCTGCATCGCCCACGAGCTTCCCGCGCCGCCGGCGATGACCTGCCGCGTGCGCTCGAGGTCGATCCCCATCGCCGCGGCGAACACGAGCGCCTCCGACACGCCGAGATTGTTGATCGCGACCGCGATCTGGTTCGCCAGCTTGCAGGCCTGGCCCGCGCCGTGCCCGCCGATGTGGACGATCGTCTTGCCGAGCGCCTCGAACAGCGGGCGCGCGCGCTCGACGTCGGCGTCGTCGCCTCCGACCATGATCGAGAGGCGCGCCTCGATCGCGCCGAGCTGGCCGCCGGACACCGGCGCGTCGAGGGTCGTGAAGCCTTTCTCTTTCGCCCGCTCGGCGAACGCGCGCGACGCGACCGGCGAGATGCTGCTCATGTCGACGACGAGGAGCCCGGGATGTGCGCCCGCGGCGATGCCGTCCGGGCCGAACGTCACGGTGTCCACGTCGGGCGCGTTCGTGACCATCGTCACCACGATGTCCGAGCGCTCCGCGACCTCGCGCGGGGTCATCGCGACGGTGGCGCCCTCGGCCTTCAGCGCGTCGGCCTTCGCGAGCGTTCGGTTCGTGACCGTGACGGGGAACCCGGCCTTGAGCGCGTTCCGGGCCATCGGGAGTCCCATGATCCCAAGGCCGACGAAGCCGATGCGCTGCTTAGTTCTGTCGGTCGCCATTCGCCTGCGGCCCGTCTCCCTCGACGTACACGGTGCGTACGCCCTCGTCGGTCGCGACGAGGAAGGTGTCCTCCTCGGTCTCGCCGACCTGCACCGAGACGAGCAGCCGCTCGTCGGTGACGTGGACGAACCCGCTCGAACGCTCGAGCTCATTCGCGATGGCCTCGGTGAGCGATGGCTCCTCGAAGCTGTCCATGACGAGCAGGCGCGCCTTCTTGACGAGCCGGAAGAAGTCCTCGGGCGAGAACCGGTCCTCATGGGCGAGCAGGACCGCCGTCCCTAGCTCTTCGTCGCCTTCGTGGATCTCGTAGAAGTACATGGCGGCGCTCGCAGCATAGGCCGCCGAGCCCTAAACTTGAGTTTCCATGACGACGGAACAGCCCGCCACCGAGACCGCCACGCCCGGGACGGCCGCGCCCGCGCGGTCCTTCACCCACACCATCGAGCGCAAGCCCGGCTCGATCGTCTCGCTGACCGTCGAGGTCGACGCGGACCGGCTCGAGCGCGCGAGCGAGCGGGCGTTCCAGAAGCACGTGCAGCACGCCAAGATCCCGGGCTTCCGCCCGGGCAAGGCGCCACGCCCGCTCTACGAGCGCACCTACGGCGCCGAGCACCTCTGGGACGACGCCGCCGCGGACGTGGTCGACGAGACGTTCAAGGAGATCGCCGATCTCGAGAGCATCGATTGGCTCGACCGGCCTGAGGTCGAGGTGAGCCAGCTCGAGCCCGGGAAGTCGCTGAAGTACACCGCGACGGTCCCGGTGCGGCCGGATGTCGCGCTCGGGGACCCGGCCGCCGCGAACGTGACCGTGCAGCCGACGCCGATCACCGAGGAGCAGGTCGAGCAGACGATCGCCGGGATGCGCGAGCATCATGCCGAGCTCAAGCCTGTCGAGCGCGCGGCCGAGAAGAACGACGTCCTCACCATCGATCTCGACGTCGTCCTCGACGGGAAGCAGATGCCGCCGATGGGCCGCAACGCGCACCTCGAGCTCGGCAAGGATTACGCGATCCCCGGTCTGGCCGACGCCCTCGTCGGTACCAGGGCCGGCGAGGAGAAGTCGTTCGAGCTCGCGTTCCCCGACGATTACCCGGACGAGGATCTGCGCGGGAAGACCGGCCGGTTCACCGCGAAGGTGTTGCAGGTCGCCGAGAAGATCCTGCCGCCGCTGGACGACGACTTCGCGAAGACCGTCGGCGTCGCGACGGTCGTCGATCTCGACAAGGCCGTGCGCGGCGAGCTCGCCCACGCGGCATTCCATGAGGCCCGCGACGACGCCGCCGAGAAATTCCTCGCCCAGCTGCTCGACGCATCGACGGTCGAGGTGCCCGAGATCCTCGTGGGCGACGAGCTCGACCATCTCATGGCCGACCTCAAGGCGCGGGTGAAGGATCAGGGGCTCAGCTGGGAGCAGTTCACGCTGCAGGCGCGCAAGACCGAGGACGAGATCCGCGCCGATTGGCGCCCGACGGCGGAGCGCCGCGCGAAGTCACTGCTCGTCCTCGATGCGCTCGCGAAGAAGGAGAACGTCACCATCTCCTCGACCGAGCTCGCGCAGGAGGTCGCGCTGACGCCGCTCGCGCAGCAGGACCCGAACGCGCTCCGCAATCCGGCGGTGCTCGGGGCGCTCGCGCGGTCGATGCGCAACCGCAAGCTCGTCGACCGGATGATCGGCCTCGACACGCCCGACGCGGAGCGGAGGCTCATCCAGGCGGCCGGTGGTCCCGAGGACCTCGAGCTGCCCCATCCGGACCAGCCGAGCGAGCAAGCGATCATCGTGCCGCCCGCGCAGGCGGCGGTCCCGGAAACGTCCGCGGAGAGCCGCGAGGCCATCCGAGCGCTCCTCAAGGACCAGTAGCATTCCGCGCCAATGACGGCGCTGCAGCTCATCCAGGCGCTCAACAACGTGCTCTTCGTGGCGATCTTCGTCCTCGTCGCCCTCAGCGCCTTCCGCCAGCGCAGTCGCGCCTCGTTCGACGTCGCGCTCTTCTTCGGCGCGCTCGCTGTCGCCGTGCTGCTCACGCCGGTGCTCCAGATCCTCGGCGTCGGCGCGACCCGGATCGCCGGACTCGTGGTGACGATCCTCGTCATGTCCCTGCCGTACCTGATGCTGCGGCTCCTCGCGGATTTCACGAACGTGCCGCTCCTCGTCCGCGCGGCGACGCTCGGCGGGCTCATCGCCTCGGTGGTCGTCGTGCTGACCGACGAACCGCCGCTCGATCCCGCGGCGACGCTCTTCCTCATCGGGTACTTCGCCGCCGTCGCGCTCTACACCGCGTTCGGATTCGTGGGCCTCAGCCGGCGATCGTCCGGGGTCACCCAGCGCCGGACCCAGGCGGTGGCCGCAGGGATGGGCTTTCTCGGCATCGCACTCCTCGTCGCCGGCGGCAGCATCGTGGATCCGGCGGTGGCGGACACCATCTCGGGGGTCACCCAGGTGCTGGTGCTCGGCGCCGCGCTCTCGTGGTTCCTCGGCTTCGCGCCGCCGGCCCCGCTTCGCCGGATGTGGCAGGAGCCGGAGCTGCGCGCGTTCCTCGAACGCGCGAGCACGCTGCCGCGCCTGCCCACGACCGACGCGATCCTGCGCGAGCTCGAGCGCGGGACCGGCGCGTCGTTCGGCGCGCGTGCGGCCATCGGCCTGTACGACCCGGTCACACACGCGCTGCTGTTCGCGAACGCCCAGGGCGCGCTGCCGACGGCCGTCGCCGCGGACAGCCGGTTCCTCGCGGCCCGCGTGTTCGCCTCGCAGCGCGCGGCGTTCTTTCCCGACGCCGCGCGGGCGCATCCCGAGCACGCGGCCACCTACCGCGCGGCCCAGGTCGGGCCGGTCCTCGTCGCGCCGATCACGGCCGGCGAGCGGCGCATCGGGATCCTCGAGGCGTTCGCCGCCCATCGCCCGATCTTCAGCGGCGACGATCTCGCGCTCGTCCAGCTCCTCGCGGACCAGGCCGCGGTCGTGCTCGAGAGCCGGGCGCTCATCGATGAGGCCGGGAAGGTCCAGGCCCAGGAGGAGGCCGCGAAGCTCAAGGAGGACTTCGTCTCCGCCGCCGCGCACGATCTCAAGACACCGCTGACGACGCTCCTCGGCCAGGCGCAGATCCTCGAGCTGCGGTTCGCGCGCGACCCCGGACTGGCGCAGCACCAGCCGGCGATCGGGCGGATCGCCCGCGAGGCTCGCCGGCTCTCGACCCTGGTCGAGGATCTCCTCGACGCCTCGCGGATCGAGGAGGGCAAGCTCGAGGTGCGGCGCGAGCCGGTCGATCTCGCCGCCGTCGTGCGCGCTGCCGGCGAGCGCACCCGGCCGGAGAAGGAGCGGATCATCGTCGACGCCCGCGACCCGTTGACCGGCAGCTTCGACCATCGGCGTATCGAACAGCTCGTCGACAACCTCATCGACAACGGCCTCAAGTACAGCGACGAGGACAGCCCCGTCGAGGTGCGGGCCTGGCGGGAGAATGGCGAGATCCGGATCAGCGTCCGGGATCACGGCATCGGCATCCCGGCGGCGGACCTGCCGCGCGTGTTCGATCGGTTCCATCGCGCGGGGAACGTCGACGCCAGGCGCTATGCCGGTATCGGCCTCGGCCTGTACATTTGCCGCGGCATCGCGCAGGAACACGGCGGCCGGATCTGGGTCGAAAGCACCGTCGGCCTCGGCAGCACGTTCCATGTCGCGTTGCCGGCTGAAGAAGGAAGGCTGAATTGACGATCGCCCTCGCGCGCATCGTCCTCTCGCCCGACTCGCCGGGCGGGCCCGCAGGTGGCGCGCGCGAACAGCCACGCCGCGATCGCGGGATCGCGAGCCAGCGCCCGATCCTCGTCGTCGACGACGATCCCGAGATCCTCGCGATGCTCCGTGACTTTCTCGAGAGCGAGGGCCTTCAGGTCTGCACCGCGACGAACGGCGCGGAGGCGCTCGATGCGCTGAACGACTGCGTGCCGTCGCTGATCCTGCTCGACATGCGGATGCCGGTCCTCGACGGCTGGGGCTTCGCCGAGCGGTATCGCGAACGTCACCTGGGGTACCCGATCGTCGTGATGACCGCGGCCGAGAGCGCGCGGCGCTGGGCCGAGGAGATCGGTGCGACGAGCTACATCGCCAAGCCGTTCGACGTCAACGAGCTGCTCCAGATGATCGAGCGCCACCGGCAACGGGATGCCAAACCGAATTAGCTACGTCCCGAGGTATGTCCGGAACCACTCGATCGTGAGCACCCAGGCGTCCTGGGCCTGCGCCGCCCCGTAGCGCGTCGGACCGTTCGTGTCGTTGTGGAAGGCGTGCCCGACGCCGGACTCGGTCTTCTGCGCAAAGGGCGCCCCGCTCTTCTTCAGCTGCTCCTCGGCCGCCGTCCATGACTCGGTGATACGGGTGTCCTGCTCGGCGTAGATCGCGAGCACCGCGGTCTTCGTCGTCGCGAGGCCGGAGGGGTCCGACGGCAGCGGGCCGTAGAACGGGACGGCCGCGGCGAGCGGCAGCCCGGCGATCACGATGTTCCAGGTCGTGCCGCCGCCGAAGCAGAAGCCGACCGCGCCGACGCGGACCGGTGCGTAGCCGTCGCCGGCCTTCGACTGGATGTAGCCGACGGCGGCCCGGAGGTCCGCGTTCATCTGATCGACGGTGGTGTTCGCGAGCGCGCCGGAGTAGCCGCCGCCGAGCTTCTCCGCGCCGCCCTGGCGGGAGAGCAGGTCGATGCCGAAGCCCAGGTACCCCGCGGTCGCGACGCGCCGAATGACATCCCGGATGTGGTCGGTGAGCCCGGTGTTCTCGTGCATGACGAGGACGCCGTGGCCCGACGGCACGGCCGGATACGCCTCGTAGCCGAGGAGCTGGTCCTTCCCGTCGGCCGAGGGGGTCGTGACCGGGCCCGCCTTGAGGAGCCGCGGGTCGTCGGGCTTGACCGTGATCGGGCTCGCGCCGGCCGTCGTCGACGCGGGCGGCGTGGCGAACGGCACCCGCGGCTGCGGCGATGGCGGCTTCACGGTCGCGCTCGCGCTCGCGGCGGCGCCTCCCGACGCCGCGCGAGGCTGATCGACGTTGCAGCCGAGCGCGGAGAGCACCGTCAGCGATGCCGCGACGCCGCCGGTGACGTACGAGACCCGCCTCAGCATCTCGCGGCGTGAGATCCGCCCCTCGGCGTAATCCTCGAAATGCTCCTCGATCACGTAGCGCTGGAGATCCGTCCACTGCCGGCTCACGGCTGCTGCACCTCCGCCGATCTGGACAGCCACGACCGGACGCGCGCCCGCATCTGCGACACGGCGAACGGCTTCGTGATGTAGTCGGTCACGCCCTCGGCGAACGCGGCCTCGATGTCCTTGTCGGCCGTGCGTGCGGTGAGCATGACGATGGGCACGTCCGCGAATCGCGAGTCCAGGCGGAGCTGCCGCGCGGCGGCGAGCCCGTCGAGGCGGGGCATTTGGACATCGAGGAGGATCAGGTCGAAGGCGTCGGCGCGGGCCAGCTCGAGGGCCGCCGCGCCGTCCTGGGCCGTCACCACCTGGTACCCATCTCCAGCCAATACGGTCTCGAGCACCTGAAGGATCGTTCGGTCGTCGTCGGCGACCAGGATGCGGGCCCGGGTCTGGATCCGGGGGGCGTGGGGGCCTTCGGCGACGCCGGTCGCGTCGGGCGCCGTCTCGCGCAACAGGAGCTCGTCGCCCTCGGCCGCGGCGACCACGTCCATGCCGCCGGCGCGCGCCCGGGCAGCGCGCACGAGCGCGTCGACCCCGGCGTCGTCGCGGCTCGGGTCGTGGTGGAACAGGACCAGCCGCTTCGCGTTGGCGACGCGGGCCATGTCGACCGCGTATTCGATGGTGCTGTGGCCCCAGCCCGCCTTCGCCGGGTAGTCCGCCGCCCGGTACTGCGAGTCGTGGATGACGACGTCCGCGTCCCGGAGGAGCTCGGCGTGCCGCTGGTCGCCGGTGTGGAGGAGGTCGGCGGCGTCGAACGACCCGTCCGCGTGGCCGGCGCGCCAGGTCGCACCCTCGTGGGCCTCGTGGTCGGTCGCGTACACGAGGGTTCCGCCCGCGCCGCTCACCCGGTAGCCGAGCGCGGGCGCGGTGTGGTTCAGGAACTGGGTGCGGATCCGGAGCGCGCCGATCCCGAACTCGCCCTCGCCGAGCTCGACGATCTCGACCTTCGCCGGGAGCTGGTCCATCGGAACGGGGAAGTAGGCGTAGTCCATCTGACCGCCGAGTGCCGCCGGGAACGTCCGGTCGATGCCCGCCGGCCCGTACACCGTCAGGTGCGAGCCCGGCAGGAACGCCGGGAGGAAGAACGGGAGCCCTTGGATGTGGTCGGCGTGGGTGTGGCTGATGAAGAGGTGCGCGCGCACCGGTCCGCCGCGCGCCAAGGCGACGCCGAGCTTCCGGGCACCGGTGCCGCAGTCGAAGATGAGCAGGGTGCCGTCGTCGGCGCGGGCCTCGACGCACGGCGTATTGCCGCCGTAGCGCGCGGTCTCCGGCCCCGGCGCGGCGATCGACCCGCGCACGCCCCAGAAGCGGACCCGCATCAGTGCTTCGCCGGTGCCGCGACCGTGATCTGCGCCGCGAGATCCCGCACCGCGATCGCGCCGGAGTTCGTCGGCGAGCCCGAAACGAGCGGCTTCCCCTCGTCGGCCGCCTCGTTGAACGGCTCGGTGAACGGGATGATGACGTCCGGCTTGCGGCCGAAGAAACGCGTGATCTGCTCCGTCTGCAGCCCCGAGGCCGTGATCCGGTTGAGGACGAGGAGCGTCCGGGCCACCGGTACGTCGAGCTTGTCCAGCACCGAGAAGATGTCCTGCGCGGACTTCAGCGACGCGAGATGCGCCGATGTCACCACCGCGACGACGTCGGCACCGTCGATCGCGGCGAGGGTCCGCTGCGTGAACGTCGCACCCGTATCGACGAGCACGTAGTCGGAGCTCGCCTTCAGCCGGTCCAGCGCATGGTGGACTGCCGGTACCGTCACGAGCTCGGCGTACTCGGGCCGGTCGGCGCCGGTGACCAGACGCACGCCGCTCGGGTGGCGCGCGGCGAACAGGTCGAACAGGTCGTCGCTCATATCCTCGATCTTCACGTCCGCGAGCTCCGCCAGCGTCCGATCCGGCTTGAGGTCCAGGAGCATCGCGGCATTCGCGAACTCGAGTGACAGGTCGAGGATCGAGACGCGGTAGATCATCGTGCTCGCGAGCGCGAGCGCCCCATTCACCGCCATCGTCGTCGCCCCGACGCCGCCCTTGCCGTGCAGCAGCGCGACGACGCGGCCCTTGGTCACCGGTCCCGTACCCGCCGCCGTCCCCTCGCTCGATCGCCCGCGCCGCAGCAGGAGGTCGATCTTCGCCTCGAGGACGGCCAGCTCCACCGGCTTGGCGACGTACTCGTCGGCCCCCTGGGCGTATCCGGCGAGGATGTCGTCGGCCTGCTTCTTCGCCGACAGCATGATGATCGGCAGCCGCGCGGTCGCCGCCTCGGAGCGCAGCCGGCGGGTGAGCTCGAGCCCGTTCAGGTTCGGCATCGCGACGTCGGTGATGACGATGTGCGGACGTCCGGCCTTCACCGCCCGCAGGGCCTCGTAGCCGTCATTCGCGGTCACAACGACGTACCCGTGCTTCGTCAGGAACGCTTGCACGAGCTTGCGGATCTGTCCTTCGTCGTCGACGAAGAGGACGCGCTCACCGGCCACGATCAGCCCACCGCGGGCAGGTGCGCGGTCACGCGGGCGCGGAGCTCGGCCATGGTGAACGGCTTCGGCAGGACGCCGACGCCGCCATGCTGCTCCGCCTCCGCGACCTGCGCCCGCTGCACCGACGCCGTGACGAAGACCAGCGGGATCCGCGCGGTCTCCGGCGCCGCCTTCAGGGCGTCGCCGAGCTGATACCCGTCGAGCCTCGGCATGGACACGTCGCTGAAGATGAGATCCGGCTTGAGCCGCTTGATGAGCGCGAGCCCTTCCTCGCCGTCCGAGGCGAGATGAAGCTCGTGGCCGCTGTCGCGCAACGCGGCGCGCACCAGCTTCTGGATCATCGGGTCGTCCTCGCAGAACACGATCGTGGCCACCGTCAGCCTCCCGGCACGCTCGCCGCCGCGGTAAGCGGCAGCGTGAACTGGAACACCGAGCCCTCCCCGAGCGTGCTCTCGACCCAGGCCCGGCCGCCATGCATCTCGATGATCCGGCGGGCGATCGGCAGGCCGAGACCGGTGCCCTGGATGTACCGCGTCGCACCGGACTCTAGCCGCGAATAGCGCTCGAACACCTTCTCGAGGGAGTCGGCGGGGATCCCCAGGCCGGAGTCGCGGACGAAGACGTGGACGGCGTCGCCTTCCACCCGCGTGGTGATCGCGACGGCACCACCGTCGGGCGAATACTTCACCGCGTTGCTCAAGAGGTTGAGCAGCACCTGGTTCAGCTTGTCCTTGTCGATCTCGACGAGCGGGAGGTCGGGATCGAGATTGAGCTTGACCGGGTGGCGCGCGTCGTTCGCGCCGAGACGCTGGGCGGCCTCCTGGACGATGGCGTTGAGGTCCGTCCGCTCCCTGCGGAGCGTCATCTGTCCCGACTCCATGCGGTCGAGATCGAGCATCTCGGTGATCATCCGGTTGAGCCGCTGGGCGTCCTTGTTGATGTCGCCCGCGTACTCCTTCATCTCCGCCACCGTCAGGTCCTCGTCGCGCATGACCTCGCTGAACCCCTGGATGCCGGTCAGCGGCGTGCGGAACTCGTGGCTGACGATGGACACGAAGTCGCTCTTCGCGCTGTTGAGCCGCTCCAGCTGCTCCACGGCATGTCGCTGCTGCTCGAGCAGCTCGGCCGTCGTGAGGGCCGCGACCGCCTGGTCGCCGAAGAGGCCGAGGAGGCGGGCATCGTCCTCGTCGAAGCGGGCGAGGGGATACGTCGAGCGCACGGTCAGCACGCCGAGCCGGCGGCCCGCGCGGACGAGCGGCACCGCCAGCGCCGCGCGCCAGCCGGCCTCGCGGGTCGAGGCGACCGCGTTCTCCCAGTTGGCGTAGTCGTTGACGATCACCGGCTTCTGCGTCGCGAACGCCTGACCGGAGACACCTTCGCCCGACCGCAGCAGCGGCGGCGCGCCGCGCTCGACGCGCGCGCTCTCGGCATGCCGCAGGAGCTGCGCGTGCTCGTCCCAGCGGTAGAGCGTCGCGTTGCCGCGACCGAGCAGGACCGCGGCGGCTTCGAGGATCTCGCGGATCACATCGGCCGGGTCGGTCTCGCCCGCGACGAGCGCGGACGCGCGATGCAGCGCGAGCATGCGCTCGCTTTCGCGCTGCCGGGCGATAAGGAGGCGCGCCGCCTCGAGCGCGGTGCGCAGCTCGCGGGCGACGGTCTCGAGCAGGCGGATCTCCTGCGAGGTCCACGCGCGCGGCTCGCCGACCTGGTGGAGCAGGAGGATGCCCGCCGCCTGCACGCCGACGCCGATCGGGGTCGCGATGCCCGCGACGGTGCCTCGCTCGATGAGCTCGTGGCTCCCGAGCGCGGGCTCCGCCAGCCGAAGGTCCGTCCGCGCGTTGCGCACCGCGATGGTCCGGCCCTCCCGCGCCGCGAGCGCTGCCATCGGCGTGCGACCCCGCGTCCCGACGCGGACCGGGTCGATCCCCGGAGCGTCCCACTCGTGCAGGACCGTGATGTCGGTGCCCGGATCGGATGAGCAGATGACCGCCCGCGAGACCGCGAGCTCCTGCCCGAGCTCCTCGAGCGTCGATTGCACGACGGCGTCGGGGTCCAGGTTCGAGTAGATGCGCTGGGAGATCCGGTTGACGACCCCCTCCCGATCCGCGCGCTCGTCCGCCTCGGCGATCGAGAGCGCGTTGTGAAGCGCGCCCGACACGTACTGCCCGAGGAGCGAGATGAGCTGCAGCTGATCCCGGCCGATCCCCTTGGGCGTCGGGTCGACGAGCATGACGAGGCCGATCAGCCGCGAACGCGACACGAGCGGCAACGCCGCGAACGATCGAGCGCCCTCGAGCAGCTTCAAATTCGCGGCGAGCGCGGGCCACTCCGCATCGGCCGCCGTGTCGCCGATGACGAACGCGCGGTGCTCGCCGATCAGCCTCGTGCGCATCGCCGCGGGCAGCACCGCGACGGGGAAGGTGAGCCCGGCCTGCGGCGACGTGGCGCCGCCCTGCTGGGCGAGGATCTGGATCGAGCCGGCGGTCTCCTCGTACTGCAGCAGGATCGTCACGGCCGTCGGCGGAAGGACCGCGCGGATGCCGGCGAGGAACTGCGTCGCGACCTCCGTCGCGCTCAACGGTCCGGAGAGCCCGGCCGACAGCTGGCCGACGACCGCGAGCTCTTCGCGTCCGCGCTCCGCCTGGGCCCGCGCCGCCTCCAGCCGGTCGGCGAACCGCCATGCGACCCCACCCGCGGCGACGCTCAGCGCAAGCACCAGCAGGAGGATCTCGAACCGGTCCGCGCGTGACTGGGTGACCGACACGGTGGCATACACGGCGAAGGCGTAGACGACCGGGACGCCCACGAAGAGCGAGCGGCGGCGCATCGTGGGAATGCTAGACGGCTACCGCCCCGCCACCCCGAGACGCGCACATCCGTTGGTACACTCGGAAGAAGCCATGTCGAGGAGGGCCACAGCGTTGCAGAACAATCTCGTGCCCATGGTCGTGGAGCAATCCGGCCGCGGCGAGCGCGCCTACGACATCTTCTCCCGCCTGCTGAAGGACCGGATCATCTTCATCACCGACATGATCGAAGACAACATGGCCAACCTCATCATCGCCCAGCTGCTCTTCCTCGATTCCGAGGACCCCGAGAAGGACATCCACATGTACATCAACTCGGGCGGCGGCGTGGTGACGGCGGGCCTCGCGATCTACGACACCATGCAATACCTCCGGTCGCCCATCAACACGGTGTGCATCGGCCAGGCCGCATCGATGGCCGCCGTGCTGCTCTCGGCCGGCGCGCCGGGCAAGCGGTTCGCGCTCCCGAACGCGCGGATCATGATCCACCAGGGTTCCGGCGGATTCCGCGGCAACACCCCCGACGTGATGATCCAGGTGAAGGAGCTCGAGACGCTCGTCGACAAGCTGACGAAGATCCTCGCGTTCCACACCGGACAGCCCGCCGACAAGGTGAAGCACGACTCCGAGCGCGATCGCTTCATGAGCGCGGAAGAGGCGAAGACCTACGGTCTCATCGACGACGTCTACGTCGGCAAGGCGAACGACGCCGTGCTCCCGAAGGCCGAGGAGGCCAAGACGGACGTCGGCGAGCCGGTCCGGGTCCGCTAGTCGTGACCACTGCGGCCAAGGGCGGCAAGCCCTACCGCTGCTCCTTCTGCGGCAAGTCGCAGGACCAGGTGCGCAAGCTCATCGCCGGCCAGGGCGTCTACATCTGCGACGAGTGCATCACGCTCTGCCGCGAGATCGTGGACGAAGAGTTCATGGAGACGCCGAAGGCCCGGGCGACCGGCTCCAAGGTCCCGAGCCCGCGGCGCATCAACGAGATCCTCGACCAGTACGTCATCGGCCAGGACAAGGCCAAGCGCGTCCTCTCGGTCGCCGTGTACAACCACTACAAGCGCGTCGGCGCGGGACACCGCGTGGACGACGTCGAGCTCGGCAAGTCCAACGTCCTGCTCATCGGCCCGACCGGCTGCGGCAAGACGCTCCTCGCCCAGACCCTCGCGCGCATCCTCGATGTGCCGTTCTCCATCGCCGACGCGACGAGCCTCACCGAGGCGGGCTACGTCGGTGAGGACGTCGAGAACATCCTGCTGCGGCTCATCCAGGCCGCCGACTTCGATCTCAATCGCGCGCAGCGCGGGATCATCTACATCGACGAGATCGACAAGATCGCGCGCAAGGGCGACAACCCGTCGATCACGCGCGACGTGTCCGGCGAGGGCGTGCAGCAGGCGCTGCTGAAGATCCTCGAGGGCACGGTCGCGAACGTTCCGCCACAGGGCGGCCGCAAGCATCCGCACCAGGACTTCATCCAGATCGATACGACGAACATCCTCTTCATCCTCGGTGGCGCGTTCGAGGGGCTCGAGAAGATCGTCGAGTCACGCATCGGGCGGAAGACGATGGGCTTCGGGGCCACGCTCTCCCAGAACACCAAGGAGACGACGGCCGTGCTCTCCGAGGTCATGCCCGACGACCTCCTGAAGTACGGGCTCATCCCCGAGTTCGTCGGCCGCATGCCGGTGATCGTCCCGCTCCAGGCCCTCGACGAGGCCGACCTGCTGCGCATCCTCACCGAGCCGAAGAACGCGATCGTGAAGCAGTACCAGAAGTTCCTCTCGATCGACAAGGTCGAGCTGCAGTTCACCGACGACGGCCTCGTGGCCGCCGCGGCCGGCGCCGCCAAGCGGAAGACCGGGGCGCGCGGCCTGCGGACGATCATCGAAGAGGTCCTGCTCGACGTGATGTACGAGATCCCGTCGCGCGCGGACGTCCGCAAGGTCGTCGTGACCGCGGAGGCGATCGAGGGCAAGGCGAACCCGCTGCTCCTCAGCAAGAACGAGCAGCTCGTGCTCGAGGGCGACGAAGCCTCCAGCGCGTAGCGGCTAGCATCGCGCGTCTGATGCCCAAGCTGTACTTCGCGTCGCCACGCGACCTGCCGGTGAAGAACCCCCTGCCCGGGATGGTCCAGAAGATCATCCGCGCGGAAGCCGCGACGGTCGCGATCACCGATCTCGCCCCGAAGACGGTCGTCGAGTCGCACAAGCACCCGATGGAGCAGACCGGCGTCGTGACGAAGGGGAGCCTGGTCATGGTCATCGCCGGCGAGCAGCGGATCCTCACGCCCGGCGACACCTATCGCGTCCCTCCGAACGCCTCGCACGGCGCGCGGGTCCTCGAGGCCGCCACGCAGGTCATCGACATCTGGGCGCCGGCTCGCGACGACCTCTGAGTCCCCCGAATGGGGGAGTCAAGCGCCCAGCCGATGTCGGGCTGACACCCGTTCCGTGACCGCCGACCGTACCGTTCGATCGCAGTGAGGGCGTTGCCTGCCGCTGTTCCGCGCGACCTGCTGCTCTACGGCAGGGTGTTCGGCCTGGTCGCCGGGATCATCTGGGTCGCGTCGGGGAGCCTGATCGTCGTCCCGGTCGCGGCCCTCGCGCTGCTGGTCCTCTTCGGGACCATCGTCTACAGCTGGACGGCCCAGGCGACCCGCGGCCGGACCTTCACCCTCACCTCGACGCCGGTCGCGCTGGTCCTCGCCGACCTGGCCACCGCGTGCCTCTGGATGATCGCGACCGCTCCCGACCGCCGGAGCTTCGCGTTCGCGCTCGTCCTCATCGCCGCGGGGCTCGTGCAGTTCCGCCTTGGGCGGCCGGGGATCGTCCTCACGGCGCTCGCGTTCGGGCTCACGATGGTCCTGCAGCAGGTCGCGCAGGCGCTGACCGGCGACCCCGTCCAGCTCCTGCCGGCGTTCCGTGCCACCGTCGTCGTCGGCCTGGTCCTCCTGGTGATCGGCGTCGTTGCGACGGCCTACCGCAACGAGCACGAGCGCGCGTCGCGCGCGTTACGCCGCGCGAAGCTGCTCGAGATGGCGGCCGCGGTCATCGGCGCCGAGACCGAGCCCGGCGTGGTGCTCCGGTCGATCCCCGGTCAGGCCCTCGAGCTCGTCGCCGCGGAGCACGCGACGCTCAACGTCCGGCGCGGCGCGGAGTTCCAGGTGCTCGGCGGCGCCGGTCTCGGACAGCGCCTCCTCGGAGGCTATGTCCCCGCGGAGACCGGGATGGTGAGCCGCGTCATCGCCGCGCGCGACATCGTCCCGATCGACGACTACCAGGCGCTCACCGATGCGCCGTCCGCGGTCAGGGAGCTCGGCCTCCGTAGCGTGGTCGGCGTCCCGATCCTGATCCAGGGCGAGATCGCGGCCGTGCTCGTCGTCGGTCGCACGAGCTGGCACCCGTTCGACCCGGACGAGCGCGAGACGCTGGTCGGCTTCGCCGCGCACGCCGCGGTCGCGCTCGCCAACGCCCGCCGGCTCGATCTCGCGCAGCGGCGCGAGGAGCTCGCCCGCGAGCTCGCGGCCATGACGACCGACGAGCTCATCGAGCGGCTCGCGCACGAGGCGCACGATGCCTTCAACGCCGAGTACGTCGCCGCGGTGGAGATCGTGCCACCTCGGGGAGCCCGGGTCATCGCGGCGCTCGGTCGCGCGGCGCACCTTCAGGGGCAGGCCTATGACCGCACCGGTCCGCTCATCGCCGCGGTCGTCGACGGCAAGGCGACGATCACCGTTCGCGACTACACCGCGGAATACGCGGGTCTGCCCGGCTCGGAGGCGGCCCTACACGCGGGCGTGCGCGCGGTGCTCGCCGTCCCGGTCCTGCTGAACGGAGCCGTCGTCGCGATGTTCATGGTCGGGACGATCGACGCGCACCGGCGCTTCGACGCGGTGGATCGCCAGGGCCTCAACGACCTGGCCGAGCTCGCCGGGACGGCGATGCGCTCCGCGGCCGACCGCCGCGAACGCGAGCGGCGCATCCAGCGGCTCACCGCGCTCAACGAGATCGCGTCGCGCACCGCGCTCGTGCACGAGCCGCAGGAGATCGCGCTCTTCGCCTACGACGCCGCGCGCACGCTCGTGGATCTCGACTCCTTCTATGTAGCCCGCTATGACTCCGAGCGCCGGCTGTTCGACTTCCTGCTGGAGGCGGATGGCGGGACCGTCCGCGAGGGCACGTTCTTCCTGCCGCTCGGTGGCGGACCCACCAGCCAGGTGGTGCTGAGCGGCGAGCCGTACCTCACGAGCAGCCGTGAGGATGCCATTCAGAAGCGCGGAAAGACCTACGGCGACGAGGAACGGCGCAGCGAGTCCGCCGTCCACGTCCCCCTGAAGATCCGCGGCAAGATCGTCGGCGTCGTGTCCGTGCAGTCGTACCGCCCGGCGGCCTACGACGCCGAGGACGTCGCGATCCTCCAGTCGTTCGCGAACCTCATCGCCTCGTCGTTCGAGAACGCCGAGCACCACGCTCGCCTGCGCGAGCTGTACCTCGCGTCGGTCAAGGCGCTCGCCGCGGCCGTCGACGCGCGGGACCCGTACACGCGCAGCCACTCGGCGCGCGTCTCGGCGCTCTCGCGGATCATCGCCGTGGAGATGCAGCTGTCTCCGGACGAGATCCGCCGGGTCCAGCTCTCGGCCCTGCTCCACGACATCGGCAAGATCGGGATCCCGGACGCGATCCTCAACAAGCCCGCCGCCCTCACCGCCGAGGAGTGGGTGATCATGAAGACCCACGCGCCGCTCGGTGCGTCGATCCTCGCCGCGGTCGAGCCCCTCGCCGACCTCGTGCCGATCGTCCGCGCCCACCACGAGCGCTACGACGGCGCGGGGTATCCCGACGGCCTCAGCGGCGACGCGATCCCGCTCGGGGCGTACATCGTGTCCGCCGCGGACGCGTACGAGGTCATCGTGAGCAAGCGCGCGTACAAGTCCGCGCAGAGCGTGGACTTCGCCGTGTCCGAGCTGCGCCGCTGCAGCGGCACACAGTTCCATCCCGACGTCGTCGAGGCGTTCGTCCGCGTGATCGAGCGCGACCAGCGCGAGGGCAGCGTCTACCTGAGCAAGGTCGGCGCGATCGAGCACGAGGACATCGAGGACGTGCCCGGTCCGGGCTCGCTCGTCGAGCGGATGGCGGAGCACTCCCACGCGCACGCCCGGCAGCTCGCGATCCTCCAGCGGCTCGCGTCGGAGATCAGCGCGGTGCTCGACCTCGATGAGCTCGCCAGCCGCCTGCTGCGGATCGTGTGCGACGCGATGGGCTACGAGAACGGCTTCCTCACGATGCTGAACGAGGCGGGCGAGCTCAGCATCCTCGCGGCGTTCGGCCCGTCGACGTCGTTCGTCGGCCAGTCACTCCCTCCGGGGATCGGCATCAGCTGGTGGGTCATGGAGCACGCCCGGCTGCAGAACGTCGCCGACGTCCAGGCTGACACGCGGTTCGTCGGTCCGGCGGACATCCGTTCGAGCCTCATCGTGCCGCTCCGCATCGGCGACGAGCCGGTGGGCATCATCGGCATCGAGAGCACCCGGCCCGCGGCGTTCACCGCGGACGACGAGGCCCTGCTCACCGCGACGTCGCACCAGGTCGCGGCGGCGGTGCGGGTCGCCCGGCTGCACCAGGCGGCGAAGTCCGCCGCGGCGACGGATCCGCTCACCGCGCT
>DASWFN010000028.1:0-8453 GCA_036394215.1 Candidatus Limnocylindria bacterium
TTGCCGATGCCGTCGTGGGTCATGCCCCGGGAGACCTTCACCCCGGTCTTCGGGACATCCGCGAAGCGGTAGGTGTTGTTCGGCTTGGCGTAGATGGCGTCGGCGAGGTCCTTCCCGACCTTGTTGCGGTCGACGTCGAACGCCGCGACGAACTCCACGTCGCGGAGGTGATAGCCACCGAGGTCGACGTGCATGAGGCCGGGGATCTTGTCCCCCTGCTTCGCGTTGCGGTAGTAGTGGACGCCCTGGACGAGCGAGCTCGCGCAGTTGCCGACGCCGATGATCGCCACGCGGATCGGGCGGCGGCGGGTCGTCGGCCGGCCGACCCGGCGGGTCGGCGCTGCGGCCTTGCGGGTGGACTTGGTGGCTGCGGGCATCTATCGAGTTCCTTTCCCTGGCTCTGTGGAATTCAGCGTCTTCGCCACGGCGGCGATGCGCTGGCCGAGCGTGATGACGGAGAGCAACGCCACGGCCGCGAACGCCGCGACGAACAGCTGGTAGAGACCGAGCACGCCCCACAGGCCGACGCCGATGAGGAGGATCAGGAGGCGCGCCTCGCGAGGCATGAGGCCGATGGTCGCCGTGAGGCCCATCGACTCGGCCTTCGCCCGCACGTAGCTCACGAGGAACGAGGCGACGAGGCCGACGAGGGCGGACCAGAAGAGGACCTGGTCGCCGGTGGCCGCGCCGAGGGCGGCGGCGCCGCACGCGAGCGCAGCGTCGGAGACGCGGTCGAGCGTCGAATCGAGGAACGCGCCGAACCGCGTGCCGCCGCCGGCGGCCTTCGCGAGCTGGCCGTCGAGGGTGTCCGACAGCGCGCCGGCGAGCAGGACGACGAGCGCGGCGAACGGCCGGCCCGCGGCGAGCAGTGCCGAGCCGCCGACGGTGATGAGCGCGCCGAGCACGGTGATCGCGTTCGCGGTGATCCCCGCGCGGTGCAGACCGCGCGCGAGCGGCGCGAGGCCGATGCGCGTGCCCTCGGCGACCGGTTTCGGCATGAGGCCGTGGCTCATCGGGCGCTCCCGGGGTTCATCAGCGTGCGGAAGCCGCGCTCGTGGAGCTGGGCGAACCGCTCGCGGTCGAATGTGCAGCGGACCTCGCGACCCACGCGGACGGTCTTGACGACGCCGGCACGGCGCAGGCGGCGAAGGTGCCACGAGAGCAGCGGCTGCGAGAGGCGGAGCTTCTCGGCGAGCTCGGTCACGGTGTGCTCGCCCTCCGTGGCAAGGAGCTGCAGCACGCGAAGCCGCGTGTCGTCGCCCAACGCCCGGTAGTACGTGCGCAGATCGCGGACGGAAGCGTCGCTCAGCACGGCATCTCCCCTAAGACGCGAAAGAACAACTCCTGCTTATGTATTGTCGCAGCGAAGAAATTCGTGTCAAGGCGCGCATACTCGGTGCGTGCCACATCCCCGGCGGAGCCAGCGACCGAGCGGCGTGTCGCCGCTGTTCTCGGCGGAGGTCTCCGCGACGACCGGCGAGCCGCTGGCGAAGCCGCTCGCCGCGCGGGTGCGGCCACGGGATCTCGACGAGTACGTCGGCCAGCCGCATCTCGTCGGACCGGGGCGCGTGCTGCGCAAGGCGATCGACGCGGGGCAGCTGCCGTCGATGATCCTGTGGGGCCCGCCGGGCACGGGCAAGACCACCCTCGCCGCGATCGCCGCACGGCGCGCGAAGGCGAACTTCATCGCGCTGTCGGCGGTCTCCGCCGGCGTCGCCGACCTGCGGCGGGTCATCGAGGAGGCCCGCGAGATGCGCCGAGCGACCGGCGAACGCACGGTCGTCTTCATCGACGAGATCCATCGCTTCAACAAGGCGCAGCAGGATGCGGTCCTGCCCTTCGTCGAGGAGGGCGACATCACACTTATCGGTGCGACGACCGAGAACCCGTCGTTCGAGGTGATCTCCGCCCTTCTGTCGCGCACCCGCGTCTTCGTGCTGCATCCGCTCAGCGAGGACGACGTCCGGCTGATCGTCGAGCGCGCGCTCACGGACCCGCGCGGGCTGAACGGGACGGTCGCGCTCGACGCGGACGCGCTCGACTCGCTCGCGGTCGTCGCGAACGGCGACGCCCGCGTCGCGCTCAATACCCTGGAGCTCGCGTCGGACGCCGCCGCCGCCGATCCGAACGGCCTGCGGCATGTCGATCTCGCGGCCGTGAAGGACGCCCTGCAGCGACGCTCGCTCGTCTACGACCGCGCCGGCGACGCGCACTACGACTCGATCTCCGCATTCATCAAGAGCCTTCGCGGGTCGGATCCCGACGCCGCGCTGTACTGGCTCGTGCGGATGATCGATGCGGGCGAGGATCCGATGTTCATCGCGCGCCGACTCGTCATCCTGGCCGGCGAGGACGTCGGGCTCGCGGACCCGCAGGCCCTCGTCCTCGCGTCCGCGGCCCAGCAGGCCGTCCACCTCATCGGTATGCCCGAGGGCTATTACCCGCTGGCCGAGGCGACGGCGTACCTCGCGCTCGCGCCGAAGTCCGACTCCATCAAGCGCGCGCATGGTGCGCTCATGGCCGACATCGAAGGCACGCGCGCCGACCCGGTGCCGCTGCACCTGCGCAACGCGGTGACGGGGCTCATGCGCGGGCTCGGCTACGGGAAGGGCTACAAGTACGCGCACGACGCGGCCGAGCATTTCGACGCCGAGGAGACGTTCCTCCCCGAGTCTCTGCGGGGCCGGCGGTACTACGAGCCGACCGACCTCGGTGCGGAGGCCGGGCTCAAACGGCGTCGAGACGAGCTGGACGCCGCCCGCCGAACCGCGAGAGGAGCAGACCGACCTCGAACAGGAGATACATCGGGACCGAGACCAGCGTCTGGTTGAACGGGTCCGGCGTCGGCGTGATGATCGCGCCGATCACGAAGCAGATGATCAGGACGTAGCCCCGTCTCTTCGCGAGCCAGTCGCGTGAAACGAGCCCGATCCGGGTGAGCGCGAAGATGATCACGGGCATCTCCGCCACCAGGCCGACGCCGAGGATGAACGTGGTGACGAACGAGATGTACTCGCTCGCGCGCGGCGAGGCCTCGAAGACATCCGACCCGAAGGTGAATAGGAATTGGATCGCGCTCGGCAGCAGGATGAAGTAGCAGAAGGCCATCCCGCCGACGAACAGCGCGAGGACGAACGGGCCCAGCAGCAGGATGAACTTGCGCTCTCCCGGCCGGAGCGCCGGGTCGACGTACGCGTAGATCTCATAGAGGATCACCGGCATCGCGAGCGCGATCCCGGTGAAGAGCGCGACCCGCATGTACGTGGTGAAGCCCTCGGTCGGGCTGATGATCTGCAGCGGCTTGCCCAGATGGGCAGGCAGCTCGAGCCAGAGGATGACGTCCTTCGCGAAGGTGAAGCCGATCACCGTCGTGATGAGGACCGCCAGCGAGGCCACCATCACGCGGTTCCGCAGCTCGCCGAGATGCTGCATGAGGGAAAGCTCTTTGTCGCGCTCCTGCGCGTTGTGGCTCACCTCGCAAGGGTAGAATCAGCGTCGGAGCAGGGCATTCCGCGACGCGCTCCGAGCGCCCCCGTAGCTCAGTGGATAGAGCGCAGGCCTCCGAAGCCTGAAGCCGCGGTTCGAGTCCGCGCGGGGGTACCGCTCGCCGTATCGTCGCAGCGGTGAACGCGAGTGTCGCGCCGTTCTACGCGGGGTGGCGGCTGCTGAATGACCGGCTCGTCGAGACCATCGGCTCGCTGTCCGCCGACGAGCTGGCCTGGACGCCGGCGCCGCGAATGTGGCCGATCTGGGCGCTCGCGGGGCATATGGCCGGCGCTCGGGTGTACTGGCTCTGCGGCGTCTTGAAGGAGCCCGGTGCCGGGTCGACCCCCTTCACCGATCCGCTCGCCGACGCGGGCTGGGAGGACGATCCGTTGCGGCCGCGCGACGCCGGCGAGCTCGTGGGCGCGCTCCGCTCGTCGTTCGACGTCATCGACGGCTGCCTCCGGCGGTGGACTCCCGAGATGCTCCCGGTGGAGTTCGAGCGCGAGCGTGCCGGCGCGATCCAGCTCCATACCCGCCAATCGATCATCTGGCGGCTGATCACGCACGACGCGTCGCATACCGGCGAGATCTCCCAGACGATCGGTAGCCATGGTCGCGGCGAGATCGAGCTCTGGTCCGGCCTCTCGCGGGTGCGTCACGCGATGGGGGAGCCCGGCCCGCGCTAGTGCTCGCCGAGCTCCAGGGCCGGGCGGAGCCGGCTGATGTGCAGCCAGTACCTGCCGAAGCGATTCTTCACCAGCCACTCCTCGCCGTTCGCGGATCCTTTGACGAGGGTGCCCTCGCGCCATTCGTCGCTGTCGGCGGCGCGGTAGCGCACGGCCGTTCCCGGACGCAGGTCGAGGGGCTGATCGATCACGCCGTCACGATACCTTCGTCGAGGCGCCGGACGTACTCGCCGAACAGCGGCTCGACGAACTCGTAGCGCCCGCGAGCCAGGCGCGTCACGAGGCCGCGGGACTGGAGCGCCGCGAGCGCGCGCAGGACCTCGGCGCGCGGCACCGCGCCCGCGCCGTCGCTCGCGTACAGGACCGCTCCGTGGGCGATCCGCTTCGCCACCTGCTGGAGGTACTTGCCCTTCCCGAGGTCCGTCCAATGCAGCGCGAAGGGCCGTTCGAGCTCGCGAAGGGCCTGCTCGATCGCGACGCCGATCGCGTCGGCGCTCACGACGCGAAGGCCGGCGTCGCGCATCAGGTAGTACAGGGCGGCGCAGACCTGCATCGTGTCCTGGGGGTGTCCGCCGGTCGCGTCGAGGATCCGGTCGACCTCCGCGTCCCCGATCTGCAGCTTGCGCTGATCGAGCTTCTCCGCGATGTACGACAACCAGTCGTCGGGATCGATGCCGAACCGGTGTCCCGCCGCGTCGGCAAGGTCGAGCGGCAGCGCGAAGCGGTAGAACGCGCGCCCTTTGCCGCTGAACAGCTGCTCGAGGATGCCCTCCTCCGAGCCGAGGAACGCGTATGACACGGCGCGCTGCGCCTGGAAGCGCGTGCGCATGAGGTCGAACACGCGCGGCCCGAGCTGCCCGGCGGCCTGGAACTCGTCGAATGCCACGATGACGCGCTTGCCCGTCTTCGCCGCGAGCGCGCGCGGGAGATCGAGCGCGCCGTCGAAGAACCGCTGGGTGTTCTTCTCGCGCGCGAGCTCGAGCGCGAGCTCGAGGTGCTCGTACCGGATCTTCACCGTCGGACGGATGCCCGCGGCGATCGCCTTCGCGTGCTCGAAGCTCCGCTCGACGCCCGACACGTTCTCGAGGACCGCATCGGCGAGGCGCTCGCCGAGCCCGCGCAGGTCGGTGGCGCCCATGCAGTCGACGTACGCGGTGTGGACCCCCTTTCGCCGCAGCCGGCGGAGGATCTCGAGCATCACCGACGTCTTGCCGATCCGCCGCGGGCCGGCGATGAGGATGTGCGTGCCGTCGGCAAGGCGCGCGCCCGCGCGCCGGATGTAGGTCTCCCTCCCGACGATGTCGCCCGCCGGCACCGGCCCGCCCAGCGGGAAGTACGCCGCGGGCAGGGGAGCCTTCACGAACGGCGAGCGTGGCATGGCGCAATCATACAGGCAACGTATACAAAAGACGCAGTGGGCGTATACACGTGCTAGGCTCACGGCAATGGGACGGTCCGCCGAGGCGCAGGCACAGCTCGAGCGCGCGGTGGCCGCGGTGGACCGCGAGCTTGCCGCGAACCTGGAGCTCACGACCATGTTCGACCAGACGAAGCAGGCCTTCGTGCTCGAGAACGGCCAGTGGCAGATCCACGGAGCGACCATCGCGCGCGGGCTGCCCGCGGCCCATGCCTTCGCCGCCGACCTCTACCAGCGGTTGCCCGACGCGGAATCGGCGATGGAGCGGCGCGGTCCCGCGAATTCCCTGAAGGACGCGGACCGCGAGATCGTCGAACGGTGGGAGGGCGATGCGCGCGAGACCCAGCGCCGTCTTCGCGCGGATCTCGCGCGTCCGCAGCCGGGACCCCTCAGGCGCCTCATCGCTCGACTGCTCGGTCGCACAGCACCCGCCTAGTTAGCCTCGGCACGCTCCGTGCATCGGCGTGCGGCCGATGGCACCCCCCAGCAGGAACGGGTTCGTTTCCGGCCGCTCGTACCGCGCCTACCGCATGCCGCACCGGCGCGGACGGCTCAGCCGGCGCCCGGGCGCGGCCGGCAAGCTCGGCACGACCGCGGGTGTCCTTACCGCCATCCTCATCACCTTCGGCGTCTTCGCCGGGACCGCGGCGGCGGCCTTCTTCGGCTACTTCGCCGCGGACCTTCCGGCGGCCCACGAGCTCGCGACCGTGCCGGTCCCGCTGTCGACGTACATCTACGACCGGACCGGCGAGCACCTCCTCTACACGCTCGAGGAGGAGCGCCGCGAGCTGGTGAAGCTGAACGAGGTCCCCGAGCTCATGCAGCAGGCGACGATCGCCATCGAGGACCACAGCTTCTGGAGCAACCCCGGCATCGACGTCGGCGGCATCGTCCGCGCCTTCCAGGTGAACATGGCCCGCGGCGGCGTGAGCCAGGGTGGATCGACGATCACCCAGCAGCTCATCAAGACGCGGCTGCTCGGTGACGAGCCGACGATCACTCGGAAGATCAAAGAGGCGATCCTCGCCGTCGAGGCGACCCGGACATTCAGCAAGCAGGAGATCCTCGAGATGTACCTCTCGCAGATCTTCTACGGCAATCAGTCGTACGGCCTGAAGGCCGCGGCGAAGACGTACTTCGGCGTCGCCGACCTCAACCAGCTGACCCTGGGCCAGATGGCGCTGCTCGCCGGCCTGCCGCAGGCGCCCTCGGAGTTCGATCCGGTGCAGAACCCGGTCGCGGCTGCCGCGCGGCGCGCGCTCGTTCTCGACGCGATGGCCGAGTACGGGTACATCACCCAGGACCGGGCGGATACGGCGAAGACCGAGCCGATCAAGGTGACGCAGGCGAAGACCTCGCTGTACGCGCCGCACTTCACGTTCCGCGCGCGCGAGCAGCTCATCAACCTCCTTGGCGAGAAGGCCGCGTACCGCGGCGGCTACCGCGTCTACACGACCCTCGACTTCAACATGCAGCAGCTCGCCGAGAAGGAGGTCAAGGACCACGTCGACGGGCTGAAGTTCTCCAATGTCGGCAATGCCGCGCTCATCACGATGGATCCGACGACCGGCGAGATCCTCGCCTACGTCGGCAGCAAGGACTACTACGACCACTCGCCGAAGGTGCAGGGCGACTACGACGTCGCCGGCATCGGCCTCCGCCAGCCGGGCTCGACGTTCAAGCTGTTCACCTACCTCACCGGGATGCTGAAGGGCGGCATGACCGCCTCGACGGTGCTGAACGACATCGAGTTCAACATGCCCGACGGAAGCGGCAAGTCGTATTCGCCGAAGGACGCGACGAAGGAGCAGCACGGCCCGACCACCATCCGGCAGGCACTGCGCGAGTCGCTCAACCTGCCGGCGCTGAATGTGACCCGGATGGTCGGCGTGGACGCGATCATCGACACGATCCACCAGCTCGGCATCAACCGGGACTGGGACCGCTCCAAGCTCGGCATCAGCTTCGGCATCGGCGCCGGCGAGATGCGGCTGCTCGACATGGCGAGCGCGTACCAGGTCGTGGCCAACTACGGCCGGCGCATCGAGCCGACCTTCATCTCCAAGATCATCGACCGCGACGGCAAGGTGGCCAAGGACTTCACGAAGCCCGAGACGAAGCAGGTCATCGACGAGCGCTACGCCTGGGTCATGACGAACATCCTGAAGGACAACACCGACCCGGTGCACGGCTCGTTCGTGTTCGGTCCGTTCACCTCGATCGGCCGGCCGGCGGCCCTCAAGACCGGCACGACCGACAACCTCCAGGACGTGCTCGCGATCGGCTACACCCCGACCCGCCTCACCGCCATCTGGATGGGGAACTCGGACAACTCCGAGATGAACGGCATCAGCTCGGCCCTCGGCCCGGGCATCCTGTGGCGCGACTACATGAAGACGGTCGTCGGCTCGCTGCCGCCGGACGACTTCAAGCGGCCGGCCGGCATCGTCGACAAGGTCGTGTGCGTGAACCCGGCGCTCACCGGCGGCAACGGCTCGGGCAAGCTGCCCGGACCGAACTGCCCGTCGAGCTACCGCTGGACCGAGCAATACGTGCAGGGCACCGAGCCGACGAGCGACGACCGCGACGTGTACCTGCCCGGCTGCTACAAGATCACCGTGCCGTTCAGCGATTGGGCGGGGGACATCGCGAAGTGGGCCGGCGCGGCCAACGCCGGGCAGTACAGCTATGGCCGGTTCAGCTGGAGCATCTGCGGCTACGCGGCGAAGCCGAGCGGCTCACCGTCGGGCAGCCCCGGAGCGCCCTCACCCCAGCCGCCGCAGCCCGGACAGACCAGCCCGCCCGGGATCATCACGCCCAAGCCGCAGCCGACGCCGCCGCCGAAGAAGACCTGATCCGAACCT
>DASWFN010000029.1:0-8124 GCA_036394215.1 Candidatus Limnocylindria bacterium
CGCTCCGGACGCCAGCGCCTCGACGCATACGATCCCGAAGTCGTCCTCCGCGGGAAAGATGAAGCCGCGCGCGGAGCCGAGCAGCTCCTTCACCGTCGCGTCGTCGACACGGCCGGCGAACGTCACGTTGTCGCGCGCGACGTGCTCGAGCGACGCGCGCTCGCGGCCATCGCCCACGACGATGAGCCGCATCCCCACCTCGTTGAGGGCCTTCACCGCGACGTCGACGCGCTTGTACGCCGAGAGCCGCGCGACGATGACCCAGAAATCACCACGCTCGGCCGCGGGGGTGAACGAGTCGACGTCGACCGGCGGATGGATGACCTCGCTGTCGCGACCGTAGTAGCGCTTGATGCGGCCGCGCACGACGTCGGAGTTCGCGATCCAGTGGTCCACGCGTGCCGCGCCGCGGAGGTCCGCCTCGCGCAGGCCGGGAAGCAGTGATCGCACCATCCCCTGGAGCGGAGCGGGCACCTCCTCGGCGAGGTACTGCTCGGTCCAGTCCCAGAGGTAGCGCGTCGGCGAATGGCAGTACGCGACGTGGATCGTGCGGTCCGGCAGCGTCAGGCACTTGATGAACGCGCTCGTCGACGTGAGCAGGAGGTCGGCCTCGGCGGCGACGCGCAGGCTCGCGGCCGCGCGCGGATACAGCGGCAGCAGCGCGCGGTGCAGACCGCCGCCCCGGGGCACGCTCTGCAGGAACGAGGTCCGCAGCCGGTAGCCGTCGAGAGGACCGTACGCGCGGCGGTCGTGGAAGAACGTGTAGAGGGGTGCGTCGGGGTACATCCGATGGAACGCCTCGACGACGCGCTCGGCGCCGCCGTGCGCGGAGAAGTACTCGTGGGCCAGCGCGATGCTCATGCCCGGCGCACCCGCTGCAGCAGCACGAGGAGCACGAAGAGCGGCAGCACGCGCTGGCGCCGCCACCGCCGCGGATCCCGCGCCAGCCGCCACAGCCACTCGAGCCCGATCGCGTGGACCGCGGCAGGCGGCGCTTTCGCCGCCCCGGCGAGGTAGTCGAGGCTGCCGCCGACGCCCACGGCCACGCGGACGCTCGGCAGCCGCGCGACGTTGCGCGCGATCCAGCGCTCCTGCCTCGGCATGCCGAACGCCACGAGCACGATGTCCGGGGCGACCGCGGCGACGCGCGGCACGACATCGGCGTCATCCTCGGCGTGTCCCGCGTGGGTGCCGGCGATGCGCAGATCGGGATGCCGCGCGCGCAGCGTGGCGGCGGCACGCTCCGCGACGCCGGGCGCGGCGCCGAGGAGGAACAGCGAGAGCCGCCGCTCGCTCGCGACGGCGGCGAGCCGGTCCACGAGCAGCCGGCCCGGCGCGCGGCCGGGCAGCGGATCGCCGAGAAAACGCGCCGCGACGACTGCGCCGGTACCGTCCGGGACGACGAGGTCGGCGCGCTCCGCGATCGCCGCGACCTCACGGTCGCTGCGGCAGAGCATCACGAACTCGGGGTTCGCGGTGATGATGAAGGTGCGCTCGCCCGCATCGAGACGCTGCTCGATCTCAGCGATGGCATCGACGAGCGCGACACGATCGAAGCCGACGCCGAGGATGTCGACGCGGCGCCCCACGCCTAATGGACCGGGACGAGGCTCTTCTTGAAGAAGTCGAAGTGCTCCAGGGCGAGTCCGGTGCCTTTGGCCACGCAGTAGAGCGGGTTGTCCGCCGCGTAGCAGGCCACGCCGGTGACCTGGGTGAGCAGCTTGTCCATGTTCCGCAGCAGCGCGCCGCCACCCGAGAGGACCATGCCCTTGTCGATGATGTCGGAGGCCAGCTCCGGCGGGGTCTCCTCGAGCACGTTCTTCACCGACGCGACGATCTGCATGAGCACCGGCTCCATCGCCTCGGTGATCTCGTTGCTGCCGATCGTGATCGTCCGCGGCAGGCCCGCGATGAGGTCGCGTCCGCGGACCTCCATCGTGAGCTCGGGGTCCATCGGCAGCGCCGAGCCGATCTGGATCTTCACGTCCTCGGCCGTGCGCTCGCCGATCATCAGGTTGTACCGTTTGCGCACGAAGTTCGCGATCGCCTCGTCGAGCCGGTTGCCGGCGGCGCGGACGCTCTTGCTGACGACGATGCCGCCGAGCGAGATCACCGCGATCTCGGCGGTGCCGCCGCCGATGCCGATGATCATGTTGCCGCTCGGTCCGGAGATCGGAAGGTTCGCGCCGATGGCCGCCGCGAGCGGCTCCTCGATGAGGTAAGCCTCACGCGCGCCGGCGCGCAGGGCGGCGTCCTTCACCGCGCGGCGCTCGACGCTCGTGACGCCTGACGGCACGCAGATCATGAGCTCGGGGTGGAACACGCGGATGCGCCCGCTGACCTTGTTGATGAAGTACTCGAGCATCCGCTCGGTGATCACGTAATCGGCGATGACCCCGTCGCGCATCGGTCGGATCGCGGTGATCGTGCCCGGGGTGCGCCCGAGCATCATCCGAGCCTCTTCGCCGACGGCCACGATGCGCGGCCGGTTGCCGTTGTCATCGTGCGCGACCGCGACCACCGATGGCTCGGTGAGGACGATCCCCTTGCCGCGGACGTACACGATGACGTTCGCGGTCCCGAGGTCGATGCCGATCTGGCGAGCGAACAAGCGTTATCCCTTTCAGTCCGAACGGGGTGCGGGAGGCCCAGTCTAGGCGCCCACCGCGATCAGGATGAAGTCGGTCAGCAGGCCGGCGAAGAAGCCCATGCCGATGCCCCACCCGTTCCAGAGGGGCGAGGCCAGCTTGCGGCCGCCGTGGAAGAGCTCGCCGACGACGAACACGACCGCACCCGCCGCGAGCGCGAGGAACAGCACCGAGACCGCCGGTGACGAGAACGTGTAGCCGATGATCGTGCCGAGGAAGTTCGGTCCGCCGCCGATGATCCCGAGCAGGCCCAGCAACGCCCAGCTCGGCCGCTTCCCGGCGAGCGGGCCCGCGATCCCGAAGGCTTCGGTGATGTTGTGCAGGCCGAACCCGACGACGAGGGTGACCGCGAGCGCGAGCTCGCCGCGCTGCGCGGAGCTGCCGATGGCCAGCCCTTCGGAGAAGTTGTGCAGGCCCATGCCGATGGCGATCGTGACCGCGAGATGCGTGGCCGTGAAGCCCGGGCCGCTTGACAGGCGGCGCATGTAATAGACGAGGCTCATGAGGCCGGTCGCGAAGCCGCCGACGAGCAGCGCCAGCAGGAGCGGAAGTGACGACGCGTCGCCCTTGATCGCTGCTTCGACCGGCTCGATCGCGTGCTCGACGATGTCGACGAACAGGAACAGCAGGATCCCGATGGCCAGCGCGTTGAGGAAGGCCATGTACCGAGGGGCCACCACCCGTACGCGCGCGAGCGGCAAGCCGAGGAAGATCGTGAGCCCCGCGATGGTGCCGAGGACGACGGTCTCGGTGAACGACATCTGCGCTGCGCTCCTTACGCCGGATCAGGCACGCCGAAATTAGGTGCGCCTAAATATATCCGAGCGAACCGGTCGGGAATGACGATCGGCTCGGCGGCGACGTACCCTCGGGGCGATGGCGTCGAGCGCGGTCGAGGAATACCTGCAGGGGATCTATACCCTGGCCGACGAGAACGGCCACGTCGTGTCCGCGCGATTGGCCGAGTTCCTCGGCTTTTCGGCCCCGGCCGTCTCCGAAATGGTCCATCGCCTGGAGCGGGACGGCCTCGTGTCCCTCGACGGCCATAAAGAAGTGCATCTGACCACGGCCGGCAAGGCACAGGCCGACTCGATCGTGCGGCGGCACCGTCTCGCGGAGCGCTTCCTGGTGGAGGTCCTCGGGTTCGAGTGGTGGAAGACGCACGAGGAGGCCGAGCGCCTCGAGCACGCGATGTCGCCCGAGATGGAGGCACGGATGGTGCGCGTGCTCGGCGATCCGCAGACCTGCCCGCACGGCAATCCGATGCCCGGCGTCACGGCCGCGCCGACCCGCCCGCTCGAGAAGCTCCGTAGGGGCGAGCGGGCGCGGGTCGAGCGGATCCCCGACCAGTTCGAGCACGAGGCCGGCTTCCTCGAGTACCTCGATTCGCAGGGAGTGAAGCCGGGCGTGACGCTCGAAGTCGTCGAAGCAGGACCCGCGGTCCTCCGCGTGCAGGTCGATGGCACCGTGCGATCGCTGCGGCCCGACTGCGGCCAGAAGGTCTGGATGGCGCTCTGAGCCCGCCGAAGATCTTCGTCCGCTCGCCAAGCGCCGACTACTTCGTCGCGAGCGTGTCGGCGCTGCCGGGTTGCGTCGGCACGGGGACGACGCGCGACGCCGCGATCGCGAACGCGCGAAAGGCGTTCCGCGCCTACCGCGAGCTCCTCGAGGCACGCGGCGTCTCCATCGAGCACTGGAAGCTCATCGACCCCGAGACGCTGCCGGTCGACGAGACGACGTCCGCCGGCATCCTGCCGGGCGAGGACGTCCCGCTCGAGGAGCACGAGGTGCGCGACTTCCTCCACCAGTTCGAAGCGTCGCGAGCGGCGCTCATCTCGCTCGTGAAGGGACTCTCACCCGATGAGCTGGAGAAGAAGCCGACCGAGGATCTCTGGAGCGTGCGTGAGGCCCTCGAGCACATCATGACGACGGACCTGGCGCTGCTCGCGAAGCTCGAGAAGTGGCCCGACGCTCCGTTCGGCGCGCTGCAGGCCGCCCATCGCATCGCGTTCCAGCGGTTCAGCATCCTCGAGGCGAGCGACTGGGTCGACCACGAGATCATGGGGCGCCGGTGGACGACGAAGAAGGTGATGCGACGGCTGCTCGAGCACGAGTTCGAGCACTACCAGCACATCAAGGAGATCATGGCCGCGCTCGGCGGCGACCGGCCGCCCGAGTGAGGTCCGCCGCGCTGCTCGCGAGCGCGCTGCTCGTCGCGTGCGGCGCGTCCGCGAATCCGCCGGGTCAGCCGGCCCCGAGCGCGACCGGCATCGGCCAGCCGGCCGCCGGACCAGCGGCGATGACGATCCCGCTCGCGCTGGCGGAGAACAGCTACGGCCGCGTGACCATCCGCACCGCGCCGAACGCGACCTGCGGCCTCGAGGTGCACGTCGGGCTGCCCGAGCTCGGCGACACGCCGCCCGCGTCGATCGATGCAGGCGCGGCCGACGCGTCCGGCTCGCTGACGGTCCGCTATGACGCGCCGCACCTGCCCAAGCAGACCGGCCGGCACGTGGTCCGGTGCGGGTCCGGCGCCACAGCGGCGATGATCGACGCGGACTTCTCGATCGCCGCCGAGCCGCTGCCGGCGCAGCTGTTCACGGCGCGGATCAACGTCCTGGGTGCGACGGAGCAGGCCCCGAGCGTCACGGCACGACCCGAGCCCTCGCTGGCGGCGGCGCGGGACGCGGACGTCGCGGCGCTGCGCAAAACGCTCGCGGCCGAATGGTCAGCGGCGACGCGGGGCCTGAGCACCGTTCGGCTCGTCGACGCCGCACCGGCCGACATGGTCATCACGGTCGCGTCCGCGCGGACCCAGTCGTTCCTCCGCAAGTCCACGGGCGACGGCTCGATGGCGATCTTCCTGTTCCCCGCGGACGACCGCGGCACGCTCTCGGCGGACAACTTCGTGGCGGTCGCGCTCCACGAGCTGGGCCATATCTGGTGCTGCAGCGGCGCCGACGCGTCGAGCGACGGCCACTGGGCGAAGCAAGTCGCCGATCCGCTGCTGCAGGGCGTCGACCGCTTCGGGGTGATGAACCACCCGGTGACGTGCCTCGTGTTCGCGGCCGGGATCGAGAGCTGCCCGAACCGATTCAGCGATCGCGAGCTGCGGACGATGGGCTTCACGCAGATCCCGGCGCCCACGCGGAGCGCGTGCGTCGATTCGAAGACCGCGTTGCTCGCGCAGCTTGGCTCGCTGACGGAGCAGCTCGCGACGGCGAAGGCCGCGCTCGACGCGTCGGATGCGTCGCTCAGCAGGATGGCGGCGCAGATCAAGGGCCTCGAAGCGCAGTATCCGAACGGGATGCCGCCCGACGTCTACGCGAGCTATCGATCGCTCATCGATCGATACAACGCCGGCGTCGCGAGCGCGCGGACCCAGCTCGCCGCGTACAACGCGCAGGTCGCGCAGAGCAATGGCCTTGTCGACCAGGTCAACCGCCTGCTCTGCTAGGCGCGCGCGACCCAGTCCCGCGCCTGCGCGGCGTGCCGCTCGATGAGGCCCCGCTGGTCCGCCCGCACGTCGGGCAGCTGATCGGGCGGGAACCAGCCGAGCTCGGCGACCTCCGCGGTGAGGGCCTGCGCCCCGTCGATCACCCGGAACGCGAACACGACCTCGACCCGCGCCCACTTGTAGCCGGTCGTCGCCTCGAGCACCGGCCCCACCTCGACGACGAGGCCCGTCTCCTCGCGGATCTCGCGCGCGAGCGCGTCCTCGAACCGCTCCCGGCGGTGGAGGAATCCCCCAAGGAACCGCCACTGCGGCGCACCGAAGCGGTGCCGCGCCAGGAGGATGTTGCCGCCCGCGTCCACGCCGAGCCCGGCGACGCCGACCAGGAAGCGCTCGTGGGCCGCGGTCATGAAGCGCCGCTGCCAGCGCACCGGGAAGCGGTTGAACAGGAGCGCGAGGAGGCGCATGACCATCGCCCGACTCTACGGCTAGGGGATGCCCACCGCGGCGATGCCGTGGCATTGCGGCACGGCGATCTTCTGGACGACGAGCTTCGTGTTCATGTCGATGACGTTCACCATGCCGTCGACGTTCGTGGTCAGGAGCAGCCGCTCGCCGAGCGGGTCGTAGGTCGTGTGGAACGGCTGGATCCCGAGGCCCTTGGTCTCGAAGACGATCCTGCGGCTCTTGTAGTCGACCCAGAGGAGCGAGGGGCCCTTGTGATCGGAGAGCACCATCAACCCGTTGTCCGGCATGACGTACATGCCGTCCTGATTCGGCTTGTTCGTGTGGAAGGGGTAGTGGTTCGCGCCGAGCCGGATCTCTTCCTTCACCGCGTACGTATCGGGGTCGTAGATGACCATCCGGTCGGATGGCTTGTCGATGAACCCGGACGAGGAGGACCAGATCTCGCTCTGGTCGGGCGTGTAGTACGCGTCGTGGACGTCCTGGACCTTGAACTTGGTGATCTTGTTCGTCTCGAGGTCGTACGCGCGCAGGTGATCGACCTCGTTGCTGTTCGTGACCGTGAACAGCAGGATGTTCGGCCGCTTCGTGCCGATGGTCAGGACGTGCTGCGGCGTTCCCACGATGAGGGGCGTCAGCGGCTTCCAGGTGCCCGTCTCGAATCGCATGATGAAGTTGTCGCGCTCGTGCGCGACGTAGAGCGTCTTCGAGTCCGGCGAGAACGTGATGCCGTGGGGCTGCCGCCCCACCTTGATCCGCACCAGCTCCTTCATCGCGACGGGGTCGATGATCGAGGTCGAATCGGCGAGGCGGTTGTTCACCGCGACGAACTTGCCGTCCGGGGACACCGCCATCTGGTGCGGCAGGCGCCCGACCTGGATCTTGCCGATGAGGGCGAACTGGCCCTTCGGCGCGGCGGCCTCGAGGACCCACACCTGCTCGGTGTTCTCGCTCGCGACGAAGACCCGCAGCTTGCTGTAGGTCGGCCCCTGCGGCGGCGCGGTCGGCGAGGCGTCGGGCGAGGGAGACGGGCTCGCTGCGCCGGCCTCGGTCGGCGACACGGTCGGCGCCGGCGGAGCGGCGAGCTGCGAGGCGTCGATGCCGCAGGCCGAGAGGATGATCGTGAGGATCGCGACGAAGACGAGAGGCCGCGCTCTAGACACCTCTGCGCCGGCGACGCTCGCTGACCCGCAGCCGCACCATCGCCCGCTCGAGCGATGCCCGCGCCCGCGCCTCTTCCATCCCGGTCGGTCCGGCCTGCAGCGCCTGCTTCGCGCGCTCGCGCGCGGCCTGGGCCCTGGACTCATCGATCTCGTCGGCCTGCTCGGCCGCATCGGTGAGGATCACGACCCGATCGGGTCGCACGTCCATGAACCCGCCGAAGATCGCCAGCGACGATTCGACGCCGCCCTTCTTGATGCGCAGCTCGCCCGGCCCGAGCGTCGTGATGAGCGGAGTGTGGTGCGGCAGGATGCCGACGTACCCCTCGCTCGCGGGCGCGATGACCATGTCGACGTCGTCCTGCAGGACGGCGCGCTCGGGCGTGACGACCTCGAG
>DASWFN010000030.1:0-4802 GCA_036394215.1 Candidatus Limnocylindria bacterium
TCGGCCTGGCGGATGACCTGGTAGAGGTTGCGATGGTGCTCGAGGAACTTGAAGAACGCCTCGAAGCCGGCGACCTCCTGGTCGACGCGATCGTCGAGCTCCGCGATCGCGGCCTGGATCTCCGCCCGGAGCGTGCGGTTCAGCGTGCGGACGAGGTCGGCGAAGATCGAGTGCTTGTCCGGAAAGTAGAGGTAGAACGTGCCGAGCCCGACGCCGGCGCGCTGCGTGATCTCGGCGATGCCGGCTTGGTGATAGCCGGCGCCGCCGAACACGTGCTCGGCCGCGTCGATGAGCTTCTGCCGCGTTCGTTGCCCGCGCGCGGTCGCCGGAAGCGGCCGCGCCGCCGCTGCTCGTCCCAACACGCCTCCCGGGCCGAAACCTGAAACCTGATTCAGGTTTCAGCCCGGGTCGAATCTACGCCGGGCCGTCAACCGGGTCCAGGGGTGGTCTCTAGACGACCTTCTCGGCCGGGAGCGCCTCGGCGAACTCGGTCCCGAGCCGCGCGGCGTCGTAGTGCTTGCCCACGGCCTGGTGGTAGGGAACGCCGGAGAAGAAGTGATGGCTCTTGGTCGGGAAGTCCTCGCCGGGTGCCCACTCCTCGCGCTGCAGCTCGACGTACCCCTGCTCTTCGGTCTTGGCCATCGCCTGAAGCAGCCGGCTGAGGCCGTGCCCCATCGCGTGCTGCGCGCCGAGGGTGATGAACACGAAGGCGTAGCCGAGGTCGCCGAGCTCCGCGAAGCTGATCGGCGCCGGATCGTTGAACCACTTGAACGAGCTCGACCAGTTGAACGCGAAGCGCGCCTGCGGGAACCGGCGGCGCACCTGGTCGGCGAACGTCTCGACCGGCCCGCGGTCGGACGTCGGGAACTCGCACCACACGAGGTCCGGCAGGCCGGTGTCGAGGTACCGCAGTGCGCGGTCGATCGCCAGGTCGAGCCCGCGCGCCGGCTCCGGTGCGTCGATAGCCGAGAGCCCGTCGGTGCGCGCGATGACGATGAAGTCGGCGTTGCCGAGATCCTCCGCGACCGCGCGGGCCATCCGCAGCTTGCCGATCATCTCGTTCGCGGCGATGAGGGCCTTGCCGCCGATGTGGCCGCAGCGCTTCGGCAGCACCTGATCCTCGAGGTGCGCGGCGGCGATTCCGGCGTTCACGTAGAGCTCGGTCGTGCGCTGGACGTTGAAGATGTTGCCGTAGCCGCCGTCCATGTCGACGATGACCGGCGGGATCTCGAGATGCCGCGGGGCGATGCCCTTCTCCGGATCGCCGACGGCCTGGGTGAGCTGGAATTTCCGCAGCGCCGATACCGTGCGGCCGGCCGCGTCCGCGATCTCTGGCCCGGTGTAGAGATCCATGTCGGTGGTGCCGAGGTGGCCGATGGCGAACGAGTAGCCGCTGAAGTACACGGCCTTGGACCCGTGGTACATCGCGAGCTGCGCACCCATCGGGTCGTAGACGCCAGGGCCGAAGAGGTACGGCTCGGTCTCGAGGAGCCGGCGCATGCGCGTGCTCGGATGGGTCCAGCGCGACGCCGGCACGGTGAAGCCCGGCGGCAGGAGCGCGGTCGAGACGAGCTCGGGGGACTCGGGGCGGCCGATCGTCGTGGTCATGTTCCTTCTCCTGCGCGACTAGTTGTCGTGGTCGATGAGGCAGGCGTCGGGGCACACACACTCGACCTGTGCCCGGTCGTCGATCCAGGCGCGCGGCACGCGGAGGGGCTCCTCGTCGATGCCAGTGGTCTGTTCGGTGATGGCCATCCTGGTTCACCTCCAGCGGCGACTGTCGGCGCCGGGCCGGACATCAGTCAAGCGAATGAATTCGATGTCATCCATTCATGATGGTTATGTCCGCCGTACACTGCCGCCGTGCAGCTGGCACAGCTCCAGGGCCTGGTCGAGATCGCGCGCGCCGGAACGATCGGCCGCGCCGCGGAGCAGCTCTTCATCACCCAGCCCGCGCTCACGGCGCGCCTCAAGGCGCTCGAGGCAGAGCTCGATTGCGAGCTCGTCGTGCGCGGTCGCGGCGGCAGCCGGCTCACCGAGGCCGGGCGCGCGCTCCTTCCCTACGCCGAGCGCGCGATCGCGGCGGCCGAGGAAGGCGCGCAGCGCGCGCGCGAGCTCGCTGGGGGGCGTGCCGGCGCCATCGCCATCGGCGCCGCGCCCGCGGTGAGCGCGTACGTCCTGCCGGCGGTCCTGCGGCGGTTGCGGGCGAAGCATCCCGACGCCCAGCTCTCGGTGCGGAGCGGCCACTCGGAGGAGCTCCTCGATCTCGTGCTGAAGGGCGACGTGCAGGTCGGGATCATGCGTCCGCTCCGGCACCCGGACGTCATCGCCACGCCGGTCTACGAGGACGGCCTCGTGCTGGTCGCGCATCGCGGTCATCGCTTCACCCGCGTGGCGCAGATCCGGATGCGCGACCTCGCCGGCGAGCAGCTCGTGATGTTCGACCGCGCGTCCAGCTATCACGAGCTCACCCGCGTCATGTTCCGCAGCGCGGGCGTGCGGCCGCGCAGCTTCCTCGAAGTGGACAACATCGACGCGGCGAAACGGATGGTCCAGGAGCAGCTCGGCGTGGCGCTGCTCCCCCGCTCGGCGGTCGAGGCGGATCTCCGCAGCCAGCAGCTGCGCGCGATCAGCGTGACCGACATGACCCCCGTGCGCCGCACGATCATCGCGGTCCGGCGCCGCGATGCCGGGCCGCCGACGGGGCCGCTCGCGACGTTCCTGGACCTCCTCGTCGCGCTCGCTCCGAAGAGTGTCAGAACGGCCACGTCCCGGACCCGCCGCTGAGCAGCCGGACTGCAGCAGGTCCCACGGAAGGACGGTGCAGGTATGGCGACCCGACTGAACGATCGCGGATTCAGCCACGCGAAGGAACTGATCGAGGACGGGCGGTTCGTCGACGACGAACGTGACGCCTGGAGCGAGCACCAGCCATCCACGGAGGCTGAGAACCGGTTCATCGACGAGCACGGCTGGCGCGAGTACGGGAAGTGGCACCTCGGGATCGAGGACGAGGCCGGCGAGGAGACCAAGGAGCGCTACCGGTTCCCATACGGCGACTTCAAGAACGCCCATCGCTGCGGGCTGCTCGCGGCGGAGAGCCGCGCCGGCCAGTACAAGCATCTCGATATCGAGCGAGCGGCCGCCCACCTGCACGGGATGATCGACGCTGCGCGAGGCGCGGGGGCGCACGCCAGGCGCTAGCCACGAGCATGGCGGGGCAAGGGCGATCGCTCTACCGGCGGGCGGCCGGCCTGCTCGATCAGGTCGATCGGCTCGTCTACTCGATCGTCGCGATCCTCTTCCTCGTCGCCGCGCTGGCGATGGCCGTCTACTCGGTGGACCTTTTCGTGACCGGGGAGAGCGACTTCCCGTTCCGATTGATCACGTTCGTGAACGACCTCCTGCTCGTTCTCATCATCATGGAGGTTCTCAGCACCGTCCGGACGTACCTCGCGCGAGGTCACACGTCCCTGCATCCCTTCCTGTACATCGGCATCATCTCGGCAACCCGGCGGATCCTCGCCGTCGGCGCGGAGGCGACCCTGCGGCAGACCCGATCGGATATGGATTTCCAGCGCGAGATGGTCGAGCTCGCGGTCAACGCCGGCGTCGTGCTCGCCCTCGCCCTGGCCCTCTTCGTGTTCCGGCCCGCGAACGATCCGAGCTGACGTGTCCGCGACCGGACATTGCCCCGTTCATGCAGCGGCTGCCCGGGCACGTCCAGGCGAAAAACGAAGGGGAAAGACATGGCAGTCGCACGTTGGCGTCCCAATCAGACCGTGACCCTCCGCGACGCGTTCCAGCAGCTCTTCGAGGATGCGTTCACCGATGGTCTGCCGACGCAGATCACGAACGCCTTCCCCGTCGACATCCACGAGACGGCCGACACGATCGAGGTCGATGCGGCGATCCCGGGTGCGGACGTCGGGGACGTCGAGGTCACCACGACGAACAACAGCGTGATGATCCGGGCCGAGGTCAAAGCCGACCGCGAGGAGCACGAGGGCGACATGCTCCGCCAGGAGCGCGTCACCGGTATCTTTCAGCGGGCGTTCACGCTGCCGACCGAGATCGACCCGAACGGGGTCGAGGCCCGGATGGACAACGGCATCCTGGTCATCCGGCTCCCGAAGGCCGAGGCCACCAAGCCGAAGCGCGTCGAGGTCCACGGCAACGGCAAGGCGACGGCCCAAGGGAACGGCAAGGCCGGCTCGACGCAGCAGGCGCAGGGGAAAGCCGAGAGTGGCGCGCAGGCGCAGCAGAAGGCGGAGGTCGGAAGCAGCTCGCGCTAGCGAGTGCGTTCGGGGCGGGGCCGCATCGCGGACCCCGCCTCGCGGTGCGTCAGAGGAATGGCGAGAGTGCATGGGAGTCGAACCCACCACGGAACGTGCAACGCCCCGTCAACGGTTTTGAAGACCGCGGCCTGCACCGGCAGACGCGCACTCTCGAGTGGCTTTCCGACCGAACACTAGTCCGGCGTGTGCTCTAGGCGATCGTCTTCGCCATTCCGATCCTCGGCGTGCTCGCGCGTCTGCTAGGAGCGCGACCGCAACGGACGGCGGGTACCGAGGCGATCACGGATCCCACGTCGGGTCGCCAAGACTGCCTCCCTGCCCTACGGACGTAGCCCCTGCGCGCCGATCGCGCGTCCCTGGAGCCCCGCCGGTGCGACTAAATCAGGATTCACCAATGGAAACGCATTAATTGATACGGCCCTGCGACCGAGCGTGGAGGAGGAAGGACGAGCGTGGCGCGTAGTGAACGTCGCGAGCTTGGTCTCGTTCTCACTGCTCGCACGA
>DASWFN010000031.1:0-7391 GCA_036394215.1 Candidatus Limnocylindria bacterium
TCGAGCCGCAACATCCTGAAGCCGGCCGACGGCCAGCCCGTCGTCACGCCGCGGCAGGACATGGTGCTCGGCTGCTACTACCTCACGCTCGATTCCAAGCACAAGGACCTCAAGCCGCGCCTGTTCGGCGACTACGGCGAGGTCCAGTCGGCCTTCGACCTGGGCATCGTCGGCATGCACGACCCGGTGAAATTCCCGCACGACGGCACGGTCATCGACACGACCGTCGGTCGCGTCATGTTCAACGCGGTCCTCCCCGAGGACCTTCGCTTCGTGAACCAGGTGCTCCGCCGCGACCACATCCGCGACCTCGTCATCGCGGTCTTCGAGAAGCACGGCAACGACGTGACGGCGGAATTCGTGGACAAGGTGAAGCGCATCGGCTTCGCCGCGGCGACCCACGCGGGCGTCTCGATCTCGATCGACGACGTGACGGTCCCGGAGCTCAAGGCCCGCACGATCGCGGCGACCGAGAAGAAGGTCGGCGAGATCGACCGGCAGTTCTCCCGCGGCCTCATCACCGAGGAGGAGCGCTACGAGCAGACGGTCAAGCAGTGGACCGAGACGACCGAGACGGTCGTGAGCGCCATGATGGACTCGCTCGACAAGCGCGGGTCCGTCTACATGATGGCCACGTCCGGTGCCCGTGGGAACCCGCGGCAGATGGGTCAGATCGGTGGTATGCGCGGTCTCATCGCGGACCCGCAGGGCCGGATCATCGACCTTCCGATCCGTTCGAACTTCCGCGAGGGCCTCACCGTCCTCGAGTACTTCATCTCGACCCACGGTGGCCGCAAGGGTCTCGCCGACACGGCCATCCGGACGGCGGACTCCGGCTACCTCACCCGGCGTCTCGTCGACGTCGCGCAGGACGTCATCGTCCGCATGGAGGACTGTGGCGACGAGGACGGCATCTTCGTGAACGCCGACGAGGTCGGCATGATCGAGCCGTTCCCGGACCGGCTCTTCGGTCGCGTCGCGGCCATGGACGTCGACGACCCGAAGACGAAGCAGCGCATCGTTTCGACCGGCGCGGACATCGACCGCGACACGGCCAAGGCGATCGCCGCGGCCGGCGTGAAGCGGATGCGGATCCGCTCGCCGCTCTCGTGCCACGCGAAGCACGGCATCTGCCGCGCCTGCTACGGCCGCTCGATGGCGACCGGCAAGCTCGTCGAGTCGGGGGAGGCCGTCGGCATCATCGCCGCGCAGTCGATCGGCGAGCCCGGCACCCAGCTCACCATGCGTACGTTCCACACCGGTGGCGTCGCGGGTGAGGACATCACGATGGGTCTCCCGCGGGTCGAGGAGATCTTCGAGGCCCGCGTGCCCAAGGGGCTCGCGGTCATCGCGGAGATCGACGGCATCGCGGAGGTCGTCCGCGACCCGGATGGCTCACGCAAGCTCGTCGTCCGCAACATGCAGGAATACACCGTCCCGATCAGCGTCCCGGCGGGCTACGTCCTCAACGTCGAGGACGGCGCGCACGTGACCGCGGGCGAGGCTCTCGCCAAGCCCGAGCGCCGCACCAAGGGCAAGATCGACATGCCGTCGCCGGTGTCCGGCACGGTCACGGTCCAGGGCTCAGGTCAGATCACCATCGCGATGCAGGAGATCGAGGAGCGGATCTACGAGGTCGCCCACCAGGCGCGCCTCCGGATCGACAACGGCCAGCAGGTCTCGGCCGGCGACTTCCTCACCGAAGGATCCGCGAATCCGCAGGACATCCTGCGCATCTCGGGCCGTGAGGCCGTGCACCGCTACATGGTCGCGGAGGTCCAGAAGGTCTACCGCAGCCAGGGTGTGACGATCAACGACAAGCACATCGAGATCATCGTCCGGCAGATGCTCCGCAAGGTGCGCATCGAAGAGCCGGGCGACACCGAGCTCCTGCCGATGGAGCTCTTCGACCGCTTCGAGTTCGAGGACATCAACGCCCGCACCATCGCCGCGGGCGGCGAGCCGGCGACGGCCCAGACGGTGCTCCTCGGCGTGACGAAGGCGTCGCTGTCGACGTCCTCGTTCCTCGCGGCCGCGTCCTTCCAGGAGACCACCCGCGTCCTCACCGAGGCCGCGACGATGGGTCAGAAGGACCGCCTGCTCGGACTCAAGGAGAACGTCATCATCGGCAAGCTCATCCCGGCCGGCACCGGGCTCCAGTCCCGTCGTGACCAGCTCGACTGGATGCCGAAGCCGAAGGCCCTCGCGGGTCTGTTCGGTACCGACGAAGAGGAAGAACTGCCGACCCTCCCGGCGGACGAGGTCCTCAGCCTCGAGGATCTCGACGACGACGAGGACGAGGGGGAAGAGGGCGAGACCGACATCCTCGACCTCGAAGGACCCGAGGGCGAGATCAAGGAAGAGACTCCGACCGCCGAGTAGCCACGCGCTCACGCGACGTTGGAACGAGGGCCGCCGAGAGGCGGCCCTCGTTCTCGTCCGGTCGATGGCGGCGGGCCGGCGACTCATCCAGCTTCCGAGCGACTGCTGCGGTTACCGACTTGTTGGGCCGACGACGTGAAAATGGGCACGGGCCGTGCGGCGCTCGCGACCGGCGTGGAAGCAGACCGTCCTTTGAGGGCTTGGGCGGTCGTCGACCACGCACACTGCGGCGTCGGCACTGACGCAGGAAGTACTTGCATGGAGCAGATCCGACCGCGTCATACCAAGATGCTCCGCATCTTCGCCCTGATCACACTCGTCGCGGCGTCGCTCATCATCACAATGACCGGGTCGAGACCCGCGGTCGCGGACAACGGCAACGCATCGCCGACGCTGAGCTTCTTCTCCGGCGGCAATGGCGCCCACGCCGACTGGCTGGCCACCACCGATCAGCCGCCCGGTGACATCGACAACCAAGCTATCCGGCTGCTGACCACCAACGGCGCGCCGACCTTCGAGCAGGGCTACGCCGGGATCCTGGTCCACCACGTCACCGGCATACCGGCCGCCGACTTCCCGGACTCGGCTTTCTGGAACAAGACCCCCTGCCCGTACTTCGGCTTCCCGAACACGCTTGGATCGCCGCGGCTCGTCGTCGAGTTCCAAGACGCGCTCGGCAATTTCGTGGGCTACGGCGACCTGCGGGAGAACGTCCGCGACTGCAACTGGGAAAAGGTCTCCGACCCCGAATTCCCGACCGCGAACGGCACCCTGGGTGTGTACCCGAATTCCGCTTGGGACGTCATGGGCGGCCCGTGCGGCTTCCGATACAACGTGGTGTGGTCCGTCGTGCAGGCGTGCTTCGCCGGCAACACGACGTTGGCGGTCTTCATTGTCGCCGACGCGTACGGCATCACTCATCTGATCGACGACATCACCGTGAATGGCAAGACGTTCTCGAGCGCTTCCAACAACAGCAATGGGAACAACGACCCGGCGGGACCCGACTTCACGATCCACCTGAGCCTGCTCCCGCCACTTCCGCTCCCCGTCAACCCCAACCTTCCCAAGTGATGACGAGGGGAGGCGGCGGGGCCGCCTCCCCATCCACGGCCGGCCGCTTCCGGGATGGAGCCTTATAGAGAGGAGCGCCGTCAGCGATCCGCCCGAAACGAAGACGCGGGCGATCCCGCGGACGATCTCCGGCGAGGGAGCGACCAAGCCTCGAAGCGGCGAGTCCAGGAATCCAGCCGAATGCGCGCCGGCGCGATGGAATCAGCCGATCTGCGTCGGTGAGGCCTCCGGCCATCCCGGATCGGGATGTCGCCCACTTTACGGAGCACCTCGCGTTGACGGTCGCCCGGTAGACCCGTCATACTTCTACTTCGGCTGTCTTTCGAGACGGTGACCGCCTTCCCGAGCGGGGTAGGGCGGTCATTTCGCGCATCGGCCAGTCGCTTGTTGTGACATCGGTCGCGCTGTGCCGGGGGCCCTACGCCGAAAGGCAGGCGCTCTCGTCGGGGGAGTTGTCAGAAAACGCGTACCAGTGTTCGGCGTGCGTTCGCGCGCCGCGCACAAGAAGGGGAAGTACTGCATGCCGACGATCTCGCAGCTGGTCCGCAAGGGCCGGAAGAGCCAGAAGCCGAAGGTGGACACGCCTGCCCTGCGCACGACCTGGAACTCACTCGACCGCCGGTTCGTGCAGCTGCGCAAGGGCGCGCCCCAGAAGCGTGGCGTCTGCACGATCGTCCGCACGATGACCCCCAAGAAGCCGAACTCCGCCCTCCGCAAGATCGCCCGGGTGCGTCTCTCCAATCACATGGAGGTCACGGCCTACATCCCGGGCATCGGCCACAACCTCCAGGAGCACTCCGTCGTCCTGGTCCGCGGTGGACGAGTGCCGGACCTGCCGTCGGTGAAGTACCACATCATCCGCGGCACCCTCGACACCGCCGGGGTGAAGGATCGCAAGCAGGGTCGCTCGCTCTACGGCGCGAAGAACCCGAACGCGAAGAAGCGGGCGCCAAAGTAATGCGAGCGAGGAGCGGTTTTGCCGCGACGCGCGAGCTCATGCCGCCGGGGCTGTCTCCGGCGAAGCCGGAGATTGACCAGTAATGCCACGTCGAGCCCGTCCCACCGAGCGTGTCCAGGTCGGCGACCGCAAGTTCGCGAACGTCACCGTGCAGCAGTTCATCAACAAGGTGATGCGCGACGGCAAGCGCGCGACCGCTGAGGGCATCGTCTACGACGCCGTCGACCGTGCCGAGCAAGCGACGCGGAAGCCCGCGGTCGAGGTCTTCGAGTCCGCGATGAAGAATGCGACACCCCTCATCGAGGTCAAGCCCCGCCGCGTCGGTGGCGCGACCTACCAGGTCCCCGTCGAGATCCGTGCCGACCGCCGCGGGTCGCTCGCGATGCGCTGGATCATCCAGGCCGCGCGCAAGCGTCCGGGCAAGTCGATGGCCGAGCGCCTCGCCGGCGAGCTCATGGACGCCATGAACAACACCGGAGCCGCCGTTCGCCGCAAGGAGGAGACGCACAAGATGGCCGAAGCCAATAAGGCGTTCTCCCACTACAAGTGGTGAACGAAGTGAATCCACGGCCGTACGAAGTACAAGTGGTGATCGCAGGTATCTAGATGACGATCGAAACGAAGGCCGGTAAGGCCGGCACCGCTCGCGAGTATCCCCTCGAGCGGGTGCGCAACATCGGGATCATCGCCCACATCGACGCGGGTAAGACGACCGTGACCGAGCGGATCCTCTTCTACACGAAGAAGATCTACAAGATCGGCGAGGTCCACGAGGGCGCCGCGACGATGGACTGGATGCCGCAGGAGCAGGAGCGCGGGATCACGATCACCGCCGCGGCCACGACGTGCTTCTGGGCGGACCACCGCATCAACATCATTGACACGCCCGGACACGTGGACTTCACGGTCGAGGTGGAGCGCTCGCTCCGCGTCCTCGACGGCGCGGTCACCGTGTTCGACGGGGTCGCCGGCGTCGAGCCGCAGTCCGAGACGGTGTGGCGCCAGGCCGACAAGTACGCCGTCCCGCGCATCTGCTTCGTGAACAAGATGGACCGGATGGGCGCGAGCTTCGAGCGCTGCTTCGACATGATCGTCGACCGCCTCGGCGCGAACCCGGTCGCGATCCAGCTGCCGATGGGCGCCGAGGCCAACTTCAAGGGGATCATCGACGTCATCCAGAAGAAGGCGCTGTTCTGGGAGCAGGACACGCCGGCTGACGCCGTGGTGAAGGACATCCCGGCCGAGTACGTCGAGGCCGCGAAGAAGGCCCACGACCTCCTCGTCGAGAAGGTCGCCGAGACCGACGACGAGCTCATGCACAAGTACCTCGAGGAGCACGACATCACCACCGACGAGCTCATCCGCGGCCTCCGGGCCGCGACGATCGCCGGGAAGATCGTTCCCGTCCTGTGCGGCGCGGCCCTGCGCAACAAGGCCGTCCAGCCGCTCCTCGACGCGGTCGTCGCGTACCTCCCGTCGCCGCTCGACGTCCCGCCGGTCACCGGCACGGACCCGAAGACCGGCGAGGAGCTGGTGCGCCGCCCGAGCGATGAGGAGCCGTTCGCCGCGCTCGCGTTCAAGATCGCGGCCGACCCGTTCAGCGGGAAACTCGCCTTCTTCCGCGTCTACTCGGGCGTCGTGCACGCCGGCGACCAGGTCTACAACGCCACCAAGGACAAGAAGGAGCGCATCTCGCGGATCGTCATGCTCCACGCCAACCACCGCGAGGACGTGACCGAGGTCGGCGCGGGTGAGATCGCCGCGGCCATCGGCCTGAAGCAGACGTTCACCGGCGACACGCTCTGCGACGGCGACAAGCCGATCGTCCTCGAGACCATCAAGTTCCCCGAGCCGGTCATCCAGATCTCGGTCGAGCCGAAGACGAAGGCCGACGAGGAGAAGATGTCGCTCGCGCTCGCGCGACTCGCGGAAGAGGACCCGACCTTCCAGGTGAAGACCGACCCCGACTCAGGGCAGACCCTGATCGCCGGGATGGGGGAGCTGCACCTCGAGGTCATCGTCGACCGCATGTTCCGCGAGTTCAAGGTCGCCGCGAACGTCGGCCGGCCGCAGGTCGCCTACCGCGAGGCCATCACCAAGCCCGCCGAGGGCGAGGGCAAGTACGTCAAGCAGTCCGGCGGCAAGGGCCAGTACGGGCACGTCGTCGTCGACTTCGAGCCCCTCACCCGCGGCGCCGGCTTCGAGTTCGACTGGAAGGTCAAGGGCGCCGGCCTGTCGAAGGACTGGGCCAAGGCCGTGGAGCAGGGGATCCGCGAGTCGCTCGCGAACGGCATCATCGCCGGGTACCCGATGGTCGACATCAAGGCGACCGTCACCGACGGCTCGCAGCACGAGGTCGACTCGAACGAGATGGCGTTCAAGATCGCCGGCTCGATGGCCCTGAAGGCCGCCGTGCCGAAGGCCGGCGCGGTGCTCGTCGAGCCGGTCATGAAGGTCGAGGTCGTGGTGCCCGAGGAGTTCATGGGCAACATCATCGGCGACCTCAACTCCCGTCGCGGTGAGATCAACGGGATGACCGACCGCGGCAACGCGCGGGTCATCAACGCGTTCGTGCCGCTCGCCACGATGTTCGGGTACGCGACCGATCTGCGGTCGGCGACCGAGGGGCGTGGCGTGTACTCGATGGAGTTCGATCACTACTCGATCCTTCCGCCGAACATCGCCGCGGAAATCATGAAGGGCAAGTAGAGGGGGCTTAGGAAATGGCAAAGAAGAAGTTCGAGCGCACCAAGCCGCACGTGAACGTCGGGACGATCGGGCACATCGACCACGGCAAGACGACGCTCACCGCGGCGATCACCAAGACCCTCTCGCTCAAGGGCGGGGCCGAGTTCCGGGCCTTCGACACGATCGACAACGCCCCCGAAGAGAAGGAGCGCGGGATCACCATCTCGATCGCCCACGTCGAGTACGAGACCGCCGCGCGCCACTACGCCCACGTCGACTGCCCCGGCCA
>DASWFN010000032.1:0-12514 GCA_036394215.1 Candidatus Limnocylindria bacterium
TCCTCCACCGTCGAGACCGGTCGGCCCGACGCGGTCCTTCTGCTTCGCGAGCGCGTCGAGGATCTTGTCCGCGGTGATCGGCGTCTCGTCGAACCGCACGCCGATCGCGTCGAAGACCGCGTTCGCGATCGCCGGGATGACCGGGTTCAGCGGCCCCTCGCCGGCCTCCTTCGCGCCGTACGGTCCCTCGGCGTCGATCGTCTCGACGACGATCGCCTCGAGTACCGGCGTGTCGAGCGACGTCGGGATCTTGTAGTCGAGGAGCGACGGCTTCTTGTGCAGACCGCCGCGGAACACCTGCTCCTCGCCGATCGCCTCGCCGTATCCCATGTACGCGGAGCCCTCGACCTGGCCCTCGACGTTCGCGGGATTGAGCGCACGCCCGCAGTCGTGCGCGGTGACGAGCCGGTCAACGGTCAGCTGTCCCGTTTCGCGGTCGACCGTCACCTCGGCCACACACGCTTGGTACGAGTAGGCCGGCGTGGGCCCGACACCCGCGCCCTTGAACGTGCCGCCGATCCCCGGCGGCGGCTTGTACCAGCCGGCCGCGGACAGCGTGCCGAACCGCGCCTCCGCCGCGACGGCGACGTCGGTGAAGGGCAGGAACTTCTCGGGGTCCTCATGGTCGTAGTAGCGGCGGTACGCCGAGAGGATCCGCTCGGCCGGAACGCCGAGCGCCTCCGCCGCCACCGTCACGAGCTGTGCGCGCAGCCGCAGCGCCGCGTCCTTCGCGGCGTTGCCGGCCATGAACGTCACGCGCGAGCTGTAGGAGCCAAGGTCGACCGGCGCGAGCGACGTATCGCCGGACACCACATGGACGTCCTCGGGCAGCACGCCGAGGGCCTCGGCGGTGACGCTCGCGAGCATGTTGTCCGACCCCTGCCCGATCTCCGACGTGCCGCAGTACACGGTGACCCCGCCGCCGCGATCGATCTTCACGGTCGCGCCGGAGTGCGGCATCTCGTTCCAGTAGATCGGCAGACCCGCGCCGGAGATGTATGCGCTGCCGGCGATGCCGATGCCCTTGCCCGGCGGCAGGTTCCCGTGCTTCGCGCTGAAGTCGGTGCGCCGGCCCGCGCGCTCGAGGCATTCGCCGAGTCCCATCGTCGTGATGCGCAGGTCATTGACCGTGCGCGAGTTCGCCGGCTGCAGGATCCGCTGCCGGTACGCGAGCGGATCGAGCCCGAGGTCCGTTGCGATCTTGTCGAGCTGGCACTCGAACGCGTAGCGGGGCTGGGTGGTCCCGTGCCCGCGCTTCGGGCCGCACGGCGGCTTGTTCGTGTACACCCGGACCCCGTCGAACTTGTACGCCGGCACGCGGTACGTGACCGTGAGGAGCGCGCCGGTGTAGTAGGTCGTCGCGATCCCGTACGACGCGTACGCGCCGCCGTCGAGCCAGCTCTGGAAGTGCACGGCCGTGATCTCGCCGTCCTTCGTGACGCCCGTCCGGAGCCGCATCTTCACCGGGTGGCGGCCGCGGTGCGCGTAGAAGACCTCCTCGCGGTCGAGCGTGAACTTCACCGGCCGCTTCGTCCGCAGCGCGAGGAGGCAGGCCGCGAACTCGTGGGCGAACGGATCGCTCTTGCCGCCGAACGCGCCGCCGTTCGGTGTCGCGATGACGCGGATGCGCGACCGTGGAACGCCGAGGACCTTCTCGAGCTCGCGGTGCAGGTAGTGCGGCACCTGGGTGCACGTCCAGAGCGTCACGTTCCCGTTCGCCTCGCCGTTCGCGACGCAGCTGTGCGACTCGATCGGCGCGTGGGTATTGCCCTCGAAGAAGAACCAGTCGTCGCGGGTGTGGTCGGCCTTCGCGAAGCCGGCCTCCAGGTCGCCGAAGCTGAGGTGGACCTCCTTGAAGACGTTCCCGCGCTTGCTTTCGTCGTGGATCTTCACGTCCTCGCGCTCGAGGGCCTCCTCGATGGAGAGGATCGCCTCGATCGGCTCGTACTCGACCCTGATGAGCGACAGCGCCTCGAACGCGGTGTCCTCGTCCAGCGCCGCGACGGCCGCGACCGGCTCGCCGACGTAGCGCACCCTGTCGACCGCGAGCGCCGTCTCGTCCTGCGTGGACGGCATGATCCCCATCTTCTCGGGCATGTCCGCGCCGGTGACGATCGCGACGACGCCGGGGTGGGCGAGGGCGCGCGAGATGTCGATCCTCTTGATCCTCGCGTGGGCCTGGGTCGAGCGGAGGAGCCGGCCGTACAGCATCCGTGGCAGCAGGATGTCGTCGGCGTAGCGCGCCTGCCCGGTCAGGTGGGCCCACGAGTTCACCTTCGGCAGGCGGCGGCCGAGGATCGAGAGCTCGCTCATTTCGCGTTCTGCTCCATGAGCGGAAGGTGGCCGAGCGCGATGACGCGGTCCCACTGCTTCGCGTCACCTTCGGTGAAGACCGCCGACTCGGCCACGATCTCCGCGCCCGCGCGGCCCATGAGGTCGCGCATCGCCGCGAGCGTGCTGCCGGTCGAGATCACGTCGTCGACGATCGCGACGCGCTTCCCGCCGCAGAGCGCGCGGTCCTTCGCGTCGAGGAAGATCGTCCGCGGATGGCCGGTGGTGATCGACTGGCTCTTCGTCTCGAGCGCGTCACCCATGTAGGACACGTAGGTCTTGCGCAGCACGACGTAGGGGATCCGGAGCACGGATGCGATCTCGTACGCCAGTGGCACGCTTTTCGTCTCGGTGGTGACGATGATGTCCGGCCGTTTGGGCGCGAGGCGCTCCGCCAGCGCCTGCCCCGCGGCCTTCGTCATCTCGATGTCCCCGAGGATGTTGAAGACCGCGAGCCGCACGCCGCTCGGCACGGTGATGATCGGGAGCTCGCGCACGAGACCCGCGACCTCGACGCGGTGTGTCTTGTTCATCGCGCCTTGGCCGCTTTCTCGATCGCCTCGTAGATCGCGGTGTAGCCGGTGCAGCGGCAGAGGTTGCCGGAGATCGCGTGCGCGATCTCATCGCGGGTGGGTCGCGCGTTCGAGTCCAGCAGCGCCTTCGCGGCCATGAGCATGCCGGGCGTGCAGTAGCCGCATTGCGCGGCGCCCTCCTCGGCGAACGCGGTCTGCAGCGGATGCAGCGTCGCGCCCGTCGCGAGCCCCTCGACGGTCGTCACCTCGGCGTCGCCGAGCTGACCGGGAAGCGTGAGGCAGGAGAGGATCGGCACGCCGTCGACGAGGACCGTGCACGCGCCGCATTCGCCGAGCTCGCACCCGTGCTTCGTGCCGGTGAGCTGCAGCTCTTCGCGCAGGACCTCGAGCAGTGTGTGGTGTGGTTCGGCGGCGACCGTGTGGCGCTCGCCGTTCACGCGCAGCCGGAGGAGCTCCTTCGTCATGCGACCGCGTCGCGCCGGCTGAGCTGTGCCGAGAGGCCGGCCGCCTCGCGCGCACACGCGTCGCCGATGCGCTTCAGCGTGCGCATGTCGAGACGCTCCTTGAATCCAACGACCAGCAGCGCCGCGATGCGCCGGCCGTGCGCGTCGACGATCGGTGCCGCGACCGCGCGGACGCCCGCGAGGTACTCCTCGTCATCGAATCCGATGTCCGCCCCTCCGCTCAGGACCTTCGAATGCGCACCGACGTTCGCCGGCAGCCGCCGGCCGATCGGCGCGCTCATGTGCAGATCGGTGCCCGGCTCGGCGCGCGCGGCGATCTCGACGCCTCCGTCGGTCACGATGCCCAGGAACGCGGTCTCGCCGAACGCGTCGAGGAGCGCGTCGAGGTGCGGACGCGCGAGGTGGGTCAGATCGAAGCGCTGGCCCCCGCGCCGGAAACGGCCGTCGGCGCCACGCGTGATGAGATCGTGTGAGGCGAGAGTGAGGAGGATGTCGCGGACGGTGCCCTTCGACGCCTTGATGCGCCGGGCGAGCTCGGAGATGCCCAAGCCTTCGTCGTCACGCAGCTCGGCCAGGAGTCGCGCTGCCTTGTCCACGGCCGGGACGACCCGGTACGTACTCTCCCTCATACGGCGTGCTGCGGATGATACGGCGGCCGGCCAGCCGCCGCCGATAGCATCACCAGGTACAGGGGGGACCGCATGGCCGCGGACGATCGCATCCAGCTCCGCAATCCCGATCCGGCGAAGAAGGGCGCGCGCATCCCGCACGACCAGTACGCGATCGCGCGCCGTGCGGCGCTCGCGACGCTGCCGTCCACGGGACCGGGAATGACGCTCCCCGCCTTCCGCGCCGCGCTCGAGAAGCGCCTGCGCGCCGCGAAGGGCTGGGATCGCTCGCTCAGCGTCACGTGGTACTCGATGGCGATCAAGCTCGACCTCGAGGCGCGTGGCGAGCTGAAGCGCAGCGGCTCGCCGCAGCGGCTCACGCGCGCGTGATCGGTCGCTGATGCAGATCGAGAACGTCTTCAGCATGCTGCCGCAGGTCACGACCGACCGGCTCGCGCTGCGCCGGGTGCGCCAGAGCGACCTCGACGACATCTACGCCTACGCCAGCGATCCGGACGTGTCGCGCTACACCTCGTGGGCGCCGCATACCTCGCCGGACGAGACCCGCCAGTTCGTCCGCCGCGTGCTCGACGCCTACCTCGAGAAGCGCGTCGCCAACTGGGGCATCGAGCTCAAGGCCGAGCGGAAGCTCATCGGGATGGGCGGCTACGTCTGGTGGGACCCGCTGCAGAGCGCGGCGGAGCTCGGCTACGTGATCGGCAAGCCGTACTGGGGCCAGGGCCTCATGACCGAGGCGGTCAAGGCGATGATCGATTTCGGCTTCCAGCGGATGGCGCTGAACCGCGTCGTCATCCGGATGGATCCGCGGAACATCGGCTCGTGGCGTGTCGCCGAGAAGAGCGGCTGCCGCTTCGAGGGCATCGCGCGCCAGGCGATCTACGCGAAGGGGAAGTTCGACGATCTCATGGTCTGGGCGATCCTGCGCGAAGAATGGCAACCACGCGGAGGACGTTGATGCCGACGATCAAGCTACCCGAAGAAGCCGAGCACAGCGAGATGGTCCGCAAGATCGACGCGATGCTGCGCGACATCACGAAGGCCCCGGCGATGACCCAGTCGGCCCGCGCGCAGGGGCTGCGGCCACAGATCCTCATGGTCACGCAGGCCGAGCTCACCCACGTGATGGCGAGCCGCACGATCCTCAACCAGCAGAAGCGGATGCTGGCGCTCGCCGTCGCCGCGGCGCGGAGCGCCCCATACGAGCTCTACGCCCACACCCACGCGTTGCAGCGCGAGTACGGCATGAGCACGAGCGAGATCGTGGAGCTCGTCGCGACGATCGCCCACGTCACGGCGATCAACATGTTCGAGAGCGCCATCGCCGCATTCAAGGACGTGGCGCCGATGCGCGCCCTCGAGCTCTCCACGCCGGTGCTCGCCCAGGTCCGCCAGAAGCTCGGCGAGGTGCCGCGCTACTTCCAGTACATGGCCAGCGATCCGCAGTTCTGCCAGCTCGTCCTCGACCGCGAGGTCGCGACGATCCACGAGGGCGACGTCTCCCGGGTGAACAAGGAGCTCGTCGCCTTCGGCACGAGCCTCGTGAACGGCGCGCTCTATTCGATCGGCCATCGCGCCGAGACGCTCCGGCAGCTCGGCATGACCAACGAGCAGCTCTTCGAAGCAACGACCGCGGTCACCGTGTTCGTGAAGAACGCCGCGTTCTCGACCGGCCTGCAGCTCGAGCCGGTCACGCAGTAGGCCGCGATCCCAGGTCCGCTCGACGCGCTCGGTGCGCTCGCTCGGCTGTCCGACGCCGGCCTCCAGCGGCAGGTCGAGCTCGGCGCGGACGGGACCGTCTCCCTGCAGCAGCTCTGCTACGACTTGCTGCGGCACGAACAGGCCCTCGCCGCCGCGGCTCAGCCTCGCGGACGAACGGAGACCGATCGGATCCTCGACCTCGCGCAGGCAGCCTACGGCGAGCTGGCCGGGGTCCTCGTCGGCCGGCCGGACGATCTTCTCGACGGCACGCGCGATGGCGAGTGGACGCTGCGGGACGTGCTTCGCCACGCGATCGCGGTCGAGCTCCGGTATGCCGCGCAGATCCACTACTCGGCGACGCGCCGTGATGACGAGCCGCTCGCCATCCCCGCGGGTCGGTTGCCGTGCGATCGCCTCGCGCCGCCAGAGCCAGAGTTCGCGCGGACCCGCGTCGCGGGCATCGACGAGATGCTCGAGCTCCTGGGCATCGCGCGCCGCTCGACCGATGCGCGGCTGGCCGCGACCCAGGACAGCGCACTCGATCGGCCATCGCTGTGGGGAGCCTGGCGGATGACCGTGCGGCTGCGGTCGCACCAGGTCGCGGCGCACCTCACCGAGTGCGTCATCCAGAGCGAGAAGTGCCTCGCGGCCGACGGATCGTCCGAGGCCCGGCGGATCATGCGGCATGCCGCCGCGGTCCGCGGAGCACACGAGCGCTGGAGCGCCCCCGCCGCGCGCGTCGAGCTCGATGCTCGCTATCGCGAGGCGGCGGCGCGGTGATGCTTCCGCGCGTGAGGAAGGTCCTGTGCTACGTCGTGCGCGACGGGCGCCTCCTCGTCTTCGACCATCGCGACCATCCGGACGCGGGCGTCCAGGTCCCCGCCGGCACCCTGCATGACGGCGAGGACCCCGCGGCCGGAGCGGTCCGTGAGACCGAGGAAGAGACCGGCCATCGGGTTCCGGATCGTCGCGAAGCTCGGGGCGTCTTCCACCTCACGGCGCCGCCGGGGCTGCCGGGCTCGTGGTCGCATCTGGCCGAAGAAGGCAACGGCGACTTCTGGTTCGCGTACCGGTGGATCGCGATCACGCCGGAGCTCACGCTCGCGGGAGACCAGCACGCCTACCTCGGTGGCTTGGCCCCCCACAAATGAAAGAGCGCGACTCGCGCCGCGCTCTTCTTCGTACTCGGGGGTGGAAGGGGGCGGAGCCCCCTGCGTCGTCTAGTGCGCGCAGGCCTTCGCGGTGCCGGTGTCGCCGGCGGTCTTGAAGGACTGGCCGCAGCCGCAGCTGGAGACGGCGTTCGGGTTGCGGAGCGCGAACCCACCGCCCATGAGCGCGTCGACGAAGTCGATCTCACTGCCCTTCACGTACATCGCGCTCATCGGGTCAACGACGACCTTCACGCCGTCGTGGTCGATGACCGCGTCGCCTTCCTCCACGCCTTCGGCGAAGGTCATGCCGTACGAGAAGCCCGAGCAGCCGCCCGGGGTGACGTAGACGCGAAGCGCCAGGTCCGCGCGACCCTGCTTCGCGATGATCTCTTTCAGCTTCTCCGACGCCTTGGCCGTGAGGCTCACGACGGCGTCGCTGGTGCCGGTCTCCTGGGTGGTGTCGATCGCCAAGACGGTCCTCCTCGAGGTGTTCCGTTGCTCATTCTAGAGGGCACGCATCCGCGATTCCAGAGCCTACGGACGCTTTCCCAACGCTCCATACACTCGGTTTTATGCCCATTCTCGGACTTCACCACAGCCAGGTCTGCTGCCCGCCGGGCGGGGAGGCGTGACCGCCTTCCACTTCTCGCCGCGCCCGAACCGGGCTGGCGAGATCGCCTGGCGTCCCTGGGGTGACGCGGCGTTCGCGGAGGCGCGCGCGGCCGACAAGCCCGTGCTCCTCGCGATCAGTGCGGTGTGGTGTCACTGGTGCCACGTCATGGACGAGACCTCGTACAGCGACCCCGCGGTCATCAGCGGGCTGAACGAGCGCTACATCCCGGTGCGCGTCGACAACGACGAGCGGCCCGACGTGAACCGCCGCTACAACATGGGCGGCTGGCCGACGACCGCGTTCCTCACTCCGGACGGCGAGATCCTCAACGGCGCGACGTACATCCCGCCCGATGCGATGCGCCACTACGTGGACGAGATCGCGGACGTGTGGCGCGACCGGCATGCGGAGCTCGAAACACGCCTGCGGGCGATGAAGGAGCAGGAGGCTCACGCGCATGCGCAGCGCGCGGGCGAGATCGATCCCTCGATCGTCGGCGCGATCTCCGCGCTCATCCGCGGCCAGTACGACCCCGAGTTCGGCGGCTTCGGCCGCGAGCCGAAGTTCCCGCAGCCGAAGCTGCTGCGCTTCGTTCTCGACGAGTACCGCCGTTCACCGAATGAGGACCTCGCCGGTGTTCTGCACAAGACGCTCGCGGCGATGGCCGGCGGCGGGATGTACGACCCGCTCGAGGGCGGCTTCTTCCGCTACTCGACGACCCGCGAGTGGGGCATCCCGCACTACGAGAAGATGCTCGAAGACAACGCCGAGCTGCTCTGGATCTACAGCGAGGCCCACCGGACGTTCCCGTCGGCGGGCTACGACCGCATCGCGCGCGACGTGATGCGCTGGATGGACGCCGTGCTCTGGCGCGACGACGTGAAAGCGTTCGCCGGGTCGCAGGACGCCGACGAGCGGTACTACCTGCTCGACGCCGCCGGTCGCGCGGCCCAGGGCTCGCCGTTCGTCGACGCGCGCGTGTACACGAGCTGGAATGCGCTCGCGGCGTCGGCATACATCGCGGCTGCGAACGCGCTCGGTGAGGTCGCACCGCGCCGGCGGGCCGTCGCGATCATGGACTCCATCGCCGAGCGGGCGTGGGACGGGAGCGCGCTCGCCCACGTGGCCGGCGCGACACCTGAGATCCGTGGGCTGCTGACCGACGATGTCGCGGTCATCACCGCGATCCTCGACGAGTACGAGACCGGCCACCGTCCGGGCGCCTTGCCGGCCGCCGCGTCGTTCGCCATGAAGATGCGCGAGCGGCTCGAGGACCCCGACGCCGGCGGGTTCTGGGATGCGCCCGAACGCGACGCGCCCGGCCGGCTCGCGATGCGCGAGAAGCCGATCGAGGACGGCGCGGCCGCCGCGGAGGCGCTGGTGCGGCTCGCCGTGCTCACCGGCGACGACGCCTGGCGCGCGGCGGCGCTCCGCGCCCTTCGCGGGTTCGTCGGCGAGTACCGCCAGTGGGGCCAGTTCGCCGCCGCGTTCGGCTCGGCCGTGGCGCTCGCGCTCGCCGAGCCGCGGCTCGTCGTGGTCGTCGGCGCGGCGGACGATGCGATCGCGAAGGCCCTCTGGCAGATCGCGGTCTCCAGCGACGACCCGGCGGGCGCGCGTCAGTGGCTGGTGCCGGGGCGGGACACCGAGCTGCTCGCGATCCGCGGGTACCCCGCGGATCGCGCGGCCGCGTACGTCTGTGTCGGCACGGTCTGCTCGGCGCCGCTCACGAACCCGGCCGGCTTGGCCGCCGAGCTGGCACGCGTGCGCCGGCGGTTCAGCGCGGACTGACGCGGCATGGTCCATGCGGACCACGCGCGCATGGCACAAGCAACGGTCAGTCACACCACACCCGTCAAGACCGTCGTCGGGATCTTCGGCAATGACCGCCGGGCCGTAGAGGCGATGCGGTCGCTCGACGCGGCCGGGTTCGATGCCGATCGCGTGCAGATGGTCGCCGACAACGAGTCGCGCGCCGCGGAGATCGGCGGCAAGACCTACGCGCTCGAGGGCGGCATCGCCGGGCTCTTCGTTGGCATCATCATCGTCACCGGCTTCGCCGTGTGGGGCGACCTCGGGTCGAACCCGGTCGAACTCGTCATCGGCAGCATCGGTGTCACCGGTGGCTTCGCCGCGATCGGCATGGTCACCGGTCGCGCCCTCGGCCGTCACGCGCCCGACGCCCATCTCTTCGCCGGCGTCGTCCGCAACGGCGGAGCGGTGGTCTCGGTGCAGTGCGCCGCGGACGCGGAGTGCGACCTCGCGGCCCAGGTCCTCGATGGCGCCGGGGCGCGAGAGGTCCGCGACGAGCCGGGCCCCGAGGTCATCTAGCCGCCTCCTGAACCGGAGCGCGTAAGCCGCTCGCTGAAATAGAGTGCGCGGATGCCCGACGCGCTCCGCGAGCGACTCCGCGCGCACGGCTTCCAGCCGCCCGACTACGAGGGCGGAGGGCTCGTCAACATCGCGTCGACGGTGCTCGAGCTGTGCGGCGCGCGCGGCCCGGCGGACCCGCCGCCGCTCCGCGGCATCGACCCCGCCCTCCTGGAAGGCGTCCGCAACGTCGTGGTCGTCCTCTGCGACGGTCTCGGCAGCGACCAGCTGCAGCGGCTCGTGAGGGCCGGAGACGTGCCGTTCATCGCCTCGGTCCTCGACCGTGCGCGGCGGAAGGACGCCGCGCAGCTCATCGATGCGCTGACCATCTTCCCGTCGACCACCGCCGCCGCCATCACGACGCTGAACACCGCCCGCACGCCGCAGGAGCACGGCAACCTCGCGTACTTCGTCTGGCTGGAGGAATTCGGGGTCGTCGCGCAGATGCTCCGGTGGGGGCCGGCGGCGCAGCGTCGCGGCTCGTTCTTCGACGACCGCACGAAGGATCCGCGGGCGTTCGTGAAGGTGCCCTCGGTCCACCGCGCGATCCGCAAGGCCGGCGGCCGGTCATACGTCATCGAGCCGGAGATCTTCCGCAACGAGGCGATGACGCGGATGCACGCGCAGGAGGCGAGCTACGTCGGCTACCTGTTGCCGTCGACGATGGGCGTGCGCCTGCGCGAGACGCTCGCGAACCGGCCGGAGGACGACTCGCCGCTGTACGTGTACGCGTACTGGTCCGGCGTCGACACGGCCGCGCACTGGTTCGGACCGCGCGGCGCGGAGCACGCGGCGGAGGCCGCGCTCTTCGATCGCGACCTCGAGCGCGCGCTCGCCGGCCGCCCCCCGGGCGACACGCTCATCATCCTCACGGCCGATCACGGCCACGCGAGCGTCGAGCCGACGCGGCTCATCGATCTCGAGGCCGACACCGAGCTGCGCGCGCTGCTGCGCAACCCGATCGCCGGCGAGCCGCGCGTCGTCTTCCTCCACACCGACCGCGCGGCGGAGGTGAAGGCCCATCTCGAGCACGTCTACCCCGGGACGTTCTTCCTGTTCGATCGCGAGGAGGCGATCGCCGAGGGTCTCTTCGGCCGCGGCGATCCCGCGCTCGTCCGCGCGCGCGTCGGCGAGGTCCTGGCGATGCTGTCCGACGATCGCGCGTCGACGGTCGTGCGCGTGGACGGGCAGGTCGTGCTCCATCGCGGCGCGCACGGCGGGATGACGCCCGACGAGATGCGCATCCCTGTCCTACTCTGGCGCGCGTAGTGGCCGTCTCCTCGTACCTGCCCGACGTCGCCGGCGGCATGGTCGCCGCGGCCGCTTTCGCCGACGACGCCGCGGCGCAGCGGGCGCTCCAGATCCTCGCCGACTCGGACGTGCGGCCCCAGGAGATCTCGGTCATCGCCCGCGACGCCGCGCGGGCTGAGCGCATCGCCGGCGAGCGCGCCTGGTACCCCGGCAAGGACGAGCGCGGCCTCGCGGGTGTCCTCCACAAGGTCATGCACCGCGTGCCCAGGGACGTTCGTGCCCGCTACCGGAAGGCCCTCGCTGAGGGCAACGTCGTCATCGTCGCGGCGGCCACCGGCCAGCCCGCGGATACGCTGGCGGCACTGCTCGGCCAAGCAGGCGGTGCGCTCGTCGACCAGTGGTGGCAGCAGCCTGCCGACCTTTTCGCGCCCCCGGAGCTCGCCGGACCCTTCTGACCCGGCCCCCGTTCGTCTGGTTTTTTTGGCACGTTGCCTGCTTGTCTCCTGTTCCGAGCGCACGGAATGACCCCGTAGCGCGTCTGCCATTCGGAAAGGAGAGCTAGCGCTCATGGGACAGACCAACGTCAACACTCCTGGCGGAGGCACGACCGGTGATGGCGGCTTCGGCGCGGGAATGATCATCGGGATCATCCTGCTCATCCTCATCGTCCTCGTCCTCATCGTGTACGCGGGGCCGAAGATCTTCGTCACCCCGACGAACACGAAGTCCCTCCTCGACCTTCTGCAAGCCATCGCGGCCTGACCCACCGGTCCGCTTTGTCGCCGCCCGGCCTCGGTCTTGGACCGAGCGCCGGGCGGCGTTTGTTAGGGTGCAGCCGTGCGCATCGAGCGGCTGTCACCGGACAAGCGCCGGCCCAACGCGGGCGAGATCTTCGAGGGTGCCGTGGAGTCGCAATCCATCATCGGCGACGAGGCCCGTGACCTGCGGATCGCCGAGCACACCTTCAAGAACGGCGCACGCAACAAGCTGCACACCCACACGACCGACCAGATCCTCGTCGTCACCGCCGGCGAGGGCATCGTCGCGACCGAGCACGAGCAGCGCGACGTGACCGCGGGCGACGTGGCGTACATCCCGGCTGGGGAGCGCCACTGGCACGGTGCCCGGCCCGGCAAGGACATGACGCATCTCGCGGTGCTCGGGGCGGGGAAGACCTACATCGTCGCGGACGACCGCCCGGCAGACTAGCGGTCGAGACCGCTCACGGTTCGCGGGCGCGGAACGAATAGAGCGCGAGCCCGAAGACAAGCGCGACCCAACCGACGACGTAGAGCTCGAAGGCGAGCGGCGCCGGCGTCGCCGCGAAGAACGGATTCGCCGCGACCGCGGGACCGGCCTGCGCGCCCGTCGCGAGGAGCGACTGCGGCTCGAGCGCGTACACGGCGCCGCGCCACAGGCCGTCGGTCGGGAGGATGAGCCGCGTGACCGTCCCCACGTGGGTGATGGTCGCGTTGTC
>DASWFN010000033.1:0-32892 GCA_036394215.1 Candidatus Limnocylindria bacterium
ACGCCCCAGAGCAGGACCGCGAAGGTGATCTCCATCTAGCCGTCGAGGCGGACGACGAGCTCCGCGCCGCCGATGGTGATGCGGTCCTTGTCGGAGAGGACCATCTCGGCGATGCGGCGCCCGTTCACGAACGTGCCGTTCGTGCTCTGCAGGTCGTACAGCGTGTACCGGCCGAGCCGGAGGCGGACCTCCGCGTGACGGCGCGAGACGCGCCGGTCGTCCAGCACGATGTCGTTCTTCGGATCGCGGCCCACGGTGATCGGGTCGGCCGTCAGCGGCACCTCGCGCTTCACCGTCCCTTCCCGCGCGAGGATCGCACCGCCCGGCGCGCGCGGCTTGGCCGAGAGCAGGGCCTCGCGGTCGAGGACCATCGTGTGCCCGGCCTCGATGCCGCCGAGCCGCTCGGGCTCGTTCTGCGGCACCTCTTCGCCGGAGGCGTCGACGAGCGCGCACGCGACGCGGAGATCGCCTGGCGCGACGTCGTCGTTCTCCTCGAGCTCGACGGTCGGGTACGCCAGCAGGGTGAAGCTGCGGTCGCGCGCCGCGCCGAGCACGGCCTCGGCGAGGTCGCGCTCGAGGCTGCGCTTGTACTGCGCGAACTGCGCGTAGTCGGTCGGCGACAGCGACACGACGTAGCTGTTCGGCACGAAGGTCTTCGCGAGAGAGATCGTCTGATGCGACTCCATGGCCCGGATCACGCGCTTCGCGATCTGCACGGGCTGCAGCCGGGCGCGGAAGAGCCGCGCGGTCCACCCCTCGATGACGCGGCTGGCCATGGACTCGAGCCGTTCAAGCATCCTGCGTCTTCACGACCTCCGTCCCGATCAAGATGATGGCCGCCGTCACGTAGATCCACGTCAATAGTCCCGCGGCGAAGGCGAGCGCGCCGTACGCCTCGAAGATCCCGAGGCCACGCGTCAGGAACCCGAAGGCGATCTTCGCGACCTCCCAGAGCACGGCCGATACCAGCGCCGCCCGGCGGGCGGCGGTGTGCGGCACCCGCCGCCGCGGCGCGAAGCGGAAGATCAGATAGAAGAACCAGAACCCGAAGGCCAGCCCGACCAGCGGCGAGACGAGCTCGAACAGGAGCCGGATCCCGCGCAGGCCGGAATCCGCGAGCCAGCTCGCCGCGGCCTGCACCCCGAAGCTCACCGTGAACGACGCGACCGCGAGCACGAGCACCAACAGCACGAACGCCGTGCTGTTCAGCCGCTCGCGGATGAAGTCGCGCCGGCCCTCTCGTCCGAGGATGTGCGACATCGCGATGTCGATGGAGCCGAGGATCGCGGTGACCGTGAGCAGGGTGCCGACGAGCCCGATCCCCAGGGACAGCGCGCGACCCTGGACGAGCTGCGCGACGATCTTCATCTCCTGGCCGGTGACCCCCGGTAGCGCTCCGCCGACGATGCGCCCGAGCTCGAGCTCGGCCTGCTGGGAGCCGTAGACGAATCCGAAGATGCCGATGACGAGCGCGAGCAGTGGGATGAGCGCGAAGAAGATCTGGTAGGCGACGGCACCGGCGAGGAAGAGACCGTCGTCGTCGAGGAACGAGCCGATGACCCGGCGTGCGGCTAGGAGGATGCGGCCTCGCCTTTGGGTGCCGCGGGCGCGGGCGCGTCGGCCTTCGGCCCGGCCTTCGCGGGCTTGGCGTCCTTGCCCTCGGCCGCGGCGGCGGGCGCGTCCTTCGTGCCCACGGCGGTGTCGGATCCGGCGTCCTTCGGCTTCGCGCGGCTATCGGTCTTGTACCAGCCGCCGCCCTTGAAGACGATCGCCGGCGTCGCCATCAGCTTGCGCGGGCGCTTGCCGCAGCTCGGGCACTTCTCGAGCGTCGCGTCGGTGTAGGACTGGACCTGCGAGAAGGTGTGCCCGCAGTGATCGCAGTGGTAGTCGTAGATGGGCATGTGCTCCCCTATCATCGCAGCCGGTGAGGGTCGGGGTCATGGCGCGCCCTGCTGCGAGCTCCGCACGGCGCCGACGCATCCTCGCCGAGAACGTCCTGGCCTACGCCTTCCTGTTCCCGGCGATGGCGGTCCTGCTCGTCTTCCACTTCCTGCCCGGCATCGCCGCCCTGATCATGTCGCTCTTCAAGTGGGACATCGTGCCCGGCGCGTTCCGCGGGCTCGACAATTACCAGAACGTGCTCATGGGGGCGCGCTCACAGGAGTTCTGGCACTCGCTATCGGTCACCCTGACCTACACGCTCATCACGGTACCGCTTGAGATCGTCCTCTCGCTCGTGCTCGCGTATCTCCTATTCCAGAAGATGCGTGGCCGGGCGATCTACCGGACGCTCTATTACCTGCCGTACATCACATCGGTCATCGCCGCGGCCGTCATCTTCAACTGGCTGATGAACCCGACCTATGGGTTCTTCAACAGCCTGCTGGAGCTCGTGGGCATCGGGCCGCAGAAGTGGCTCGACGAGCCGCGCGGCCTGTTCGAGCTGATCTCGAACGGCGCCCTCGCCGGCTGGCCGGCGGGACCGAGCCTCGCGCTCGTCGGGGTCTCGCTCTACACGATCTGGCACTACATCGGCTTCCAGGTCGTCATCTTTCTCGCCGGGCTCGGCAATATCTCGACCGAGTACTACGAGGCCGCGCGCCTCGACGGCGCGAGCGAGCTGCAGCTATTCACCAAGATCACACTGCCGCTCCTCAGCCCGACCACCTTCTTCGTCGCGACGATCGCGACCATCGGTGCGTTGAAGGCCTTCAACCAGATCTACATCATGACCAACGGCGGCCCGCTGGAGACGACCAGGACGCTCGGCTACGAGATCTTCCACGTGTTCTTCCAGCAGGGACGGATCGATCTCGGCGCGACGATGGCCGTCCTGCTGACGATCATCATCCTGGTCTTCACGTTCTTCCAGTTCCGGATCGCCGAGCGGCGGGTCCACTATGGCTAGCACCTCGCTCGCCCGGCCGAGGGGCCTCCCGCGCCTCCGCGCGCGGACGATCTTCAAGCATCTCGCGCTCACCGCGGTCGCGATCGTGATCGCGTTCCCCTTCTACTGGATGATCATCACGGCGTTCAAGAGCTTCTTCGAAGCCACCCAGTTCCCGCCGACGCTCTTCCCCCGCGAGATCCACCTCGAGAATTTCGCGACCGCGTGGGGCGACGCCCCGTGGGGCCGGTTCTTCACGAACACCTTCATCATCGGGATCGCGGTCACGATCGGTGAGCTCACGACATCGATCCTGGCCGCGTACGCGTTCGCACGGCTGCGCTTCAAGGGCAAGGCCTTCATGTTCATGCTGCTGCTCGCGACGTACATGATCCCGGGCGAGGCGACGCTCATCCCGACCTTCGTGCTCGTGACGAAGTACCTCCGGCTCGGGGATACCCTCCAGGTGCAGGTCATCCCGTTCCTCGCGTCGGTCTTCTCGATCTTCCTGCTGCGCCAGCACTTCCTGTCCATCCCGAACGAGCTTGCCGACGCGGCCAAGGTGGATGGCGCCGGGCACCTCCGGTTCCTCCGGACGGTCGTCCTGCCGCTCTCGATCCCGGTCCTCGTGACGGTCACCCTCATCACCGCCCTCGGGGTCTACGACAGCTTCCAGTGGCCGCTCCTCGTTACGAACAGCGACGCCGTCAGACCGGTGCAGATCGGAATGGCGCAGTTCCGCACCGAATTCGGGGCGCAATATCATCTCGAGATGGCGGCGGCCACGTTCGTGATCGCCCCGGTGGTGGTGGTGTTCCTGTTCGCGCAGCGCTATCTGATCCAGGGGGTGGCACGGACCGGTATCCGTGGCTAGAACTCGTTCGTATACCGATGCGTAGCGAGTAGGGGCTGGTTTCAAAAGGTAGGGGTATCAAGAGGAGGGGTACATGCGTCTCAAGGTGGCGATCTTGGCGGCGGTCATGGTCATCGCGACCGCCTGCAGCGGGGGCGCCGCGCCGGCACCCGCGGCGTCGACCCAGGCGGATATCGACCTCACCGGCCCGGTCGCGCTCACGCTCTGGCACACCCAGACCGGCGCGAACGCGAAGGCCCTGCAGGACCTCGTCGACAAATACAACTCGACGAACGACAAGAAGATCACCGTGACGCTGCAGTACCAGGGCAGCTACACCCAGCTCTACCAGAAGAACCTCTCGGCCATCCAGGCCGGCGCGCTGCCCGAGCTCGCGGTCGCGTACGAGAGCTTCGTCGCCGACTACCAGAAGGCCGACGTCGTCCTCAACCTCGACCCCTACGTGAGCTCCGCGAAGAACGGCCTCACCAAGGCCCAGCAGGACGACATCTACAAGTCGTACCTCGACACGAACCGGTTCCCCCAGTTCGGGAACCAGCTGCTGTCGTTCCCGTTCACGAAGTCGCTCCTCATCACGTACCAGAACGACGACATCCTGAAGGAGCTCGGCAAGTCGGCACCGAAGACCTGGGATGAGTTCGAGGCGACCGCCCGCGCAGCCGTGAAGAAGGGGGCCGACGGCAAGACCACCCGCTACGGGTGGGCCTCGAACATCAGCGCCTCGACGTTCAACGGCTGGGTCCTGTCGCGCGGAGGCAAGCTCATGGCCGCCGACAACAAGACCGTCGCGTGGGACGGCAAGGAAGGCGTCGACTCGGTCAAGCTCTTCGACAAGCTCCTGAAGGACGGCACCTCGTACGTGCCGAAGGGCTTCGACTACCAGACGGACTTCGGCACCGGCAAGGTCCTCTTCGTCGAGGAGTCCAGCACCGGCCGGCCGTTCTTCAAGTCGAGCTTCAAGGGCCCGATCAACTGGAGCATCACGAACATCCCCCAGACCGATCCGACCAAGACGAAGACCGTGCAGTACGGCGCGAATGTCGCGATCTTCAAGAGCACGCCCGAGAAGCAGCTCGCCTCGTGGCTGTTCGTGAAGTGGTTCACCGACGCGCAGCAGACCGCTGAGTGGGCCGTGAAGTCCAGCTACATGCCCGTACGCAACAGCGCGAAGGACACCCAGATCCTCAAGGACTCGTGGGCCAAGGACGACCCGCAGGGCAAGCAGGCCTTCGACCAGATCGGGACGAGCCTGCCCGAGCCGAACGCCCGCGGCCAGCAGGACATCCGCACCGTGATCGAGGACATGCTGACGGCCGTCGCCGCCGGCAAGGTCACCGACATCGAGAAGGCGGTCAAGGACGCCGGCGTGAAGGCGAACCAGATCCTCAAGGACAACCAATAGCCCGCGGCGCGATCACGCGATGACCGATGGAGGCGGGGCGAAAGCCCCGCCTCCTGCTATGTGCGCGCTAAGGAGGCCTCTGATCCTCCTAGTCGGAGGGTGCTGCCCCGTTCGGCCGACGCCGGCCTTTGGCGGCCGCGGTCGGTCGGGACACCGGTAGCAACTTGAGGTTCGCCTTCAGGTGCTGCTCCATGAGCTCGAGCGCCCGCGAGCCGTGCTTCGCCCGCAGGGCGGCGACGATCGCGACGTGCTGCGCGTGCACGTGCCGCATGCGCTCCCGGTCCAGCGACGCGTAGTGGGTCGATCGCGTGATGAGCGACTGTCCGATCTCGGTATGGATCCGCGACCCGGACGCCGCCGCGATCAAGCGGTGGAAGTCGCCGTTCCCCCGCCGAAATGCCGCGAGGTCGGCCTTCGCGAGCGCGCGCCGGCTTCGCTCGAGTACCGCGCCGATCTCGGCGATGGCTCTAGCGTCGAGGCGAGCGATCGCGCGACGCAGGGCCTGCAGCTCTACGGCGATGCGGATCTCATAGATCGCCTCGATGTCCGCCTGGTCCTGCCGGGCTACCACCACTCCGTGGTGCGGGCGGCTCTCGAGCAAGCCCTCTGACTCGAGGGCACGGAAAGCCTCGCGTACCGGCGTTGCGCTCACGGCGAGGCGGGCGGCAACATCCTCCTGTTGCAGCGGGGTACCGGCTGCCAGTGACCCGCCGTAGATCTCGCTCCGCAGACGTTCGGCGACCGCGTCCTTCTTGGTGAGAAAGGCCAAGCCTCGCATCGGCGCAGTGTATATAACGTGCAACCGCTCACAGGCCCTCTGGAACGAGTCGAGGACACGCGCGCGGACATGGCACGAACGTCAGGGTGTCTCGCCTGCTGCCGCGACGATCCAACCGCGTGAAAGCGCTAGGTGCGCCACCAGTCGTCGGCGCGGCCCTCCGCCTGGGCGCGGATCCACGGGTAGTTGCCGGCGCTCCCGAACCCGAAGATCGGGTGGCTGCCGCTTCGGATCGCCTCGAGGTTGCCGAGCTCCTCGATCGTCGCGTTCGCGATGTTGACCTCTGGACCGAATACCCGGACGAGCCAGAACTGCAGCCATTGACGATTTGCCCGTGGCCGCAGCCCGGAGACCTCGAACATGATGTTGTCCTGGCCGACCTGGCGCGCGACCTCGCGGACCTGCTGCGTGCCCGTGCCGGCGTGCTTCTTGATCTCGTCCGGATCGTCGCCCATCACCTTGCGGAGCAGGTGACCTTCCCAATAGACCTTCTCGGCCCCCGCGCCGAGCAGCGCCTTGAACTCGGCGACGGTCCTCTCGATGTCGATGGTGTCTTCCGTCAATCGCGTTTCGTCGCCATCCGCGAATTTCCGACCGACCTCGCCGTAGACCGCGAAGCCCATCTTCCGCGCCTTCTCGACGAACTTCGCCTCCGCATCGAGCGCGCTCCTCGTCGACGTCGTGCTCGACACCTCGACGGCGTTGAAGCCGAACTCCTTCAAGCGGTCGAGCGCCTGATCAGCCTTCCCCTGGTTGCGGGCCATCTCCAGGAAGAGGCCGCCGGGCTGGACCACGACGTCGTACTTCCGGTAGAGCTGGACCTTCTTCCGCACCACCTCGACGGGCGACGCCAGACACGGATCCCACAGCTTGACGATGTCGAGCGTGCTCGAGAACCCGTCGAGCATCCCCTCGACGAACTCGTTGCCCCACCCTTGGTCCATCACCATCGTCAGACCCAGCTTGCGCGGCTTGGCCGTGGTGCGCTTCGCGTGATCGATACCGAGGTATTCGGCGAACGTCGTCATGGCTTCCCTTTCTTCCCTTCGCTGGCTGCGACGAGTGCAGGCCGTGTGCTACCCGCGGTGACGTGGCGTGCCGCCCAGGGGTGGATCGGATGCTTCCAGATCTCGGCCAGCTTGGAGCCGCCGCCGTCGGGAGCGACGGATTTCCGGTCGACGATCACGTCGAGCAGGGCAGGCCCGCTCTGCTCGAAGGCCCAGGCCATCGCTCGGTCGATGTCGGCCGCCTCGGTGATCCGGCGTGCCGGGATCCCGCACGCCTCGCTCAGTCGCGAGATGTCGAGCTTGTAGCCCGGGTTGGTCCCGTTGGCGGTGAACTCTGAGTAGACAGTGCGTCCGAAACGGGCCTGCTGGATGTTGGCGACGGCACCGTACGCGCCATCGTCGATCACGACGAAGACGATCGGCATCCTGTACTCGGCCACCGTCGGCAGGACGAACGGGACCATCGTGAGGCCGCCGTCTCCTGTCCAGGCGACGGTCTTCGCCTCCGGCCTCGCCAACGAGGCACCGACCGCGCCGCACGGCCCGATGCCCATCGTCGCGGCACCCATGCTGCTGACGACCGCGTCACCGTAGCGAGCCTCGAACTGCTGGGCGATCCACTTGTGGTGCTTGCCGACGTCGCACACGACGCTGACGTTCTCGCCCGCGGTTGCCTGGCGGAGTGAGTCGACCACGCGGCCGACGCGGATCGGTGACCCCGGGTCGCGGGCACACCGGGCAACGATGTCCGCCCATTCAGCCTTCCGCTGCGCGAGGTCGCGTAGCCATTCGACATGGTCGGGGAGCTTGCCGACGGCACTCCGCATGTCCCGAAGGACCTCGCGGGCGTGGCCGATCAGCGCCGCGTCGACCGGGAACACGTTGGCGAGCTCGGCGATCTCGATATCGGACTGGATGAGGGTCGTGCCGGGGAGATTGAACGTCACCCCGGGCTGCCACGAGCTCGTCGTTGACTCGGTCATGCGCGAGCCAATGGAGAAGATCAAGTCGGCACCGCGGCCCGCGTGGTTCGCGACGCTCGTGCCGACCCAGCCGATGATCCCAAGCGACAAGCGGTGGTCCTCGGGGAATGCACCTTTGCCGGTCACCGTCGTGGCCACGGGGATGTTCGTCGCCTCGGCGAACGCGAGCAGCTCGGCCTGGGCGCGCGCAAGGTTGACACCGTTGCCAGCGACGATGAGCGGCCGCTTGGCGCGCTTCAGGAGCTCCGCCGCGCGGTCCACGCTCGCGGCACTCGGCCGCGGGTCGTCATGCAGCATGAAGCCGGTGGCGCTCGGCAGGTCGGGGATCTCGATCTCCGCGTCCCAGAGCTCCTGGTACACGTCGAGCACCACGGGACCTGGACGGCCCGACGGGCCGATCTTCAGCGCACGGAGGGCATGTTCCACCAGCTGGTACGGCGTCCGCGGCTGCCAGGTCTTCTTGCTGATGTGGCGCAGCCACTGTCCCGTGTCCCCATCGAAGCCACGAGACAGCTCTTGGTAGGCGGCGCGACCGAGCGCATCGCTCGCGGTCTCGCCGGTGATCACGAGCATGCTGGACGAATCCGCGTATGCGTTCGCGATCCCGACTGCTGCGTTCGCGGCTCCCGGGATCGAGTGCGCGAACACCGCCATCATCCGCCCGCTGAGCCGGAAGTAGACGTCAGCGGCGAACGCTGCGACCGCCTCGTGGCGCACGAGCAGCGGCCGGAGAGCCGGCTGTTCTGGGACGGCATTCGCGAACGAAAAGATCGTGTGGCCGGGGATGCCGGCCACGATCTCCACGCCCGCATCCGCGAGGACGCTGGTCAACAGCTTCGCGCCCGTCGTCTTCAAAGACCTTTCTCCTGACCGTTCGATCGCAGGATCGTGTCGAACATACGTAACAGGTCGGCGTCGAGCGGGGCCTCGGCCCAGGATCGGGTCTCGCGCTCGAAGCCGGACCGCAGGCGGACGAGGTCGTCCGCACTCCATGACCCGAGCTCCTCGGCACTCGAGGACTCGGTCCCGACGGCCGTCGTCACGTCGACACGAGCGCTATCGAGGCTCGTGCTTCGCTCGACGTCGATGCGAACCGTGATCTCTCGTAGGCGCTCCGTGAGCGCGGCGTTGGCACCGATGCGAAGGGTCTTCGCGGTGAACGACTTGTACGACGGCCCATACAGGCTGACGGCGGCGACTGCACCCTGCGCGCTGTTGCGCAGCTCTCGCAGGTCGACCGGGTGAGCGTTGTCCAGGTGCCGCACGGGCGGCAGCACGACCTCGATCGGGCCGGCGGTGTGCCCGGACCGCAGCAGGGCGCGGACGGCGAGGTTCAGGTAGATGTTGCAGGGGTAATGCTTGAACGCCGCCGGCCGCATGGCGCTCACGTACTCGGCCGCCTCGAGCGGCGCGAAATCGGCGCCCGAACCGAAGAACGTGTCGAAGGCGATATCGAGCCGCTGCGAGGCGGTCCATCCGTCCTCCGCGAGAAGCGCCGCCTCGATCGCGCCACCCGCGGCGCGGCCGAAGTGCGTCAGACCGATGCGCGTCATCGCGCTGTTGAGGCTCAGACCTGCCGCGCGGGTGAGCGAGATCGCGATCGCGTTCGCTGCACTGGCCGCATCGAGCCGAAGCAGCCGGGCGCAGGCCGCGGCAGCAGCGAAGAGGCCGAATGTGCCAGCGCTGTGGAAACCGACGCCTGGCCGCACGCTCGTCACGCAGCGCCGCAGGCGCGCGCCAACCTCGATCCCGACGGCCACCGCATCGACGACATCGGCGCTCGACCGTCCCCGGTGCTGCGCGAGCACGAGGGCGGCCACCGCGCTCGGAAGCGCGATGTGGGCGGGCCCGCGGTCGAGCGGATCGAGGTCCGAGGCCGCGCCAAGCGTCGCGACGGCCTCGGCTTTCGCGATCGCCTCGCGCGTGTCCGCAGGTACACCGGCGCGGATCGTCGAGCGCAGGTGCGATGGGACCTCGTCGAGCTCGGTGAGGGCGCCGAAGCCGAGGCACGCGATCACGGCGTGGACCTGCGCACCGACGTGCGCCGCATCGCGGAACGAGGCGGGATCTAGCGCGGCGATCAGCTCGCCGAGCCCTCCAAGCTCGCTGCGGGTCGGCACACTCAACACCCGGGCCATCCGAGAAAATATAATAGATTCATCGCCAGCCGACCCGGGACTGGGCGCTCACGGAGGAACTTGACCGATGGCACATCCGACGGTCCCCACGTCGCTCGCTGAGATCGCCCACCCCGCCCATACGGCGCTGGTCGTCTGGGACATGCAGGCCGGTATCGGAGCGAAGGCCCACAACATCGCCCAGCTGCTGCCCACGCTGCGCTCGCTGCTCGCGTCCGCCCGCGCCGCCGGTGTGCTCGTCATCTGGAGCCGCCATGTCGCGCCGCCGCTCGATCTCACGACGCCGTCCGGACTGTGGAGCCTGATGAAGCGGCAACAGGTGAACGATCGATCGCAGCTGAAGCCCACCATGCAGATCGGCACGCCGGACGTCGAGATCATCGCCGAGCTCGATCCTCGGCCAGGCGAGCCGATCATCGAGAAGTCGACGCCCTCCTTTTTCGTTGGGACGCCGCTCGAGCTGCGGCTCCGTGCTCACGGCATCACGACCCTGGTCCTCACCGGCGTCTCGACCGAGCAGGGCATCGAGATGACCGCGCGGCACGGACTGACGCTCGGCTTCTTCGCGGTCGTCGCCGAGGACGCCGTCGGTTCGTTCAGCGCGGCCGCCCACGAGCTCGGCCTCGCCTACCTTCGCACCGCGGTGGACGTCGTCCCCGCGGCGCAGGTCGCCGAAGCCTGGGGCGCTAGTAGTAGCCCCCGTTCACGGTGACGATCTCTCCGTACATGTAGGCGGCGGCGTCCAGCGTCAGGAACCGGATCACGCCGGCCAGCTCGGCGGCTGGCTCGCCGACGCGCCCCGACGTCACGCGCGGCATGAAGGTATTCACGAACGCGGGCGTCTCCAGCACGTTCTCCGTCATCGCCGTCCGCATGATCCCCGGCGACACGGCGTTCACCCGTACTCCGAGCGGCGCGAGCTCCAGCGCGATGCACCGCGTGAACTGCTCGACGGCCGCCTTGCTCGCCGCGTACGCGCTCCGATTGGGCCAGGTGTATTTCGCCCAGATCGAACCGACGTTGACGATCGACCCGCCACCGGCCCTTTGGACCAGGGGCGACGCGGCCTTGCAGCAGCGGAATACGCCCGACAGATTTGTGGAGATCGTGTCCTCCCAGGTGTCGTCGTCGAGCTCCGCGAGCGACCTGCGGGGAAAGATCCCCGCGGAGTTGACGACCACCTGGAGCGAGCCGAGCATCGTGCTCGCGTCTGCGAATGCGCGTGGGACGCTAGCGCGGTCGCGGACGTCAATGGGCACGCCCGAGATCTCTCGCGCTGGATGCTTCTTCCGCAACGAGCTGACCGCGGCGTCCACGCGCGTCTGTTCGCGCCCGCCGATCACGACACGATCGCCGTGCTCGAGGAACTCCGAGGCCGCTGCCCACCCGATCCCCGAGGTACCTCCGGTGATGAACACGCCACGCGATGTGACCATGCCCGCGCCTTCCCCCTGCCGCATCGTCATTCGCCCGTGCTCTTCTCGGGAGGCAGGTATTTCTTTTCGAGTCGAAGCGCCTCGTCCGCGCCCGTGAGCCTGCCGATCTCTTCGCGAGCCGCCAGCCGGTCGAGCACGCCGCCTTGCGTGCCGTTCCGTTTGATCTCCTCGAGGACCTCGACCGTGGCCTTGAGCGCGGCCCGCAACGTCGTCAGCGGGAAGATCACGAGCCGGTAGCCGAGCGCGTCGAGCTCGGCCGCGGGCAGGAGCGGGTATCGGCTGAACTCGCTCATGTTCGCGAACAGCGATGCCCGATCGCGGAGCGTCTCGGCGACCGTTACGAATTCCTCGCGGCTCGTCAGATGCTCGACATAGACCATGTCCGCGCCCTCCACCGCGTACGCGATGGCTCGGGACAACGCCTCCTCGAACGAACTGCCTGCGCGCGCGTCTGTGCGCGCGATGATCACGAAGTCCGGGTCCTGCTTCGCAGTCAGCGCGGCAGCGATCCGCGCCCGCATCTCGTCGACGCTGCACAGCTGCCTGGCCTGGCCCACGTAGCGCGTCCGGGGGAAGACTTCGTCCTCGATGTGGATGGCCGCGACGCCCGCCTGTTCAAACAGGGCGACCGTACGCATGATGCCCGCCGGGTTGCCGTAGCCGGCGTCGGCATCGCAGATCACCGGTATCGAGACCGCTCGCGCGACATGCGCGGCGAACCCGGCGATCTCCGCGGCACCGAGCAACCCGACATCCGGCAGTCCGGCGAGCGCGGCGGCGATGACCGTGCCGCCGAGATAGACCGCCGGGAAGCCGAGGTCCTCGATCACCTTTGCGCTCAGCGCGTCGTACGCGCCGGGCGCGAGCACGATGGGTCCGCCGCGGATCGCCGTGCGCAGCGCGGCCGCAGGCCGCTTCACTTCGTCGGACCGGGAAGGCCGAGATAGGCCTCGACGACCAGCCGGTCCGCGAAGACCGACGCCGTGGGACCGGACGCGATCGTCTTCCCGAAGTCGAGGACGATCGAGTGCTCGCAGAGATCCTGCACGAATTGCACGTCGTGGTCGATGATGACCGCTGTCTTGAAGAGGCGGCCGCGCAGCCGCCGGAAGACCTCCAGCAGCATCTGTTTCTCGCCCGGACCCATTCCGGCCGTCGGCTCGTCGAGGAGCACCAGCTGCGGTCGCCCCGCGAGCGCGCGAGCGACGTCCGCGAGCTTCCGGACCCCGTACGGAAGGGACTCCAGTCGGCTGTCCATGTAGTGCGCGATCTCGAGCTCGCGCAGGATCTCGATGACCTCCTCGCGGTTCAGCCGCTCGGCCGCGCGACTGGTCGAGGTCCCGACCGCTTCCTGAGCGAGGTGTGTGCGGAACGCCTGATGGCGACCGAGCAGCGCGAGATCGAGCACGGTCATGATGCGGAACTGTTCGACACTCTGGAATGTCCGGCCGACGCCTCGGGTCACGATCTGGTGCGGCCGTAGGCCATCGATCCGCTCGCCACGCAGGTGGATGCTGCCACGCGCGGCGCGGTACATGCCGCACAGACAGTTCAGCAACGTGGTCTTTCCCGCGCCGTTCGGGCCGACGATCGCGGTCGCGCTGCCTTCCGCGACCGTCACCGTCACCGAGTCGAGCGCCGTGAAGGCCCCGAATCGCATGGTGAGATCTCGCACGTCCAAGAGCGCTACGGGGTCAGTGGTCATTCCTGGCCCTAGACCGCGTTACCGAGGTACGCCCGGCTGATGCGAGGCTGGTCCCACCCCGCGGTAGGCCCGCTGTCCACGATCTCGCCTCGGCTCAGCGCGCAGATCTGGTCTGAGAGCTCGAGCGCCAGGCGCACATTCTGCTCGGCCATGAGGATCGTGAGCCCGAGCTCTCGGTTGAGCCGTCGCAGGATCTCGGTGAGCTGCGCGATCGCGACCGGCGCGAGACCGAGGGTCGCCTCATCGAGGAGCAGGAGCTTGGGTTCGCCGACGAGGGCGAGCGCGAGCGCGAGCATCTGACGCTCACCACCGCTGAGCGTTCCCGCGGGCTTTCGATCGTTGAGGACCGCGAGCGGCGGGAACATCGTGTGGATCGTGCTCCGGATCCGCGCGCGGGACGCGCGATCTCGGGGCGACCGGAGATCGAGGTGCTCGCGGATCGACAACCCTCGGAAGACCTTGTCCCGCTCGGGCACGAAGCTCAGGCCCATCGCGGCGATCGCTGAGGGATCGAGGCCACGCAGGTCGCGGCCGCCGAAGCGCAGGCCTGTCGCGGAGACGCGCACCGTTTCGCCCGGAAGAAAGCCCGCGATCGCGCGCAACGCGCTGGTCTTTCCCGCACCGTTGGGACCGATGATCGTCACGATGCTGCGTACGGGGATGTCGAGCGACACGCCTCGCACGGCCGGTGCCGCGCTCCCGTACCGCACCGAAAGATCCCGCACCTCGAGGAGCGCGGCGCTCGAGCTGGGGACGTGCGGCCGCGGTCCGCGTTGCGTCTCGGTGGCGGGGATACCCCCTGTGCCGCGGACGCGCCAGCCGCCGCGCCGACGCTGGAGCGCCGCGGCGATCCCTCCCGGCTCGCTCAGCAGGACCGCTACCAGCAGCACGCCGTACAGGAGTCCGGCTGCCGCGAACTGGTAGCGCTGGAGACTCTGTCCCGCCTGGCCCAGGATGCCGGACTCGAAGCTCCCGCTGATCAGGTACGGGACGGCGACGATCGTGAGCGTCCCCAGGACGGACCCCAGCGCCGAGCCGAGGCCCCCAACAAGCACGATCGCGACGTACGAGATGACGACGCCAAGGTTGAAGTCATCGACCGAGGCGTGTCCGAGGTAGAAGAGCTGCAGCGCGCCGACCAGACCGAAGAAGAACGCGCTCAGCGCGAACGCCGAGAGACGCCAGAACACGACGTCGATGCCCATCATGGCGGCGGCGGCCGGATGTTCACGGATCGCCGTCCAGGCGCGGCCCGGCCGCCTGCGCATGAGATTTCGCACGATCTGGAGCGTCGCCACGAACAGGAGTCCGTAGAGCACGGCCCAGGACGAGAGCCGCGGGTCTTCGCCGAACAGCTGGCCCAGCGGCGCTGTGCGCGGCACCGCGAATCCGGGCAGCGATCCCTGGATGCGACTCAGGACGAAGACGACGATGAAATGCAACGCCAGCGTGCTGAAGACCAGGTAGTGGCTCGTCAGGCGGAGCGACGGGATGCCGATCGCGACCCCCAGGACCGCGGCGGCACACGCACCGCCGAGCACCGCGATCGGGGGCGGCAGCGACGTTCCGAGGGACAGACCGGCCGCTGTGAATGCACCCGTCCCAAGAAAGGCCGCGCCGCCCATCGAGATCTGACCCGCGTTCCCGAACATGAGATTGAAGACGAGCGCGGCCGTTCCGACGCTGAGGAGCTGCGCCAGGATCGTCACCTGGAAGGCGGGCAGCGTCCACGCGGCCACCGTGAGCACAAGGAGCACCGGGAGCATCCAACCGGAGTCGGCGAACGTCGTGAGCCGCCGAGTGCGGGACTGGGATCCGCTCATATGCGGACGATGTCGCGCGCGCCGAACAGCCCATAGGGGCGGGCGATGAGGACGACCAGAAGGACGAGGTACGCGAGCGGAAGTGCCGCCTCGCTGCCGAACAGCGTGACGCCGATCTGCAGCACGAAGGAGAGAATGAAGGCGGCGACGAGCGCTCCCATGATGCTCTCGAGTCCGCCAAGGATCACGGCGGGAAAGGCCGTCAAGAAGCTCAATGTGAGCTCGGGACTCACGACCGTGCGCAGAGCGACCGCGAGACCGGCAACACCGACGATCCCCGCCGAGAGCATCCACGATGCGACACCCACGCTGTGCACGTTGACCCCGCTGTATGCGGCGAGGGTCCGATGCTCCGCGCTCGCGCGCATCCGAAGACCGAGCGGTGTGAAGTACACGACGCCGAGCACCACAAGGATGAGAACGATCGCGAGGCCGTCCATGACGAGGTCGAGGGTGTCGCTCGGAAAGCCGCCCGGCAGCCGTACCGGGATGATGGGCACCGGCGGCGGTAAGTAGCGAGCGGTGCTCCCCCAGCGCATCTGCAGAAAGGCATCGAGGACGCTCGCGACGCCAAAGAGCGCCATGACGACACTCCACACGGGCGCACCCTGCAGACGCTCGAGCACGAGAGAGTGGAGCACTCGAGCGAAGACCGCGAGGAGCACGACCATCGCCAGGAGCGCGAGCGGGAAATTCAGCTGCAGTTGCGTAGCGAGGTCGAGGAACACGTAGGCACCGAGCGCCAGGAATTGACCTTGGGCGAAGTTCAGCACTCCGGTCCCTCGGATGACGAGGACGAAGCCGATGGCCTGCAGGCTGTAGATCAGGCCAAGCGTGAGGGAGCTGATCACTAGGACTTCCATGGATCAGCTCCCTCGGGCGCTGGCTACGGTTTCGGGGTCGTGATCGCGATCGGTTCGGATGCGGCTTCCATCTTGCCGTTCAGGTAGTGGAACACGCGCTCGGAATGGATCACGGCGCGATCGGTCGCCGAGATGACCAGATCGCCGGCCGAAGCGGTGTCTGCGTTGCCAATGTTGCCGAGCCCATCGAGAGCCTTCTTCATCGAGGCGCCTGAACACGGGAACCCGCACGCGGCGAGACCCTTCGCGATGAGCGCCCCCGTGGCCCAACCACCCGACACGTAGAGGCCCGTCGGATCTCCGCCGGCGGCCTTCACCGAATCCGTGATGAGCTTGTGCGGCGCCGAGTCTCCCAGGTACTGCAGGTAGCTCGTGGCGTAGTAATTCGGATTGTTCGTCTGCTGGAAGATGGTGATACCCGAGCCAGAGCCATTGCCAACGACCTTGCCCTTGAAGCCGAGCTGCGAGAGCGCCCGCACGAGGGCCGGCGGGATGGTCAGGAACAGCGTTCCGATGACCCAATCCGCGTTCGCGCTCATCACCTTGTTCGCCTGGGGCAGCAAGTCGGTTGGTGCGGGCACGGACAGTGGATCGTTGACGACGAGATCCCAGCCTTCCGCCTTGATCCGGGTCTCGGCTTCGGCCTTGAAGGCCGCTCCGGCCGGTGTGGCTGCGGTGAACAGCGCGATCTTCGGTTTGTCGCCGGCCTTGATCGACGACTTCACGAAGCCGACCTGGACCTCGGCCTCCTGCGCGAAGAACGGGGAGATCGCGTAGTAGTACTGGTACTTCAGCGCCGAGACGCTGGCCGCGGACCCGAGGAACGGGATCTGGTACTGATCGGAGTACTGAACGACCGCGTCTGCGACCGTGCTCACCGTAAAGCCTGAGATCACAGACGGCTTGATCTGCGTCTGGAACTCGGTGAGATTCGTCGTCGCTTTCGCGATGTCCTGACCGGTGTCGTCGCGGGCGACGACGTTGACCGGGTGACCCTTGATGCCACCGTTCTTGTTCAGGTTGTAGAAGTAGCCGCGCAGACCATCCAATCGCGAGACCGGATCGGCCGCCACGCTGCCGGTCAGCCCCGCCTCGTAGCCGACCACGTACGGCTCACCAGGGGTCGCGTTCGCCGCCGCCGTGCCGGTGGCACCCGGCGAGGCCGCCGGGCTGCAAGCGGTGGCAAGTACTGCGATCGCGACCGCGAAAGCCATGGATCTCAGCTTCATCGTCCGCACCTTCCCAACGCGAGGACCAAATTCGGCACAATATATATCTATCGGTTTTGGTATCACAGGGCCTCCCTCACCGCTGTACGGTACGGGCGTCCACTCCAGGGAGCATCTTGGCCGGATCGGTCGTCGTCACAACGTCGACGACAGCCGGAACATCACTCGCGAACGCTTCGGCGAGCGCCTCCGGGAGGTCGGCGGCGCGAGTCACGCGGCGTCCGAAGCAGCCGAACGCTCGCGCGACCGTCGCGTAGTCGACAGCGTCGAAGTCAGCGGAGATGTACCGCCCCGTATACAGGCTGTGCTGCAGCGCCTTGACGTACCCGAGTGCCGCGTTGTCCACGACAACGGCCACGATGGGCGCGCCCTCGCGCTTGGCCGTCTCGAGCTCGGCGACCGCCATCGCGAAGCCATTGTCGCCGCACAGCGCGATGACTGATCGGGCTGGCGCAGCGAGCTTGGCGCCGAGGGCTCCCGGCAGGCCGTAGCCGATCGCGGCGTGCCCGCGGTTTGCGATGTAGGTCCTGCCGCTTCTCGTGATGTCGTAGAGGAGCGCCGACCAATGCGCCGCGAATCCCCCATCGGCCACGACGATGGAGTCGTCCGGCGCGCTTCTCCGCAGCTCCCGGAGGAGCCGCGCCATGTGGATCGGCTCCTCGTCCGAGCCGTAGTTGCTCTCCGCTGCCGCGGCCCACTTCGATCGCAGGTCCGTAGCACGTGCGACCCAGGGGGCGATCCGCGCACGGAGCTTCGGCGCGTCCAACGCGGCGAGAAGATCGCGCAGGCCGAGCTGCGCGTCGGCCCACACGCCCACATCGCAGCGATACACCTTACCGAACTCGGTCGGATCGACGTCGATCTGGACCAGCTTGGCCGACTGGGTCAGCAGCGACCAACGCGTCGTCGCGATCTCGCCCAGCTTGCAGCCGACCGTCAGGATCGCGTCGGCCCCCTTGATCAAGTCGTTGCCGGTGCGCGAGTATCTGCCGATAAGTCCCATCGTGGCGCGGTGCCTGTCGTCGAGCGCGCCCTTCCCGCTCATCGTGTAGGTCACCGGCAGGCCAACGGCATCGGCGAACGCTTTGATCTCGGCATAGGCCTCGGAGAGGTGGGCTCCGCCGCCGACGATCATGACCGGACGCTCGGCGTTTGAGAGGATAGCCGCCGCTTCGTTCAGGGCACGCTCGTCCGGCCGCGTGCGGCGCGCACCTACCCGCATCGAGCTCGGGTCGGCGTACAGGTCGGCATCGCCGAAGTCGTGTGTCCCATGCATCACATCTTCCGTGACGTTGACATGCACCGGACCTGGACGTCCGCTCACCGCGATCGTGACAGCCCGACGGACCAGCTCGGGAACCCGTTCGATCCGATCGATGCGGATGCTGGCCTTCGACGTGGGCTTCAGCATCCCGAATTGGTCGGACTCCTGTGTCGCGCCGCGGCCTCCGATCATGCTGTTCACCTCGCCGGTGAGCAGGATGAGCGGGACCGAGGCACCGAATGACTCCGCCGCGCCACTGATGAGGTTCGTCGCGCCGGGACCGAGCGTCGCGTCCGCGATCGCGGGCCGGTTCGCGACCCGCGCATATGCATCGGCAGCGAACGCGCCGTGTTTCTCATCGCGGATGAGGACATGCCGGAGGGCGTCCTGGCGGGCGATCGCGTCGTAGTAGGGCAGCGTCTGGAATCCACCCATGCCAAAGGCGATGTCGATCCCGTGCAGGCGCATGAGCAGGACCACGGCCTCGCCACCCGAAAGCCGTGGCATTAGGCGGCTCCCCGCAGCGCGTGCGCCGCGGATCGCGCGGCCTGGCCGACGCTCCACCCGATGCTGCTGGCACACGCGTTGACCCGCGAGAGCCGGCCATCGGCATAGGTCTCGAGGCCGCTACCGATCTCCGCTGAGAAGCAGTCGACGGTCCCGCCAGGGATCCCGAGCGCGTCGAGTAGTGGAAGCCGGCTCGCGCCCGCGTCATCCTTGCCGAAACCGGCGTCGTTGAAGAACGCCGCGGCGACCGAAGCGCGGACCGCGAGCCCGTTGACGACCCCGCCGTGGGATCCCGTCAGGACGACGGCGCCGACGAGCGTCGCGTCGATGGACGACGCGGAGTCGAGCCCGATGATGCGTGGCTCCGTGTCACGGAACACCACGGGCGCGCGCTCCCTGGGCGACACCGGACGCGGCACGGGGCCGGTCGGGCGCCATCGGGCGAGCAGGACGGTCGCCTCCGCGACGGTCATGCCGGGCCGCGCGCCCGCAGACAGCGCGGATCTATTGCAGCGGGAGATCGAACCGTTCGCGTACGTGTCGCGGCCGTCGCCGATGCGGGCCGACCGATGGTCGACCGCGACCGCGGCCATGTTGTATTCGTCGGCGATACCCAGGCCCCTGACGCCGGCGTCGTTCTTCCCCACTCCAGCGTCGTTGAAGACCGCCGCGTTCGCGCCTGCCGCGAGCGCGAAGAGCACGCCGGTCGTTCCTCCGTGCGACCCGGTGACACAAACGGCGCCGGCCGCCGCCGCGCCGAGGGATGTCGCCGAGTCGGCGACAAGGATCTGCACACCGCGCTCGACGGCGACGACCTCAGCGGGCATCGACCCGCACGACCTCGCGGATCGCCGTGATCACCCCCGTCAGGCTCGGGAGGACCGCCTGCTCGAGCGGAGGGCTGTAGGGGACCGGCGTCGCGGCGCCATTCACGCGTCGGATCGGTGCACGGAGTGCGGCAAAGGTCGCGTCATCCTCCGTCACGACGGCCGCGATCTCGGACGCCATCGAGCACATTGCCGGCGCCTCGTCCACGACCACCAGGCGGCCGGTCTTCCGGACCGAGCTCCGGATCGTGTCGCGATCCAGGGGCACGAGGCTTCGTGGATCGACGACCTCCACCGAGACGCCCGCGCGCTCGAGCTCGACGGCCGCGTCCAGCGCGAGTTGGACCATGTAACCGAAGGCGACGACGGTCACGTCGCTGCCCGCACGCTTGACCGCGGCGGACCCGAGCGGCACGAGGTGATCCGCCGGAACATCCTCCTGGCGGTCTGCGAGGCGCACGCCCTCGAAGCAGAGCACCGGATTGTTGTCGCGGATCGCGGCCTTCAGCAGGCCCTTCGCGTCCGCCGGACCGGATGGCAGGATCACCTTCAACCCGGCGATGTGGGCGAAGATCGAGTACGGGCTCTGCGAGTGCTGAGCCGCGAGCTGCAGCCCGCCGCCGTACAGCGCCCTGATGACGATCGGGAAGTCCCGCTGGCCGCCGAACATGTAGCGGATCTTCGCAGCCTGGTTCACGACCTGATCGAACGCGACGAAGCTGAACGTCACGTTGCCCCAGAGCACCACTGGCCGTAGACCGCAGCCGGCGGCTCCGATCGCCATGCCCGTGATGGCCGTCTCCGAGATCGGTGTCTTGAGCACGCGCTTCGCCCCGAACTCCTGAACGAGCGCAGCGGGCGGCACCGTCCCGAGACAGAAGACCCGCGGGTCGAGCCGCATCTCCTCGGCGAGGGCCTCTTCCAGGGCGGCCGTGAATGTCAGCACGGCGTCATCACTCGGCGAACACGTCGTCGAGGGCTTGCGCGGCGTCCGGGAACGGGCTCGCCTCGGCGAAGGCCACCGCCGCGGCCACGTGCTTCTCGGCCGCGTCATGGATCGCCTCGATGTCCGCGGGCATGAGCTTGCCGCTTTCGGCGACGAAGCGCTCAAGGTGATCGATGGGATCGCGCGTCCGCCACGCTTCGACCTCGGTCGTCGGCCGCTTGTCATTGATCGGCGTCCCGCGCTGCGCGTGCACGCCGACCCTGAACGTCTTGCACTCGAGGATCGCGGGGCCCTGTCCCGCGCGCGCCCGCTCGACCAGCCCTTCGGCAGCCGCGCGAACGGCCAGCACGTCGTTACCGTCCACGATCTGGCCAGGGATGCCGTAGGCCAGCGCGAACGTGGCGACGTCACCCGTCGGGACGTTGCTCGTGGAGGTGTTCTCCGCGGCGTACTGGTTGTTTTCGCACACCCACACGATCGGGAGCTTCCACAGCGCCGAGACATTCAGCGCCTCGTGGAACGCACCCTCACCCGTCGCGCCGTCCCCGAAGAAGCAGACGGTGACGCCGCCATCCCCCGTCAGCGCGCTGGCGAGCGCGGATCCGGCGGCGATGGGCAGTCCTGCGCCGACGATGCCGTTCGCACCGAGCATCCCAATGTCGAAGTCGGCGATGTGCATCGAGCCGCCGCGCCCCCGGCAGTAGCCGTCGGTGCGTCCGAACAGCTCGGCGACCATGCGTCCAAGATCTGCGCCCTTGGCGATGCAGTGTCCGTGTCCGCGATGGTTGCTGACAACGCGATCCGTCTGCCGCAAGATCGAACACACGCCGACAGCGATGGCTTCCTCGCCGATGTACGGATGCATCGTCCCGTAAACCCGTCCGCTGAGGCGCAGCTCCAGCGCGGTCTCCTCGAATCGGCGGATCAGGACCATCTTGTGGAGGAGGTCTTTGAGCAGCTCCGGACGGATATCGGGACTCACGCTCCGTCGGCCGTCCGACCGTCCAGCCGCCGCCTTTCGTGCAAGAAATGCATTATATATCCTGTGGCCGTGACGGATCCCGTCCTTTCAGCCGAGGATCGCCTCGACATCACCGACCTCATCGCACGCCACGCGTGGAGTGTGGACACCGGCGATGTGGAGGGGTGGGTCGACACATTCGCGCCGACAGGCATCTTCGATCTCCCGGGTGGCCGCCGCCACGAAGGTCAGGAACAGCTACGTCGGTACATGCAGCAAGCGGTCAAGGACCGGCCGTTCCCGGGACAGCAGCACCACGCGAGCCAGATCGTAATCGAGGGTACCGGTGCTCGATGCTCGGTTCGGTCGTACCTCATCGCCACGCAACGTCTATCGACCGGAGCCGCGGTCGTTTACGCGCTCGGCTCCTACACCGACAGCTGCGTGAAGCTCGACGGGAGATGGGTCTTCGAGAAGCGCATCTTCCGGCTCTGGTCGGGGGCCGCAGCCGCCGAAGATCGTTAGCGGCGGAGCGGGGAAAGCCGGTGGAGCGCAGACAGCTTGGGAACAGCGACCTTCGGGTCTCGGCTGTCGGTCTTGGCGGCAACACCTTCGGCCGGACCTGCGACGCCGCTCGCACAGCGGCGATCGTCCACCGGGCGCTCCAGCTCGGCGTCAACTTCATTGACACCGCGGACGCGTACTCCGACGGACGGTCGGAGGAGCTCCTCGGTGCGGCGCTCCGCGGACACCGCGACGAGGTCGTGCTTTGCACGAAGACGGGATGGCCCCGACCGGGCGCAGACGCCGGCGGGATGCTCCATCCCAAGCGCATCGCCGCGAGCCTGGAGGCGAGCCTGCGACGACTGGGTACGGATCACATCGACGTCTATTACTTCCACCGCCCGGATCCGTCCACGCCCATCGAGGAGAGCCTCGTCGCCGCGGGGGAGCTGGTGCGCGCCGGAAAGGTCCGCTACGTCGCGTGCTCGAACTATCCGGCGTGGCAGGTGGCCGAGATGACCGCGAAGGCGGGAGCCCGCGGTTTCGACGGCCCCGTCGCATCACAGGTCGGGTTCAATCTGATCGATCGGTCGGCCGAAGCGGAGATGATCCCGGCCTGTGAGCACTTCGGGCTCTCGATCATCCCCTACTCCCCCCTGGCGAGCGGCTTCCTGACCGGGAAGTACCGGCCGGGCTCATCGCTTCCGCAGGGGACTCGGCTGCAGCAGAACGAGCCCGCGCGCGAGCGGCTCCTCACGGGGGCCAACTTCGAAAAGCTCGGCCGGTACGAGGCCTTCGCGGCCGAGCGCGGCCGCTCGGTCGGGGAGCTCGCGATCGCGTGGCTCCTGGCCCACCGGGTCGTCGGCTCGGTGATCAGCGGCGCGACGTCGACCGAGCAGGTCGAGGCCAACGTCGCGGCGTCGGACTGGACCATCTCGGCGGAGGATCTGGCGGCGCTTCAGTGAGCCGTCGCGGGCGGCGATGAGCGCTCTCAGGGGTCCGGCGAACCGATCCGCAGCTCCTCGCGGCGACGCGCGTCGATCAGCTCGATGCGGAGATCGCCCGAGGCGTGATACAGGATGCGCGGGACCTGACCAGGCTCATGCGGCCGCTTCGCCAGCCGCGGAAGACCGAGCTCGGTCAGCCGTGCGGACGTCTTCTCCATCTCGTCGGGGGGGACCCAGTAGCCGATGTGGTGGACGTATGGCCCGTCGCGACGGTCCCATAGGGATCCGGGCACACCCTGGATCAGCTCGATGAACGGCGGGCCGGCGATGGAGTACGCGGCCCGGAGATCAACGACCGACGTTCCCTCCGCGGTCTGGATCGGCACACCGGCAGGGTCGTTGGGCAGCTTCCGAAAGCGACCGACGACGTGCGAGAACGTGGAGATCGCGGTGTCGAGATCCTCGACGACGATGCCGATGTGGCCCGCCGGACCTAGTGCCGCGAGCGGCTCGCTCGGTCTCAGCATGGGTTCATCCTACGTAGGATGAACGCCGGAGCCTTTCTCACCAACGCGGCGGCGGTGCACGGCGATCGTCCCGCGATCGTCTTCGCCGATCGCGTGATCACCTACGCAGAGCTCGAGATCGCTTCCGGGCGCGCCGCGGGGGGACTGCTCCATGCCGGCCTCAGGCCCGGTGACCGGATCTTGCTGTGGATGCGCAACCACCCCGAGTTCGTCATCTCACTCTTCGCCGGGCTCCGCGCCGGCCTGACTGTGGTTCCGACGAACGTTCGCCTACACCCTCGCGAAGTGGGCTACATCGCCACGAATTCAGGGGCGGCGGCGATCATCCACGATGCCGAGTTCGAGTCCGCAGCCACGCGTATCTCGGAGGAGAGTGGGAGCCTCCAGCGGTTCCGTTCCGACGCGTTGCCGCAGGGGAGCGCCGCCTTGTCGGACCCCCGCCCGGAGGACCCGGCATGGCTCTTCTACACCTCGGGAACGACCGGCAAGCCCAAGGGCGCCACGCTCACCCACCGCAACCTCGCGGCCATGACCACGGCGTGCCTCGCCGACCTGTGCTCATTTCAACCCGAAGACGTGGTCCTCCACGTTGCCCCGCTCACGCACGGCAGCGGCCTCTACCTGTTGCCCGCCATCGCGCGCGGCGCTTCCAACGTGATCTCGCATCACGCGTCGTTCGATCCGTCGGAGGTCTTCGCGCTCATCGAGCACCATCACGTGTCGTCCATCGCCTTTGTCGTTCCGACCATGATCGTCCGCCTCTCGAACGATCCGGGCGCGAAGTCACACCGCCTGGCCTCGCTTCGGACCGTGATCTACGGCGGTGCTCCCATGTACGTCGAGGACCTGCGCAAGGCCGTCCAGATGTTCGGGCAGATCTTCGTGCAGCTGTATGGACAGGGCGAGACACCGATGACCGGGACGTACATCCGCGCCGCGGACCATCGCTTCGATGGAGCCGAGTGGGAGCGCCGGATGGGTTCGATCGGCATACCGCGAAGCAACGTAGAGATCCGGATCCTCGACGCCAACGATCGCCCGCAGCCTGCCGGCGAGGTCGGTGAGATCGTGGTCCGCGGCGACACCGTGATGCAGGGCTACTGGCGCGATCCGGAGGCTACCCGGATCGCTCTTCGCGATGGCTGGCTGCACACCGGCGACCTTGGATACGTGGACGGCGGCGGGTACGTCTTTCTCGTGGATCGTGCCAAGGACATGATCATCTCGGCAGGCAACAACATCTACGCGCGCGAGGTGGAGGAAGCACTGCTCACCCATCCCGCCGTCGGGGAGGTCGCCGTCGTCGGTGTGCCCGATGCCGACTGGGGTGAGTCGGTCCACGCGGTGGTCGTTCTGCGCGCCGGGCAGGAGGTCGAGCCCCGCGTGCTCATCCAGCATTGCAAAGACCGGATCGCCTCGTACAAGAAGCCTCGCACCGTCGAATTCATCGCTGAGCTCCCCAAGAGCGCCTATGGGAAGGTGCTGAAACGTGAGCTGCGCGAGCGCTATCTCAGGCGAGCCTAGGTCCGATCAATCGCGCACGGGTGGCCAGCGACCGCCGATCTGCTCGGTGATCCGCTGCGCGGCGCCCTTGACCTTGCGGGCCAGTCCCGCCTCATCGTCGCTCGCGAAACGCGGGGTCGGAACGGCAACGCCGACATCTCCGATCACGCGCCCCTGGGCATCAAGGACCGGCGCGGCGATCCCCAGCGCGTGCGGATTCCGTTGTCCAACGGTCTTGGCGTAACCCAGCCGCCTGATCCGCGCGAGGTCGTCGGCCAAGGATGCGCGGCTTTTCGTCGTTCGCCCGCTGTTCTGGATCTTGCGGACGATGGCCGCGCGATCTCGCTCGGGTAGGAATGCGAGGATCGCCAAGCTGCTCGCAGATGGATTCAGCGGCAGCCACGTGTGCAGCGGAATGCTCGTTCGCAGTTCATGCTGGGATTCGACCGACGCGGCGAACAACATCGCCCGTTTCGCGGCGTCGTACACCCCGAGGAAGCTCGTCTCCCCCGTCGTGACGGAGAGCTCCCGGAGGATCGGCCGCACGATCACGTCGAGCGGCGACCGTGCGGTGAATTTCCACGCGAGGCGCATGAATTCAAGGCCAATCTGGTACCGGCCGGTGGGCGAGTCGACCTGAACGAGACCCTGGCTCTCCAGGCTCATCAAGACTCGGTGCACCGTGCTCGGGGAGACCTCCAAGCCACGCGCGATCTCTCGCACCCCGACGGCTGACTCTTCCTGATCCACGATCCATCGCAGCACCATGAACGCCTTGTCGACCGGGTTGCGTTGGGGCTGTTCCAGCGACGGACCCGACCGCTTGCCCGTGCCGGCGCGCCCGCGGCCCTCAGCCTTCCTCACTGACAGGGCCGGAATGGCCGGTCGTGAGGGCGACTCACTGCAGTCGCACGGTCGAATCGATCAACCGCGAGAGGCTACGACTTCCGTCCAACGCACCGACGGACGCGGCGATCGCCTCCGCTCGGTCGCCCGCGGTCTGCGCGAGCTTCGTCTCCAGCTCGGGGCCGGTCAGAGGCCGACCGGCGCTGCCGCGATTCGTCATGATCCGTTCCTCGATGACACGCCCATCCTCGAGCGTGACGTCGACGATCGCGGGAAACTGCTCGGGGAACACCGCGTCACACTCAGGATCTCCGACGACGGTGGTCGCGTCGCAGAGCCGCCGCACCAGCGGATCGTTGAGGGCGTCGTCTGAGAAGTCAGCGAGGGCGATACCGAGACCGCCCCCGCCGATCAGCGCTCGGGCGAACACGAACGGACCGCTGAACTGAGCGTGGTACGGGCTGATCGGCCGACGCTTGAGATCGATCGGCTCACCGATGGCCGCAACGCTCGAGCTGGCGACCCGCAGGGTCGTCGCTGCGACGCGCCCGGGCTCCACGCCACGACGGCGCAGCGCCAGCGCCGCGTCGACGAGCGCGTGCGTGAAATGCGTGCATGGATATGGCTTCACCATGATGGTCGGCGTCAGCCACTCGGTGCCCAGACCTCGCAGCAGCTCCCCCTCGCGCCACCCCGGACCGGCCAGTGCCTCGAAGAACCCGAACTTGCCTTCCAGAGCGGTGGGCGCGCCGGTCAATCCGGCCGCCGCCAGCTCGGCGGCGACGTATCCGCATTGCGCGGCCCAACCGCCTTGGAACTTCTTGATCGATCCACCACTCCTGCTCGACTCGATGAGGCCAGCCCCCATGCTCGCCGCGACCGTGATCGCGTGGGTCAGCCCCTCAGCGTCACGTCCATCGAGCTTGCCGCACGCGATGGCGCTTCCGATGGCGCCGACATAGGAGCTCACGTGGAGGCCGCGAACGATGAAGAGCGACTCGCGGCGGATCGGGTCGTATTGCGCCAGGCCGAGCCGGCAGGCCGTCTCGTACGCCGCGGTGAGCGCCACGATCAGGTCGCGCCCCGATGCGCCGAGGCGCTGCCCTTGCGCGATCGCGGCGGGAACGATCGGCGCGCTCGGATGAAGGATCGATGGCAAGTGGGTGTCGTCGAAGTCGAGTGCATGGGCGTACGTGCCGTTGACGAGCGCGGCCGTGGCTCCCCGTACCTTCGTGGTCTCGCCGAGGATGGATGCCTCTTGCGGCCCGTCCCACGAGAGCGCCACCTTCCGCACGATCCGGCCCGCATCCGACTCCGCGCCGGCGATCATCACCCCGATCGTGTCCAGCAATCGCTCCTCGACGGCGGCGATCACGTGGGGAGGGATATCGGCGTAGTCCAGCTCCGATGCCCAGTGCGCAAGGTCGCCCGCCTTCGTCACAGCTCTATCCCGCGAACGATCGTCGGCGCCGGTCGACTGTGCAATCATCGTACGGTACTGATGTTCTGCCCAAGAGCACAACCCAAATGGGATCGCTGAGTGCGTGCCATCACCGTCGACGCGCCCGGCGGACCCGAAGCGCTCCGTCTCACCGAGCGACCGAAGCCTGACGCCAGGCCGGGGCATGTCGTGCTCAAGGTCGCGGCCGTTGGCGTCTGCGGACAGGATCAAGCGGTCCGCGCGGGCCTGGTCCGCGTCGACCTGCCGATCGTGCCCGGCCACGAGATCGCCGGCGAAGTGGTCGACGCGCCGAAGGGCAGCCGGTTCCGCCAAGGCGAGCGCGTGGCGTCGAAACAATTCGCGACATGCGAATCGTGCGGCCCCTGCCGATCCGGACGCGACGTCGATTGTCAGGACCGCGTCCACGTCTACGGCGGCTACGCGGAATTCGTCGCGGTCGCTGAATCCGCGCTCCTCGCGGTTCCGGAGGGCATCTCCCTGCCGGAAGCCGCGGTCGTCGCCTGCGCGATCGGGACGGCCGTCCAGGCGCTGACCTCGATCGCGCGGCTGGTGCCCGGCGAATTCGTCGCGATCACCGGAGCTGGCGGCGGGCTCGGCGCACACGCGCTTCAGGTGGCCAGGGCACTCGGGGGCCGACCCATCGCCGTCAGCTCGTCCCCCGGCAAGGTCGATCAGCTCAAGCGCCTTGGGGCCGAGTCGGTGATCGATCCCCGGGCCGACACGTTCCAAGAGGCGATGCTCGATGCGACGAACGGCGTGGGACCGCAGGTGGTCCTCGACAACGTGGGCCATCCCGACGTGTTCCGGCCGTGCTTTCGCTCTCTCGGTCATCGCGGGAGATACGTTTTCATGGGCCAGATCAAGCGCGCCCAGATCAACCTGTTCCCGGCGTTCGTCGTGCACAAAGAGGCAGTCCTCACGGGCTCGGCGTCGACGTCACGGCCGTCGTTCGCGGCCGCGATGGAGCTGGTTCGCGCCCGGACCGTACGGCCGATCGTGACCGCCTTCCCGCTCGAGGAGGCGGCGAGGGCGCACGCACTCATGGACGACCGTCAGATCTTCGGGCGGGCCGTGCTCATTCCGTGAACGGCGCCTATGAGACGGGCATCCTGCCCGCCCTGCGCGAGGACTCGCGCGAATTTTGGAAGTACGCCCAGATGCACGAGCTCAGAGTGCAGCGATGCTCCTCGTGTCGGGCATTCCGCTGGCCGCCCGCGCCGGTGTGCTATGTCTGCCGGAGCTTTGCCTCGCACTGGGTCAAGACCTCCGGGGACGGCTCGCTGGTCTCGTGGGTCACGTACCGCCGTCAGTACTTCGTCGAGTTCAAGCCGCCGTATTCGGTGGGGCTCATCGAGCTGACCGAGGGACCCCGCTATCCGAGCCTCCTCGTCGGCGCAGTGCCTGACGGCGGGTGGCGGTCCGGCATGCGCATGCGGGTCACCTTCAGGGCCGTCCAAGACCGGGGTGGCGACCGGATGCTGCTGCCCGTGTTCGAAGCAGCTCGCGCGGCGGTGCCGTGACAACGCGAGCCGCGATCGTTGGAGTCGGAGCGACGCCGTTCGCCCGCGAGAGCGACGAGAGCCCCCTGGCGCTGACGGCGAAGGCGCTGGACGCGGCGATCCGCGATGCCGGACTCGAGCCATCGGCGATCGATGGTCTCGTCGTCAACACCGGAAGCCCACGGGGTGTGGACTACGACATCGTCGCGGAGCTACTGGGACTGCGGGTCAGGTTCTCGTCGCAGGGGTGGGGACACGGACGTTTCGTGGCGACATCGGTCCAGATCGCCGCCCTTGCCATCAACGCGGGCCTGGCCGATGTCGCCGCGGTGGTCTATACGGGCAAGCAATCGATGCTCAAGAGCTTTGGGGGGTACGACTACCCGGAGGCGTTCTCACGTGAAAGCGGAGGACCGCATGGCGAGACACCGCACCAAGGACTCACCGCCCCGGCGAGCGGCGCAGCGCTGGCTCTACGCGCCTATCTGGAGCGTTACCACACGGATCCGGAGCGACTCGCGGACGTTCCATTGGCCTTTCGCGCCCACGCGACCCGAAATCCAGGAGCCATCTACCGGCAACCGTTGACGGCGGCGGACTACCGTGCCTCTCCGATGATCATCGACCCGCTGCGACGTCTTGACTGCGCGCCGGCGACCGATGGTGCGGTGTGCCTGCTCGTCGCCAGCCCGGACCGGGGACCATCGACCGGACGACCGGTCTCGATCCTCGGCATGCAGGGGATCCAGGCGGGCCGCGAGGAGTTCATCTTCGGCCGGCCGGGGTTAGGCGTACAGCAACAGACCCGAGGTCCCTTCCGACCGTCCAGCTGGGACCTCGCCGCCTACGAGCAGGCGGGGATCGACCGAGCCGACATCGCCGCGTTCTATACGTACGACGCGTTCTCGCCGCTGGTGTGGTTCGCGCTCGAGCGGTTCGGCTTCTGCGAGGAGGGTGCCGCGCCGGCGTTCTGCAGCGTGCAGCGGATCGGCCCATCGGGCGATCTGCCGGTCAACACGAATGGCGGGATGTTGTCGGAGGGGCACCTGTGCGGCTTCAGCCATCTCGCCGAGATGGTCCATCAGGTGCGCGGGGAGGCCGGCGAGCGCCAGATCGAAGGCGCGCGCTTGGTCCAATGGGGCTCATGCCTTGGCGATTCGTTGATCTTGGGGAGATGAGAGCGGCGTCAGCGTGATGCCGTGGGAAGGCGACCGTCAGTGGCTGACGCGGCACGATACCGATCCACCAAGAGACGCCGATTCACCTTCCCGGTCGAGGTGTGGGGGATCTCATCCGCGGTGACGAACTCGACGCGGCTCGGGATCTTGAACGTCGCAATTCGCTCGCGGCAGTACGCCAGGAGCTCCGGGACCGTCAGGTTCGCTCCGTCCGCGAGCTGGACGCAGGCGACCGCGATCTCACCTTTCTCCTCGTGGGGTACGCCGAAGACGTATGCCTCGCGAATGGCCGGGTGCGTGACGAGGAAATTTTCCACCTCGGCCGGCGACACGTTGATCCCGCCCGTCTTGATCATCTCGTTCACCCGCCCGACGAAGTGCACGCGCCCATCGTCATCGAAGAACGCGAGATCACCGGGCACATAGGTCCCGTCCCGGAAGTGCTCGGCGGTCCGCTCGGGGTCGTGCCAGTAGCCCGGCGAAAGGTACTTCCCCCGCACCGTGAACTCGCCGATCTGGCCGGTAGGGACCGGCAGCCTCGTGACCGGGTCGACGACGATCACCTCGACGCCTGGCAGCGGTCGCCCGTTTGACGTCATGCGGATCTCAGGCGGTTCGAGCGCGTCGCTGACGCAGCAGTTGCCATAGGTCTCGGTGCCGCCGGTCGCCTGGCAGATCTGGCTTGCTCCCAAATCTTCGATCGCACGACGGATCTCTTCGGGGAGACCGGTGGTGACGCCGGTGCGCAGTGTCGAACGGTCGAACCGCTTCAGATCGGGATGCGTCACCAGCGCGTTGACCATGTTGCTGATCGTGTACACGACGGATATCCGCTCCGCCTCGAAGATCCGCAACGCTTCTCCTGGTTCGAACACCTCTTGGAGCACGATCGTTCCGCCGTGAGACATGATCGCGGGCAACGCATTCGCTGCTCCGAACGACCACGCGAGAGAGACTGCGAGCCACAAGCGCTCCGACGGTCCCATCCGTTGGCGCTCGCCGATCGCGTACGCATTTTCGATGCACTGACCCTGGCGCATCATCACACCCTTCGGCGTGGCGGCACTGCCGGACGTATAGAGGATGAAGGCGAGATCCTGGAAGCTGGCCTCAGCCCGACACCGGGCGAGATCGTCGATGGACCGATCGCCACCTGACGCAAGGAGCTCCTGGTACGTGTACGTACCCGCCTGTCGGGCACCACCGACCGTCACAACGCGCTCGATCGTCGGGAATCTGGCCAACTCGAGACGGGTGCGGTCGGACACGTCCAACTCAGGCGCCAGCTGGCGGAGGTAATCCAAGTACGTGTTCGAGCGGAAGCTGTCCATGAGGACCAGGAGACGCGCCTCGGCGTGTCCCAAGGTGTACTCGATATCCCATGGCCGGTACCAGCTGCTGAGCGGCACCATGGTGGCGCCCAGGTAGAACGCTCCGAACGCGACCTCGAGCCACTCGGGTCTATTCGTCGTGAGCACCGCAACTCGGTCTCCCGGACGCAGCCCGAATGCGTGCAGGCCCTTCGCCGCAGCCCTGGCCCGATCGCGGAATTGCCCGTAGGTCAGCCGCAGGTCGCGAAACACGAGGAACTCGGCGTCGGGCTGACGATCGCTCATCTCGTCAAGAAGGTCGGCGAAATGCCGACTTCGCGGGCGGCGAATCCTTGTCGCTGGCTGAGGAAGTGGCGCGGCGGGCACGGCGACGATCAGGCGACCGTTAGGAGCGCCACTGGCAGAGCGATATCGAACCTGATCTTGCTGGCGCGCCGGCCGGGGCCATGTACCGCCGCCTTCTGGACGATCAGCTCCGGAACGACGGCCCCTCGGACGTAGTCCTTGTCCAGGTACGCGGAGTCCGGCATGAAGAACTGCGTGGTGAGACGTTCCTGACCGCCGACCCGCACCTTCAAGTGGATGTGAGCGGCACGGTAAACCGGGAGGTCCATGGCCGAGAGCAACTCCCCGACCGGATCGAATTGGTGCTGGGGATAGTCGTTGGGGACGACGGTCTTGAGGCTGTAATTGCCTGCCGCATCCGCGACGATCACGCCGCGCAGATGCCAGCCGACATTGTCGTATTGGCCGTCCTCATCAGCTTGCCAGAAGTCGAGCTCTGCTCCGGCGATCCCCTGCCCCGTCACGGCATCGGTCACGCGACCCTCGACGACGCACGACTCCGCCGTCGGGCCGGGCTGGTGCTCGAGAATCGATCCGTCCCGGCGTACCGGCGCGCCGGCCCTGTAGAACGGCCCTTCGACATTGGCGCGGGGGCCGCGGAGGTCGGACCGCGAGGCCTCGAGGCTCGGCACCGAGAGAGCGACATCGAGCATGCTGGGGAAGAAACCAGACGCGCCGAGTCGATTGAAGAAGCGGCCGGCCAGGTGCAGCTCCTCCTCGGTGACCCGGAGATCCCGGACGACCTCCTCGAGCGCGGCGGTCACCCGCGCGTACACGGTCTTCAGACGCTCTTTTTGGAGGGCATCCATTGCCACCTACCTCCACGCCGACGTGCCTGCCACCGGCACGGCACTTTCCGTTGCCGAAACACGTGTCCCGTCCGCCAGAACACCGGGTCCCGCGATGGTAGAGCGTCGACTCGGAGATGACCAGGCTGCTCGCATGCAACGCATGCTGACGCGGACTTCCTTGACCGGTCCGACCGGCTGACCCACTATGCGAGACGCGCGCAGCGATGGCGAGGGACGCACAGTGCGTCAGGTAAGAGACGATGATGCCGATGACGACCACACGACGACTGGTCACCCTCGACAAGGCAGCCGGGGTCGCGACGCTGACC
>DASWFN010000034.1:0-2111 GCA_036394215.1 Candidatus Limnocylindria bacterium
GACGGTGTGGACGACGCCGGTCTTGTCGACGCGGAACTCGACCCGTCCGCCCTTGGCGTCCTTGACCGCCTTCGTCACGTCGAAGGTCACGGTGCCGGACTTCGGGTTCGGCATGAGGCCGCGCGGGCCGAGCACCTTACCCAGCTTGCCGACGGTACCCATCAGGTCGGGCGTCGCGACGGCGACGTCGAAGTCGAGCCAGCCGCCCTCCATCCGCTTCGCCAGGTCTTCGGCGCCGACGACGTCGGCACCCGCGGCCTGGGCCTCGCGGGCCTTGTCACCCTGAGCGAACACCGCGACGCGGATCGTCTTGCCCGTTCCGTTCGGCAGGACCGCGGACCCGCGGACCATCTGCTCGGCGTGGCGCGGGTCGACGCCCATACGGAGGTGCAGGTCGACGGACGTGTCGAACTTCGCCTGCGAGGTCTCCTTGACGAGCTTGACCGCGTCCGCGGGCGCGTAGGACTTCGTCTGGTCGATCTTGGTGGCGAGGGTGCGGTAACGCTTGCCGCGCTTCTTGCCCTTGCCCGCCTTCTGCGGGCCCCTGGCCTTCGGCTTCGCCGGCGGGGTCGTCGTCGCTGTCTCGTCGCTCATGTGGTCCTTCCTTTCGACCTTCCGGTCTCCCACGTTGTGCGGCCGTGGTGGGCCGATCTGCGCGAGGTGCTAGCCCGAGATCTCCACACCCATGCTACGGGCGGTGCCCTCGACCATTCGCATCGCGGATTCGAGGCTGGTCGCGTTGAGGTCGGCCATCTTCGTCTCGGCGATCGAGCGGACCTTCGCCTTGGAGAGCGTCCCGACCTTGTTCTTGTTCGGCGTCGGCGAGCCCTTCTCGATACCGAGCTCCTTGCGGATGAGGTCGGCCGCGGGCGGGCTCTTCGTGACGAACGTGTACGAGCGGTCCTCGAAGATCGTGACGACCGCCGGGACGACCGTGCCCGTGAGCGGCGCGGTCTTCTCGTTGTACTCCTTGATGAACTGGCCCATGTTGATTCCGTGCGGGCCGAGCGCGGTGCCGACAGGCGGCGCCGCGGTCGCTTTGCCCGCCTGGATCTGGACCTTTACCACTGCCTTGATCTTTTTCATCTGCTCAACGCAGGGGCTCCGCCCCTGCCACCCCATATTCCGTCATTACTTCACCAGCTTTTCGATCTGCAGGAAGTCGAGCTCGACCGGCGTCTCACGGCCGAAGATCGACACGAGGACCTTCACCTTGTTGCGCTCGGGGTTCACCTCGTCCACGACGCCGTGGAGATCGGTGAACGGCCCGTCGGTGACCCGGACGGCCTCGCCCTTGGTGAACGCGACCTTGTACTTCGGGGCGTCGAGCTTGATCTGGCGGAGGATCGCCTTGACCTCCTGGTCGGAGAGCGGCGTCGGCGTGGTGCCCATGCCGACGAAGCTCGTGACGCCGGGCGTGTTGCGCACGACGTACCAGGAGTCGTCCCCCATCTTCATCTCGACGAGGACGTACCCGGGATAGACCTTGCGCTCCACCGGGTGGCGCTTGCCGTTCTTGATCTCGATCTCCTCCTCGGTGGGCACGAGGACCTGGAAGATCTTGTCGCCCATGTCCATCGAGTGGATGCGGTGCTCGAGGTTCGTCTTCACCTTGTTCTCGTAACCCGAGTAGGTGTGGATGACGTACCAGCGCCGGTCGTCCTTCTCCTCGGCGGGCTTGCCCGCGGCGGGAGCGGCCGCGACGGGCTCGGGCTCCGGCTGGGCCTCGAGCGCGGGCTCCGGCTCGGCCTCGGCGACCGCGCCGGCGCGGCGGAACGCGGCCTTCGCCTCTTCGGGCGAGACGCCTTCCGGCTCCGGCTCGGCGGTGCCGAGGAACGCGCGCGCGGCCTCGGCCGCGGCCTCATCCGAGAGCTTGGCGGCGTCCTGCGGCTCCGGCTGTGCCGGCTCCTGTTCCTGCTCCTGTGGCTCGTTCGTCTCGTCGGTCATCGCTGCTCCTTACTGGGTCGGCGGCGCGGGCGTCGCGTCGGGGATGCCGAGGATCGCCTTGTCCACGACCAGGTGGAAGACGTTGTCGAAGAAGAAGATGTAGGCGGACACGAGGGCCGAGATCAGGATGACGAGCACCGTCAGCCGGATGACCTGCTCCTGCG
>DASWFN010000035.1:0-18677 GCA_036394215.1 Candidatus Limnocylindria bacterium
ATGCCGGCGGAGATGACCGCCTGGTCGTTCGTGAAGAGGCTCAGGAAGAACTGCGGGAAGAGCGCGAAGATCGCTCCGGCCACGCTCGTCCAGATGATGGCCATGCGCGTCGCCGCCCAGCCGGAGCGGAACGCGCGCTGCGGATCGCGCATCCCGAGCGACTGGCCGACCAGCGCGGCCGACGCCGCGGAGAACCCGACGCACGGCAGGAACGAAAGCGACTCGAGCTGCGCGACGAGCTGGTGCGCGGCGAACGCCTCCGTCCCGAGGCGGAACGCGAGGAACCCGAGCGCGAGGATGCCGACGCTGAACAGGAACGATTCGCCCGCGGAGTAGCCGCTGATCGACGCGAGCGAGCGCAGATTCGTGCGCTCGAGCCGCCACGAGCCGCCGGCGATCCGGACGCCCGCGATCCCGCGCCACAGCAGCGCGATCGTCGCGATGACGAACGCGACGTTCACGAGCGTCAGCGCATACGCGGCGCCCATGATCCCGAGGCCGAGGACCGTCACGAGGACGTACGTGGCCGGCACGTACAGGAGCGAGGCGAGCGCCGAGAGCCACATCGGTGTGCGCGTGTCGCCGGCGGCGCGCATCGCGGCGACGCCGATGATCGAGACCGTGCTGAAGACGTTCAGCCCGCCGACGACGGCGAGGTACGGCGCCCCCGTCGACGCGACGACGTCCTCCGCCCCGATGAGCTCGAGCAGCGGTTTGGCGAAGAGCGCGAAGAGGGCGCCGGTGATCAGCCCGAGTGCGGCACCGAGCACGAGCGATTGGCGCACGACGTCGGACGCGGCCTCGGGCCGATGCTCCCCCATGCGCCGGCTGACGAGGGCCACGGTGCCGATCGACAGCGCGTTGAAGACCGGGAAGAGCAGGAAGGTGAATTGCACCGCCGCGCCGACCGCGGCGATCGCGACGCCGCCGAGGTGACCGATGAACGCGAAGACGACGGTCTGCCCGCTCGCCCGGATGAGCTGCTCGATGATCCCCGGCCACGCGAGCTCGAAGGCCGCTCTCGTGGGACTGAGGAGCGCGAGCTGCGCCGCTCGCGTCGCGGGCCGCGCGGGCCGGGCGCTGTCCTCGACGGGCTCCCCGGTCACGCGACCGCGACGCCGGAGCCGGGGATCGCCTCGCCCACCCGCCACGCGGTCACGCCGTTGCCCTCGCGCTCCCGGTCCCACGCGGCGGCGTGCGCGGCAGGCACCGCGACGAGCAGACCGCCCGACGTCTGCGGATCCAGCAGCAGGCGGCGCGTCGGCTCGTCGACCGCGCCCGCGAACCGGACGTGGCCCTCGCCGACATAGAAGGAGGTGTTCCGCTCGAGCCCGCCGAAGCTCACGCCGCGCTCGGCGTGGGCGCGGGCCCCCGGCAGGAGCGGCACCGCCGCCGCGTCGAGGCGCACGCCGAGACCGGAGGCGCGGGCCATCTCGTCGGCGTGCCCGATGAGCCCGAACCCCGTGATGTCCGTCGCCGCATGGACGCCCGCCGCGACGGCCGCGAGCGCGGCGGCGCGGTTCAGCGCGACCATCGACGCGACGGCCGACGCGAGATCCTCCGGCCGCAGGTCGCCCTGCCTGTGCACCGTGGTGAGCACGCCCGTGCCGATCGGCTTGGTCAGCCAGAGCGCGTCGCCCGCCGCGAGCGGACCCTTCCGCAGGAGCTTGTCCGGATGGGCGCGGCCGGTGACGGCGAGACCGAACTTCGGCTCGCGGTCGATGACCGTGTGACCGCCGGCGATGACGCCGCCGCCCTCGGTCACCTTGTCGACGGCGCCCTGGAGCATGCGCTCGAGCACGTCGAACGACAGATCGTCCGGCCAGGCGACGATGTTCAGCGCGAAGAGGACCTCGCCGCCCATCGCGTAGACGTCGGACATCGCGTTCGCCGCGGCGATCGCACCCGACGCGTAGGCGTCGTCGACGATCGGCGGGAAGAAATCGAGGGTCTCGATGATCGCCGCGTCGGGCGCGACGCGGTAGACCGCCGCGTCGTCGGACGTTCGCAATCCGACGAGCAGCTCGGCGGGCTCGCGCTGCGTGCTGAGGGGGCGCAGGACCTGCGCCAGTGGGCCGGGGCCCAGCTTCGCCCCTCAGCCAGCGCAGGACGAGAGCGACGTGAGCCGGACCTCTTCACGGGTGGACATGCAGTGAGGATAGGACCGCGCTACTTAGCCGCGACTTCTCCCATGCGTAGGCGCATGTTCATCACGCGCTATGACCGTGGGAAACATTTCCCCGCACAGCTCACAGCTGAAGACGTCGCGACGGGTGTCGTCGAAGGCCGAGGGCTTCTTGGAATGACGCGCCGCGTGCGCGTTCCGGGCGAAGACGTTCGCGAACTCGACACCGCAGACGCTGCAATGCACGCCGCCGCCGGGGCCGCTCCAGTGGCTCAACGTCAGAGGCCGGCGGGCGGCGTGCGGATCGCCGTGTACCAGAGGCCGAGCGCGAGGACGATCAGCAGGAGCGCCAGCGCGAGGTTCGACGTTCCGCGGCCGCGGCGCACGATGACCGCGAGCAGCAGCAGGACCGCCGCGGCGACGAGCGCGAGGTCGAGGACCAGGAAGAAGAGCTGCATCAGATCACATTGTGTTCGGCGACGAGCTCGCCGCGCGCGAAACGCTCGAACCGCAGGGGCGTGATGTCGACGCTCGGCGTCTCCCCGCAGACCACCTGCGCGATCGCCTCGCCCGCGGCCGGCGCATGCATCAAGCCATGGCCGGAGAAGCCGGCCGCACACACGAAGCCGCGGACGGCGTCGACGCGGCCGAGGATCGGGTGGTGGTCGGGTGTGTCCTCATAGAAGCCGGCCCAACCGGTCTTGACCGTCGCGCGCTCGAGGGCCGGCAGGCGCGCCAGTGCGTGCTCGACGACCGTCGGGAGGAAATCCCAGTTCACCGAATCGTCAAAGCGCGGCGGATCGGCGTGGTCGGCCATCCCGAGCAGCACGCCGCCGGACTCGCGGTGGAAATAGAGGCCGGAGGCGAACTCGATGGTCATCGGGAACTCGCGGTCGAATCCCTCGACGGGCCCGGTGACGAAGATGTGCCGCCGCAGCGGGTCGATGGGGAGCTCGAGCCCGACCATCGCGCCGACCTGCTTCCCCCAGGCGCCCGCCGCGTTGATGACCGTCTCGCAGACGATCCGCTCGTCGCCCGCGCGGACCGCCTGGAGCTTGCCGCCGGACACGTCGATCGCGCGAGCGGGCGCGCCCTCGCGGAACTCGACGCCCCGCTCGCGGGCGCGCGAGACGTAGCCCTGCAGGAGGGAGTGCGGATCCGCGTAGCCGTCCTTCGGGCAGAAGATCGCGAACCGCACGTCGTCGACGCGCACCTCGGGGAAGAGCGCCTGCGCCTCCGCGGCGGTGATCTTGCGCGCGGGCACGCCAAGCCGCTTCCAGAGGGCCAGCGAGCGCTCGAACGGAGCGACGTCGCGCTCCTCGGTGATGAGGTAGAGGTAGCCGACCTGATGGAACTGCGGATCGATGCCCATCTCGGCTTCGAAGGCTTCGATGCGCGGGAGCGCGCGCTGCGACAGGCGCACGTTCACCTCGGTCGAGAAGGTGAGGCGGATGCCGCCGGCATTCTTGCCCGTCGATCCCGTGCCGATCCGGTCGCGCTCGAGGACCACGATCTTGCCGGCGCCGCGTTGGCTCAGGTGATACGCGATCGAGGCGCCGATGACGCCTCCGCCGACGACGACGACGTCCGCGCTCGTCACTGCTCCGGCGGGACGGCGGCCGGCGCGATCCGCACCATCGCGAGCAGCGCCTTGTACAGCTCGAGGTAGTCACGCGAGGCGTACGCGACGGATCGCGCGCCGCTGCGCCGCGTGCCGGGGATGAGCTCGGCCATGTCGGCCATCGCCGACGTGAGGAACGCGAGCTCGATCTCATTCCGTGCCTTCGGCCGAACGGCCCGCGCGTCTTGCGCGACGTCCATCGCCTTCGCCGCGGCGATCTGCAGGAGCTCCCGCACGCGCTGCGGGTGCAGCATCTTCGCGGAGAACCGGCCGGTCGCGTCCTTCGTCTTCACGGTCACACACGACGGGACGAGCTCGCGGGCCTCACGGCACGTCGCGCCGTCGCCGGCGACGAGGGTCACCGACGCATCGAAGTAGCCCGCGAGGTACACGTTGAGCGTGGTCTCCCCCACCGGCCGGCCGTTCAGGCGGCACTCGTAGATCGCCCGGCTGGCGTAGGTGTGATCGAGGACCGCGCGCGGATGTCCGGCACGTCCGTGGTAGCCGATGAAGAAGCAGGTCCCGTAGCCGCCGTCGATGCCCTGGCCCATGCTCCACGGCTTCGCGGTGCCGACGATGAGCTCGGCGCGCGGGTCGACCTCGTCGGCGTAGAGGTTGTGCATGTTGCCGTGCGAGTCGTTCACGCAGAACCGTGCGGCGCCGTTGGACGCGGCGCCCTCGATGGCCGCGTTGACCTCCTGCGTCATCCACGTACGCGCGCGCTCGTACTCGGGACCGCTCATCATCACGTGGCTGTACGCGGCGACACCGCCGATGCCCTCCATGTCGACGGAGATCCACACGCTCGACGGGTCGCGCTTCGGCACGGTGAGGGATGGTAGGAGGTCGTTCGATCCGCCGCGCCGTGGGGCTAAAATGAGGACTCACCGCGGAAGTGGAGTAACGGCAGCCTCGCAGCGTTCAGGGCGCTGTGCCCGAAAGGGCGTGCGGGTTCAAATCCCGCCTTCCGCACCGTGTCGGCGGACGTACTCGTTCCACGTCCGCCACTTCCTCATCAGCCGCGGTGCTCCCGGATCCTCGTAGAGCAGCGTCAGCAGCTTGATGCTGGCCGCCTTGCCGTAACGCAGCGTATAGAAGGCGTGCCGTGGCGGCCGCGCCGGACGGATCGCGAGATATCCGCTGCCGACGATCGGGTCCAGCTTGCCGCGCAACCAGTCGACGTGTGTCCTGCTCGCGGTGTTGAAGTGGACGACCGGTCGCTCAGATCGGTATTCGGGATAGGCCCGTTTCGTCGGCGCGTGGACGTAGTTCAGGATGCTGCCGTCGCCATCAAGCAGCCCACGGACCAGCGGAATCAAGAACTCATTCGGTACATCGATCGCGCCGAGCGTAAGGCTCTTGGCAGGCGTGAGGCCGATCGTCTCGAGCCAGCGATGGAGTTCAACGTCGCTCATGCTCGCGCGGTACGCCACAGCTCCTATGCGCGTCGGGCGCGCGACGTATCGGACCGGTCGGCCGATGCATTGAAGGAACGTCGCCACCAGCTGCTCATCGTTCGAGTCGAAGTAGATGTGTCGACCAGATGACAGACATCCGTCCGTCGCGATCAGTCCGACCGCATACGCGAGAGGCGCTGTCCACTCGAGCGGGCGCGGTCGATCGAACGCCCGCCCACGGATCCGGATCCGGTACGGGGCACGGGGCCCGCGCCGTGCGACGGCGTTCTTCGCGATCCGCGGGTCGTCCGATGCCTTGCGCCCTTTGGACCAGCCCTTGCCTTCGCCTGTCGCCACGACCCCGTTATGCGCAGGTCCCGGACGCCGTGTCCATAGGACTACTGCTTGACGGCGGTCTTCACGTACCAGTCCTCGACGTTCCAGAACCGCTGCGGCGGATCGTTCACCGGCGCGACTTTGAACCCGTGGACCACGCGCGACTGCGCGTACAGGAAGTCCGAGTAGTACAGGAACACCACGGGAACGTCGGCGGCGATCGCGTTCCACACCTGGGCGAACAGCTCGCGCCGCTTCGCCTGGTCCACCGTCCGCCGCGCCTGCTCGAGGAGCCGGTCCATCGCGAGCGTCGAGTAGCCCGAGAAGTTGTCACCGGGATCGCTGACCTGCTTCGAATGGAAGAACGGATACGGGTCGGGGTCGTTGCCGACCGTGATCCCCACCAGCAGCGCGTCGAAGTCACGCTGGCGGGCGACGCGATCGACGAGCGTCGCGAAGGGAACTGCGCGCACGTCGACCTTCATGCCGACGGTCGCAAGATCGTCCGCGATCTGGCGCGCCGCGGCGAGGCGCGCGGGCTCGTCGGACGTCGAGATCGACCACTGGAGCGCGACGCCGCCCTTGTCGCGGATCCCGTCTCCGTCGTGATCGATCCAATCGGCGCCGTCCAGCAGCGCGCGGGCGTCCGCGGCGGAGAACGTCGTGCGCGGGACGTCGCGGACGAACGCCCACGACCCCGACGGCACGAATTGATCGGCGACGCTGCCGCGGCCGTCGGCCGCGACCTGCAGGACCTTGCCGCGATCGATCGCGGCCGCGATCGCCTGGCGCACGACGCGATCGCGGAACACGGCTTTCGCCGGCCGCACGTTCAGGAACAGCGCGGTGAAGTCGTTCGTCGGCAGGCTGTAGAGGTCGACCGACTTCAGCGTGCGCGCGCGGGCGGCATTCTGCGGTGAGAGGCTCGCGGTGCCATCGACCTCGCCGCGGGCGAGGGCCTCGAGCGCATCGGTGTCGTCGCGGTAGAAGCGCAGGACGATCTTGTCGAGGAAGGCCCGCGAGCGCGCGGGCTTCGTGCGGTAGAAGTCGTCCGAGCGGACGAGCGTCACCTGCCGCCCATCGACCTCCGTCACCTTGAACGGTCCGGTGCCCACGGGATGCGCGTTGAACGGCTGCCGCGGAAGCTCGGCGAGGCTCACCTTGCCGAGGAGGTGCGCTGGGAGCAGCGGCACCGTCGTGCTGCCCGCGAACGGCGCGTAGACGTCGGGCAGCGTGAAGCGCACCACCTTCGCTCCGACGATCGTGACCGTGACGCCGCGGAACGCGTCCGCGAACGGCCCGGCGTAGGCGCGATCCTGCAGCAGGCCGACGGTATAGAGGACATCGCCGGCCGTGACCGGCATGCCGTCGTGCCAGACGGCGTCGGGGCGGATGGTGAAGGTCCAGATCTTGCCGGTCGGATCGACCTCGAACGCCGACGCGAGATCGGCGACGATCGAGCCGTCACGATCGAACCGCGTCAGCCCGCTGAAGACGAGCCGCGAGACATCCTGATCGACGTTCGTCGCGGCGATGATCGGGTCGAGGAACTGCGGCACGCCGGCGACGCCCTCCACGTAGGTACCACCGAACGCGGGCTCGGCGGGAAGATCAGTGCGGTCCGTCGCGATCGCGACGGCACTCGTGACGGCCAGGATGCCGACGAGCGCGAGGACGATGAGCTTGTCGCGCCGGGTCATCGCTCAGCGCAGGCGGTGGGTCGGAGCCGCGACGCGGAGGCCGCTCAGGCCGCGGGCGACGTCGTCCGCGCGCCGACGAGCGAGATGATGATGAACACCGCGACGAGCACGATCGTGAGCCGGAACAACGTCCGCTCGATGCCCCGCCGGCTGCGATAGGCCGTCGACTCGCCGCCGAACGTGGACGACAGCCCGGTCCCCCGCGCCTGCAGGAGGATCGAGGTGGCGACCGCGACCGCGATGAGCAGCTGGGAGACCTGGAGCAGATCCATCGGAGCCATCAGTGTACCGAACTCAGCGGGGCCGGTAGACGAAGAGTCCTCCGACACGCGCGGCGAGCCGATACCGCTCGTCGACGGCGCGCACGAGCGCCGGATCCCAGCGTGACCGCTCGTACGCCGCCGCGTCCCCGAGCCGCGAGAGCTCGACCTCGCTCACGATGGCGGTGAAGCGCGCCGCCTCGACCCCTCCGAGCACGGGGCTCGGGTCGATCGTCCGGTTCGCGACGAGCCGGCTCCAGAGGAAGAGGTCGTCGACCGCGACCCGATGGCCGGTCGCGATGAGCAGCCCGCTGTCCTCCGCGAGGATCGTCTCGTCGCCGGCGAGTGCCTCCTTCGCGGCCGTGATCCGCGAGCCATCGCCCCACGAGCCCGTGGAGGCGGTGCGGCCCGGCACGATCCCGAGCGGATCGAACAGCGCGACCGCGATGACGAGGTTGACGATGGCTGCGACCGGATAGAGCGGCGTGCGCGCTAGGTCGCGGCCGCGCGACGCGAGCGCGAGCGACGCGGCCGCGCCCAGGTCGAGGACGTAGTTGATCGTCGCTCCCTCGCGGCCCCCAAGGACGACGACGCCGACCGCGGCGACGGCGTAGGCGCCGATCGGGCCGGCGAAGCCGCGCGTCGCGAGCCCGCCACCGAGCAACGCGACCTCGACGGCGACCGCCACGAACGCGAGCAGCGCGGCCTGCTCGGCGGTCCAGGGCAGCGCGTTGTATCCGACGACGTGACGCCAGAGCCCGTCGTAGCCGAACGGGATGCACGCGATACCCGCGACCGCGAGCGCGATCGCGCCGAACACGGCGAACGGCCGCAGCAGCGCGCGGTCGCGGGCGACGATCCAGCCGAGGAGGACGAGGGCCGGAAGGATCGCGGTCGGCTTCGCCGCGATCGCGAGCACGAGCAGCGCCGCGGCGAGGCCCGCGCGCCGGCGCTCGAGCATGATGACGGCCGCGACCGTGAGCGCCAGCGCGAGGAGATCGGGCTTCACCGCCGGGCCCCAGATGGCGACGGGCACCAGCGCGAGCCAGCCGGCGGCCAGTGCGGCGCGCACGAGCGGCGGCGCCTCGCGCGCGCGCCAGGCGACGAGCCCGGCGACGGCGAGGGTCGCGACGATGCTGAGGACGCGGCCCGTGACGAACGGGTCGCCCACCGACGCGAGCGTGACGTAGAGCGGCGGGTAGTTCGCCGCGGTGAACGCGGCACCCACGGGATCGCGGTACGTGTCGAGCGTCCGAGCGAGCAGCGCGGCGTGCGCGACGGCGCCCTCGCCGTACAGCACCGGACCGGCGAGCGCGAGGGCGCGGGCCCATGCGAGGAGCGCGAAGGCCGACACGACCCCGGCAGCGCAGGCGTACGCCGCCCACGCGACCGTCGCACCGCGGAACGCGGTCATCGCGGGACGAGCAGCGATCGTCCGGTCATCCGCTGCGGCGCGGGAATGCCGAGCAGCGCCAGCAGCGTCGGCGCGACATCGGCGAGCTCGCCGTCGCGCATCGTCCACGCGGTCCGGTCCTTGGACACGAACGCGACGGGGACCGGGTTGGTGCTGTGCTGCGTATTGAGGCTGCCGTCGGGGAACGTCATCTCCTCGACGTTGCCGTGATCTGACGTGAGCAGGAGGCATCCGCCCGCCTCGAGGACCGCGTCGACGACGTGGCCAACCGCCGCGTCGGTCGCGGCCATCGCGCGCAGCGCCGCGTCGAACACGCCGGTATGTCCGACCATGTCCGGGTTCGCGAAGTTCACGATCGCGAAGTCGTACCGCCCGGACGCGATGGCCTCCGTCAGCTGGGCGGCCACCGGCGCCGCGCTCATCTCCGGCGCGAGGTCGTAGGTCATCACGCGCGGTGATGGCACGAGCACGCGATCCTCACCGGCGAACGGCTCCTCGCGACCACCGTTGAAGAAGTAGGTCACGTGCGCGTACTTCTCGGTCTCGGCGACGTGGAATTGCCGCAGCCCAGCCTCGCTCACGAGCTCGGCCAGCGGCAGCACCGGCTGCGGCGGGTAGGCCACGAGCACGCCCGGCAAGTCGACCTTGTACTCGGTCATCGTCACGTACGTGAGGTCGCGCACGACGCGCGGGCGCGGGAAGCCGTCGAAGTCCGGCTGCATGAGCGCCCAGGTGAGCTGGCGCGCGCGGTCGGGCCGGAAGTTGAAGAAGATGACCGCGTCCCGGTCCGCGATGGGCCGACCCTCGCCGACGACGTACGGCTCGAGAAGCTCGTCGCGGCAGTCCTCGAGCAGGTAGCACCCGCGGACGGCCTCCTCGGCCGTCGCGACCCGCGGGCCGTCGGCGTCGACGATCGCCTTGTAGGACCGGAGCGTCCGCTCCCAGCGCTTGTCGCGGTCCATCGCGTAGAACCGGCCGTGCACCGTCGCGATCGGCGCGCCGACGCGCGCGATGAGCGGCAGCGCGCTGCGCGGCGGCATGTCCCGGCCGTCAAGGAACGCGTGCACGACCACGTCGTCGACGTCCTCGCGGCGCGCGAGCTCGACCAGCGCCTCGAGATGCCGCATGTCGGCGTGCACGCCGCCCATGGACAGAAGCCCCATCAGATGAAGGGTCTGCCCGCCTCGCGCCGCGGCGCAGGCGGCCCGCAAGGCACCGTTCGCGAAGAACGAGCCGTCCGCGATCGAGCGGTCGATGCGCTCGAGCGACTGCGGATCCGCGTACCCCGCGCCCATCGTGAGGTGACCGACCTCGCTGTTCCCCATCACCCCGGGCGGCAGCCCGACGGCCGTGCCACTCGCCTCGAGCTTCGCGTGCGGGAAGTCGCGAAGGATCGCGTCGAGCCGCGGCGTGTCCGCGCGCGTCGCGGCGTTCGACGGCGAATCGGGTCCGATCCCCCAGCCGTCGATCACGCAGAGGACGACCGGGCGGTACGCCGCCGTCACGCTCCGCGCGATCCGAACGCCGCGAGGATGGCGGCGAACTCGTCCGACTTGAGCGACGCGCCGCCGACGAGCGCGCCGTCGATGCCCTCGGCCGCGGCGAACTCGCCGACGCTGGCCGCGCTCACGCTCCCGCCATAGAGGACGCGGATGTCGTCTGCGGGGAGACCGGCTGTGCGGAGCGCGGTCCGGATGGTCCGGGCCGCGGCGGCGGCGTGCGTGCCGGTGGCCGGACGGCCGGTGCCGATCGCCCAGATGGGCTCGTACGCGACCACGAAGCGGTCCGCCGTCACCCCGCGCACCTCGTTCACCCCGCGCTCGATCTGCTGCCGGAGCACCCCCTCGGTCCCGTCCGCGGAGAACTGCGCCTCCGTCTCGCCGACACAGAGGATCGCCCGCATCCCGGCACCGAGGACGCGGGCGAGCTTGCGCGCGACGCGCGCGTCGTCCTCGCAGAGCTCGCGGCGCACCTCGGAGTGGCCGACGATCGATCCGGCCGCGATGCCCCGGAGCATCGACACGCTCAGCTGCCCCGTGTACGCGCCATGGTCCTCCCAGTGCACGTCCTGCGCGTACACCGCGACGTTCGATCCGCGCACCGCCTCGGCCGCCGCGGCGAGCGCGATCGCGGGCGGCGCGATGCCGGCGTCGGTGCCGGGATGCGGGAGCGCGGCAACGGTCCGCGCGAGCGCCACCGCATCCGAGACGGTCGCGGGATTCATCTTCCAGTTCCCGATCACGAGCCGTCCGCGGGTCATGCCTCGGCTTCCTCCACGAGCCGCCGGAGGCGCGAGCGGACGACCCACTTCGTCGTGTCGAGCCGGCGAGCCAGGTCGCTCAGTGTGGCCGTTGGCGCACGCAGGCGCGCGCTCGCCGCTTCGCGGAGTGGCGCGGGCAGCCGCGCGAGGCGCCCGCCCTTCGCCAGCGCGCGGATCGCTTCGGTCTGCGCACGCGCCGACGCGACCGCGCGGCCGAGGTTCGCGGACTCCGCGTTGACGAGCGCGTTCGTGCGGCCACGCACTTCGCGCGAGACGCGCTTCGCCTCGAAACGGAGCAGGGTCTCGGACGCGCCGCTGGCCCGGAGATACGCGGCAATGAGCTCGGCGTCGCGGATCGTGAACACGAGCTGCCCGCGGCGCGAGCGGATCGCCGGCGCGAAGCCCTCGCGCCCGAGGATCGACGCGGCACGCCGGACCTCGCCGCGCGGCGGCCTGATCTCGAGCAGGTAGCCCGACGCGCCCGCCGAGACCGACCCGCCGGCGAGCACGAGCCCGCGCAGGTACGCGCGCCTGCAGCACGAGCGGCGGAACAGCGACCCCGGATCGGATCCCTCCGCGCGGTGCGCGACACGGCGCGCCGGCGCGCCGAGATGCCCCGCCCGCGGCAGCAGCGCGGCGAGCACCCGCGCGTCGCACGCTTTGAGCGGCACGCGCGCGAGCTCGGCCTTCACCTCATCGGAGAGCGGCGAGCGCTCGCGCGCCGCGACGCCGCGGGTCACGTGCGGACGTCCGGCTTGTCGCGGTCGCGATGCTCGACCACGACCTCGCCGCGCCACGACGACTGGAGCCGCCGCGCGACCTCGTCCGCGATCGCGACGGAGCGGTGGCGGCCACCGGTGCAACCGAACGCGATGCCGAGGCGCGCCTTCTTCTCCTCCTCGTAGCGCGGCAGCGCGAACTCGAGCAGCGGCATGAGCCTGTCGAGGAAATCCCGCGTCGCCGGATGGCCGAGCACGAAGTCGCGCACCGGCTGGTCGCTGCCGGAGAGCGGACGAAGCTCGTCGATGTAGAAGGGGTTCTCCATGAACCGCACGTCGAACACGAGATCGGCGCTCGGCGGGAGGCCGTACTTGTAGCCGAAGCTCACGAGCTGCACGAGCATGCCGCTCTTCCCCTCGCCGTAGAGCGAGTGCAGCGTGTCGCGCAGATCCTTCACCGAGAGGAAGGTCGTGTCGATGACCTTGTCCGCCCGGGCCCGGAGGTCGACGAGCAGCCTGCGCTCCTCCTCGATGCTCGGCTGCACCCCACCGGTCGTCTCGAGCGGATGGCGATGCCGGGTCTCGCTGTAGCGGCGCAGGAGCACCTCGTCCGACGCGTCGAAGAACAGGACGTGCGGGCGGGTCCCGTCGCGATCGAGCTGCTCGAGCTGCGTCGCGGCGTCCGCGAACAGCGCGCCGCTGCGCGCGTCGACGACCATCGCGACGCGCGGGTGGCCGCCCTTGCGCGCGACGTCGAGCGCCGAGGCCATGAGCGCGGGGGGCAGGTTGTCGAGGATGTAGTAGCCGAGATCCTCGAATACCTTCACGGCCTGGGATTTTCCGGCGCCCGAAAGGCCGGTGACGACCACGAAGTCGGGGCGCGGGCTCATGTCGCTAGTGCGGGATGATCTTCGAGACGACGAATCCCACGACCCCGATCACGAGCGCGCCGATGATGGCGGCGATGATGTTGTCGACCTGGAAGCCGAGAGCCGGGATCGCCGAGACGAGCAGCAGCATCAGCCCGGCGATGACGAGCTGGAAGAGCCCGAGGGTCAGGCACGTGATCGGCATCGCGATGAGCGAGATGATCGGCCGCACGAACGCGTTCACGATCCCCAGGACGAGCGCCGTGAGCGCGAGCGAGATCCACTTGTCGGCGTCGCCGTAGCCATAGCTGGCGTGGCCGTAGGAGATGCCGGGGATGAGCGCGGCCGCGACCGCGATCGCGATCGCGTTGATGAGCACGCGTCCGATCAGTCCCATCACCGTGGATATTAGGCGGGCTAGTGCTGGTTGATCGTGCCGAGCCGCCGGATGCGGCGATCGGCCGCGCGGAACGCCCAGAGCCCGATCGGAATGGAGACGATCGTCGTCACGACGAGGACCAGGTACTCGAGGGCCGGATCGAAGAGCGGCCGCGTCCCGAGGGCCTGCTGGCGCAGGATGTCCATGGCGTAGGTCGTGGGCAGCGCGAACGCGACCGGCTGCAGCGCCCCCGGGAGCAGGAGCACCGGGAACGCGACCCCCGAGGCGGTCGCGAACAGGAAGTTCGTGCAGTCGATGAAGAGGTTCGCGTCCTTGATCGACAGGACGATGGCCGCCAGGAGATAGGCCACGCCGACCAGCGCGACGGTCGCGATGAACACCGCGGGAAGCGCGTAGGCCGTCTCCCAGCGGAACCGCAGTCCGAAGAACACGATGCCGACCGCGAAGATCCCGATCTGTCCGACCGCGAACCAGAACATCCCGCCCAACGCGCGTCCGAGCACGAGCGTCTCGCGTGCGGTCGGCGTCAGCCACGTCGGCTCGAGCGTTCCCATCTCCATCTCGTTGCGGAAGCTCATGGCCATCGCCCAGAACGCGGTCGCCACGAGTCCGCTGATCACGCCGCCGAGGAAGATGAAGCCGGCGAGATCCGCGGTGCCGATCGTCTTCTCCAGGCCGACGACCTTCCCGCCGACGGCGAACGACGCGCCGAACAGCAGTGCCGGAAGCACGCCCTGGTAGAGGGGCGTGAAGATCGACGAGGCCACCGAGAAGCGGTACCGCGAGAGATGGCGGATGTCCTTCCGCGCGATGGCGAGCGCGGCGCGCAGCTCGTCCATCAATACCGCCCGAGCATCCCGGTCCGCCGGGCGCTCGCCTCGAGGACCCGGAACAGGATCACCGCGAGCACGCCGAAGATGACCGCGAGCCCGAGGAGGATCGCGGCCGTCGGGGCGAGGTCCAGCGGCGTCGCACCCTTGAGCAGCGCCTCGCGGATGGCCGCGACGACGTAGGTCGGCGGCATCGCGGCGGCGATCAGCTGCGCCCAGTCGGGGAGCATCACGATCGGGAAGGTGATCCCGCAGAGCAGCGACAGCGCTCCGCGCACGAATTGCACCGCCGGATTGACCTCGCCGAAGCGGAGCACCGCGGCGCCGAAGAGCGAGCCCATCGCGTACATCGCCGGGAGTCCGGCGAGCGTGACGAGCAGCGTGAGCAGCACGCCACCGAGCGGCAGCGCGACGCCGAACAGGAGCCACACCGCGAGGCCCATCACGACCAGCTGGAAGACGACCCAGACGACGTTCGTGAGCGTCGGGCCGAACAGCGGCACCAGCCGCGACGCCGGCGTGAGGAACACGGCCTCGAGCGACCCGCGCATCTGCTCCTGCCGGAGCGCGGTGCCCGGACCCCACAGCAGCGTGCTCAGCCACATGTACATCGCGTAGCCGACGAAGATGAAGAGCGTCACTCCGGTCGTGCCCGAACGGGACGCGAACGCGTCGAGCGCCCGCGCATCGCCGCCGCCGGAGTACGCCTGGCCCATGAGCACCCACACCGCGGGCAGCAGCACCGGCCAGAAGACCTGGCCGATGAAGCTGGTCGGGTAGCGCCGGAGCTGCCGGAGCGACATCCGGCCGGCCGCCACGAGCGCCCGCAGGTCCGCGGCCAGGAGCGACGTCGTCATTCGCGGAGCGCGCGGCCGGTCAGCGAGATGAATACATCCTCGAGCGAGACCGGAACCACCTCGACGTGCTGGATCGTCGCGCCCTCAGCGCGCGCGGCGTCGAACGCGGCCGGGACGAAGTCGCGCGCGGACGCGCAGTGCGCCGTGACCGCGAGCGTGCCGTTGTGCCGCTCGCTGCGCGCGATGGAGCCGACGCTCGCGAGGCGCGCCAGCAGCGCGGCGTCATTCCCGACGATGCCGATCTCGAGACTCACGACCTCCTCCGCGCGGATGCGGCGCTTCAGCGCGGCCGGCGTATCGAGCGCGACGATCTCGCCGTGGTCGATGATCGCGATGCGGTCGCAGAGCTGGTCCGCTTCCTCCATGTAGTGGGTCGTGAGGAGGACGGTGCGGCCCTGGCGCTTCAGCTCGCGAACGCGGTCGCGCAGGTCGCGCGCGGCCTGCGGGTCCAGGCCGACGGTCGGCTCGTCGAGGATCACGAGCGGCGGGTCCGGCAGGAGCGCCCGCGCGAGCGCCAGGCGCTGCCGCATGCCGGTCGAGTAGCGCTCCACGTAGTCGTCGGCGCGATCGGTGAGCTTCACCGCGACCAGTGCCGCGTCGATGCGCGCCTTCGCCTCCTTCGGCGGCACGTGGTAGAGCGCCGCGAAGTACTCGAGGTTCTCGCGCGCCGTGAGCTTCCAGTACAGGCTCCGCTCGCCGGAGAGCATCGCGCCGAGCCGCCGGCGGACCTCGCGCGGCTCGCGCATCACGTCGATGCCGAGGACACGGGCCTCGCCGCTCGTCGGCTCGAGGAGCGTCGCGAGCATCCGCAGCATCGTCGTCTTCCCTGCCCCGTTCGGACCGAGCACTCCGAAGATCTCGCCACGCTCGACGCGCAGGTCGATGCCGTTGACGGCGACGAACGTCTCGCGCTTGTCGGGCTCGCGGCGGAGGCGCTGCCAGATCGTCCGCCGGCCCTTCTCGAACACCTTGGTGAGGCCCGTGACCTCGACCGCGGGCGAGAGGGTCACCTACTCGACGACGATCAGCACCCGGTCGTCGCCGTCGGAGATGTCGACGATCGGACCGGAGTGTGAGATGTTCCGCAGAACGTCGTCCAGGTCGATGCCGAACTTCGCGAGCTGCTCGCGCACGAGCCCGCTCGCCGCGATCTTCGTCTTGCCCATCCGCGCGATCCCGAGCGGGATCGCGATGTTCACCTTGGCCTTGCCGCCCGAGGTCACCATGATCCGGAGCGTCCTGCGGCCCAGCCCGGGCGGGATCGCCGCGTCGGGCGGGAACAGCGGTGCGACCGGCGGCACCGGCGGGACCGGCGGGCGGCTCCCCTCCGTGACATCGCCGATCGCCTTGAGCAGCCGGTACGCCTGTTCGGCGTCGATCTTCCCCTCCGCGAGGAGCTTCAGGACCTGCTTCCCCTCGTCACTCGGCATCAGCGTTCGCGGCTCGCGTCGAGCGCCGCGGCGGCGGCGTCGACATCGACTTCGCCCTTGGCGACGCGCTCGAGCAGGTCGCGGACGTCGACGCGCGGCGCCTGCGGCGGCGTCGGCTCCAGCGGCTCGGTGCGGTCGACGGCCTCGGTGCGGTCGGCCGCGGGCCAGGCCATGTCGGCCTGCGCCATCGACGAGGCCTCGGTCGCCTCCGGAGCGCCCTCGCCGGACGCCTTGATCTGCAGATCGCCGCTCATGGTCTTCACGCTGACCTGCGTCTCTCCGGCGCCGATGACGATGTGCTTGTCGCGGCGGCCCTCGCGCAGGATCTCGCCGTCCATCTCGCTGTCGAGGTCGCCGCTCATGCTCTTGAAGCGGATGTCGTACGACCCACCGGTCAGGTGGAGGTCGACGTCGCCACTGATCGTCTTCATCTTGTGCTCGCGAGCCTTGTCGAGCTCGCCGTCGACGCGGACGTCGCCGCTGACGGTCACGATCTCCGAGCCGTGCAGCCGGACGTTGGTCAGGGCGAGATCGCCGCTCACCGAGTTGGCCACGAGCTGGCCCGCGTACCCCGCGAGCGTGGCGTCGCCGCTGACCGTCTTGAGGCGCATCGGGCCCTGCACGTCGCTCAGGCGCACGTCGCCGGAGACGCTCTGCACGTCGATCGGTCCACGCGTGCCGGTGAGGACGAGGTCGCCGCTGACGGTGTGGGCCTCGAAGCGAAGCTCCCGCGGCACGACGATCTCGAAGTCGACCGCGACGCGGCCCCCGCGGAACAGGTCGGCCCAGCCGCGGTCCTGCTCGTAGAGGTGGGGCTTCAGGAGCACCTCGTCGCCGTCCTGCTCCATCCGGACCTCGACGTTCTCGAGCAGGCGCTTCGCACGCTCCTCGCTCGTGCCGCGCACGCGCTTACGCGCCGCGACGTGGATCTTCCCGTCATCGCCGACGCTGACGCGCGTGTCGCCGGACACGTTGCGCACGTGGAGCCCCGGGGTCCGCCCGACGCTGAAGTCGCGCTCGATCGTCTCGGAGTGCTCGTCACCGCCGCCACCGACGAGGTCCCCGACGTCGATGTTGAAGCTCATCGAGTCCCGGATCGTCCGGCCGATGTGCTTGCCGAGATCGGGGCCGAGGCCGCTGCCGTGGATCGACCGCCGGATCTCGTCGCGCAGCGTGCGACGCTCATCGCGGGTGCGGTTGCGTTCGTCGCGGTCGCGCACGCGTTCTTCCTGGCGCATCTCCCGCTCGCGCTGCCGCATCTCGTAGTAGCGCTGCCGCGCTTCCTCGAATTCCTCGCGCGCCGTCTTGCGGCGCGCCTCGTCGCTCTCGTTCGCCATCACTCAGCCTCCAGCAGCGCCGCCGCGTCATCCGGCGCGATCTTGCCCTCGGCGAGCTCGCGCAAGATCTCCTTGCGCCGCTCCGCCTCGCGGTCCGGCTCGGCCTGGGACGGAAAGCCGAGCGCGCGGATCACCGCGTCGAGCCGCGACCGCACGGTCGGATATGAGATACCGAGCTCGCGCTCGACGTCCTTGAAATTCCCTCGCGCGCGGATGAAGGTTTCGAGGAACTCGAGCTGATCGGTGGTCAGCGAATGGAACCGGCCGAGGGCGAAGCTCCCCTCGAGGCGCGTGCCGCAGCTCTCGCACTCGAGCCGAACGACGTGCAGTGACTCGTTGCAGATCGGACAGCGCCCGATGACCGGATTCGCCATGGATCGACTCTCCGCCGGCCATCGCTGATTGTCAACGCAAACTCATCGTTCTGTAGCCGAATATGCGGATCGTTGAGGTCGACCTTGACGGTCAGTCGATGGCCTGCTTGATCCGCTCGGCGAGGGCGGGCCCGACGCCGGCCACACCGGCGAGCTCGGCCTCGGTCGCGTCGCGCATCCCCTTCACCGACCCGAATTTCCGCAGGAGCGCGCGCTTCTTGGCGGGCCCGACCCCCTGGATCTCGTCGAGGATGGACGACGTGGCGCGCTTGCTGCGCAGCTGCTGGTGGTAGGTCACCGCGAACCGGTGAGCCTCGTCGCGGATGCGCTGCACGAGGAACAGCCCCTGTGACCGCTGCGGGAGGATGACCGGATCCGGCTTGAGCGGGAGGAACAGCTCCTCGCGCTCCTTGGCCAGCGCCGCGATCGGGATCTGCAGCAGCCCGGCGTCGGACAGCGCGGCGATGCCGGCGGAGAGCTGGCCCTTGCCGCCGTCGAGGATGACGAGATCGGGGATCGGCCATGAATCATCCGTGCGGCCGGCCACGGCTGCGCCGTCGCCGGCCGAGCCCCCTTCAACGGCGCCTGAACGCACGATGGAACGAGCAAATCGTCGGCGCAATGTGTCGCGCATGTTGGCGAAATCGTCGTTGCGGTCGCCGAGCTTCGTGCGGAACCGGCGGTACGACTGCTTCGCGGGCCGGCCGTCCTCGAACACGACCATCGAGCTCACGACGTTCGTGCCCTG